>NZ_JAKGBF010000004.1:0-414226 GCF_021530695.1 Pseudoalteromonas sp. OF5H-5
CTTCTTTATTTGCTCGGCGGGCGATGTCTTCGTTAAGCACTCGCATAAACCAGCTAATATCTGCGAGCCTTTCCCTGTACTTGGCGACATGCTCATCGAATATCAATTGTTCCGATTCATTGAGTGGCTCACCTTCAGTAAATTTTTGGCTTATCCAATTGCCTTTAAACAACTTGTGCCACCGCATCACAATTGCTTCATCCGACAGACGTTTCGCCCTTTTGTCATCAACATATAAAACAATGTGAGTATGATTACTCATCACGGCATAAGCACAAACATCAATGCAAAATATGGAAGCCAACATCAAGAGCTTTTCTTCAACCCAATCACGGCGGTGTTCATATGATTTACCAGTAAATTTATCTTCGCCACAGAGAAATGCGCGCCTGACGCAACGGGAGATACAGTGATAATATTTGGTGTCGGTTAAACTGATTTGTCTTTTACGGGCAGTTGCCATAGTTTGGTTTCCTCAATCCATTGAGTGCAGAGCTAAAGCTTAGGTGGTATCTTAGGAAGGTGCAAATTAGAGGTGGGTGTCAGCGATTTGTATGATGAAGACGATATTCCTTGTCGCGAAGAAAAGTATCAAGAAGAAAACCAGATGCTGATTCGTTTAATTCATATCAGGTGGGCGCTTTGGACATAGCTACTAACAAGGCTATTAACTTCGCGCCATAGAAATTTTTATGCGAAACTCACCTAATACAGACGTTCTCCCAACTCGTTTTGTCCAAATACGAGTCAGTCGAGTGCCCTTTATCGCAATTGGGTTTAAGATATGGTGTTGCTGTTGAACCGCCCAGTTTGGCCCTTAAGCGATGTCATATTTGATTAATTCCTAGCAATCAAACCTGATAGATACAGTTAAACATTATTCAAATTAATGCTTTTAGCAGCCAGTTATCTGCAAAACTATCTGGCTAGATAAGGAAATAATTCACTGTGATTTTAAAAGCAATGAGTTAGCTCGTATCTTATTCAAACACTAGGTTATTTAAATGCGCCAGATAAAATAAAAGCCAGAAATTTTCTGGCTTTTTGATATTTTTACATTTACATGGCGTCGTACTCGTCCTGCCAGAAAAACTTCTCTTCGCCAAATGCTGGCTTTAAGTCATCCAGCCAGTGGGCATTCTCGTCGAACTTGGCAAAGAATGGACGCTGCACCCAGTCAGGGTTTCGAGCTTGAATAAAGCGCAGCACAAATACTTTTTCGCCCGCGACTTCGGTTACGCCAGACACCTCAACTTTTCCAGGACCTGCACTCATTGAAGGGCCTCGAACTGTGCGGCTCACACCAGAGACTTGCTTATAAGCTTCACGGAAAGTTTCCCACGTTTTATGTAACGGGATTTCAAAGTAACGCTTAGCGCCGGTATCACGCTCGATAAACATGTAGTAGGGGATCATGCCAAGCTGTGTTTGCTCTTTCCACATGTCAGCCCACATGTCAGCGTCTACGTTTATATTATTTAAAAGCGGTGCTTGTGTTCTGATCTGCGCACCAGTTTTGCGGATGAGTTTAATCGCTTCACGTGTGACATCAGTACGCAGTTCTTGTTTGTGGTTAACGTGCGCCATGATTGATACATGCTTTCCGGCATCAACCAGCTCTTTTAGTAAGGCTAACAGCTCTTGTGCATCTGGATCGGTGACGTATCTAAAAGGCCAAAAAGTGAGAGATTTAGTACCGATCCTGATGGTACGAATATGGTCAAACCTTGGTTCTTTTAGCGCCTCTAGGTATTTACGCAATTTAACGGTGCGCATTACCATAGGATCGCCACCGGTCATCAGTAGGTCGGTCACTTCGGTGTGCTCGGCTAAGTAGTTATGAAGTAATTCAGCGTCGTTATTATTGAAGCGAGTTGCCTTTCCAACAAACTGCGCCCAGCGGAAGCAGAAAGTGCAATATGAGTGGCAGTATTGTCCTTGAGACGGGAAAAACAACACTGTTTCTTTATATTTGTGTTGGATTCCGTCTACGCGTTCACCTTCATACTCAGGAACATTTTTTTCCATTTGACCAGCTGGGTGCGGGTTTAACTTTTGACGAATTTTGGTTGCGAGGTTAAACACTTCTTCTGGTGTATGTTCACGACTTAACAAGTTGGCCATTTGCTCGTATGACTCGTCATCCAACATACCGCGCTGTGGGAAAGTTAATTGAAAAACAGGGTCATTAGGCACTTTGTCCCAATCTATGAGCTCTTCAATGACAAAGTTATTAACGCGAAAAGGAAACACGTTGGCGACGACTTTCATTTGAAAGCGAAGGTGTTCAGGTAGTTTATCCAATTGCTCAATCTTATCAATTTGGCGGTGTTGGTAAACAGTAAAACGAGGGGGCTGATAAGCTTCAGCTGGCTGCAATTTGACGGTTTGCTGCATAGATAATATGTCTCTTTTCTCATTTGCTAATGATAAAAGCGAGCATGGTAACATACCATTGATGTCATTTCAGGTACAAAGCGAGGAAAGTTCGAAATAACGTAATTTTATTGATTATGCGCCATGATTTTAGATTGCATTGTTAGAATTAGGTCATGAAATAGACCTAATTCCAAATTTATTGTGTTTTAGAAGTGTTCGCCGTCAATGGCAATATAAATCGCGTCAATGAGTGATTCAATATCTTCATTTGAGGTGATATAAGGCGGCATAATATAAATTAGCTTGCCAAATGGTCTTATCCAGACACCTTTCTGAATAAAGAATTTTTGGATTTTTGCAACATCAACAACCCTTTCCACTTCCACCACGCCAATCGCACCAAGAACCCTGACATCTATTACTGCATTTAGATTAAGACAGCGCTTGAGTGCGTTAAGCGCGCTCGCGACTCGTTCAATATTGGCCATTGTTTCTTGGCGCTTTAAGATAGTGAGACTAGCAACTGCGGCAGCACACGCTAGCGGGTTTCCCATAAAAGTTGGTCCGTGCATTAACACTTTCGCTTCGCCTTGGCTAATACCCAAAGCCACATCTTCTGTTGCCAAAGTGGCCGCGAGCGTCATGTTTCCGCCAGTAAGCGCTTTGCCAACACACATAATATCCGGTGAGATCCCTGCGTGTTCACAGGCAAACATTTTACCTGTACGGCCAAATCCAGTCGCAATTTCATCTAAAATTAGTAGCACCTCATACTTATCGCATAGCGCTCGAATCGCCTTGAGATATTCAGGGTGGTAGAAGTTCATACCGCCTGCATTTTGTACTATCGGTTCGATGATAAATGCCGCGACCTTTTCATGATGAGCAGCAAATGCGGTTTCTAACGTGTTAAGTTCATCTTGGCTTTGGCTGCCGTAAAACTCACTTTTAGGGGCATCGACAAACACTTGCTCAGGTAAAAAGCCTTGGTACATGGCATGCATTGAATTCACAGGGTCGCAAACGCTCATCGCCGCGAATGTATCACCGTGATAGCCTTTTTTGGCTGTCATTATTTGGGTTTTGTTCTTTTTGCCTTTACTCAACCAATATTGGATCGCCATTTTGATTGCAACTTCAACACTGACTGAGCCACCGTCGGCTAGAAATACTCGATTAAGTGGGGCTGGGGTTAGCTCCACAAGTAGTTTGCATAACTCCACGGCAGGCTGATGAGTTAGCCCCCCAAACATGACATGGCTCATCGTGTCTGCTTGATTTTTTATCGCCGTGATTATTTCTGGATGACCATAACCATGCACAGCACTCCACCAGGATGCCATACCGTCAATGAGAGTTTCGCCAGTTTCAAGCTCAATTTTGTTCTCGAATGTTCTTGCGGCTGGATAGACGGGCAGAGGGTTAATCATCGATGTATAAGGGTGCCATATATGCTTGCGATCAAATTCAATATCGATTGTCTGTTTATTGTTCATTTGTAAACCTTGTGGGCGCATGTAACGTTGACAATACTAAGCTAAGAAGTAGACTAAGCCAATCACCGTCAGTTTGACTGCGCTAAATTTAATCACTAGAAAATACTCGTGTTGTAAATTTAGGCAAGAATAAAAAGAGAATGAAAATATGGAATTAGGCGCGCTAAGACACGATTGGACACATGAAGAAGTAAAAACACTGTTCACCATGCCTTTTAACGACTTACTTTTTTATGCAGCAAGTATTCACCGCAAACACTTCAATCCCAATGAAGTTCAAATCTCCACTTTGCTGTCTATCAAAACGGGTGCCTGTCCTGAAGATTGCAAATACTGCCCACAGTCAGGTCATTACAAAACTGATCTTGAACGAGAGCGTTTGATGGAAGTGGAAAAGGTTGTAACTCAAGCTAAGTTGGCGAAAGAAAAGGGCGCGACGCGTTTTTGTATGGGCGCCGCTTGGTCTGATCCAAAAGACAGAGATATGCCTTATATCGCCAAAATGGTGAAAGAAGTTAAAGAGCTAGGTCTAGAAACCTGTATGACTTTGGGTAAACTGGATAATCAAAAAGCGCACACGCTAAGAGAAGCGGGCCTGGATTATTACAACCATAATTTGGACACCTCACCTGAATACTACGAGCAGATTATCACGACAAGAACTTATCAAGACAGACTCGATACCCTTGATCACGTAAGAGATGCAGGAATGAAAGTGTGCTCTGGTGGTATTGTAGGAATGGGAGAGCAGGCATCTGATCGTTATGGCTTGCTGATCCAATTAGCAAACCTGCCAAAACAACCAGAAAGTGTACCGATTAACATGCTTGTTAAGGTAAAGGGCACGCCACTTGAAAATGTTGATGATCTCGATCACTTTGAGTTTATCCGTACTATTGCGGTTGCGCGCATCATGATGCCACACAGTTACGTGCGTTTATCTGCAGGTAGAACGGCAATGAATGAACAGATGCAGTCTATGTGTTTCTTCGCTGGCGCTAACTCAATTTTCTATGGTGATAAGCTATTAACCACGGAAAACCCGGAAGCAGACGCCGATATGAACCTCATCAGAAAACTTGGGATGAACCCTGAAAAACGTGAAGATTATTCGGATGAGGCCTATGAGGCATCGTTAAGCTCTGCAATTGCGGACAAGGCGACATCAGAGCTATTTTACGAAGCCAACTAATCAATGTCGTTTGAGTATATTCAATCTGCCTTAGCAGCTCGTCACGCTGAAGGGTTGCTAAGAAAACGCATTGTGGTTGAAAAGGCCTCTGCAAGTAGAATTAAAATTGCTGATCAGCAATATATTAACTTTGCCAGCAATGACTACCTGGGACTTGCAGACTCGTTGGAATTTAACACTCTCGCATGCACTGAAGCCGGAAGCCGTAGTTCGGCGCTTGTTACGGGTTATCTTGATATTCACCGTCAGCTAGAGGATAAGCTTTGCAGCGTTTTGGGTTATGATGCAGCACTGTTATTTCCAAGCGGTTTTGCCGCTAATACCAGTGTGTTAAAGGCATTGTTCACGCCCCAAGAAAAGCAATTAAGCGCTGCGGTGTTCCAAGATAAGCTCAACCACGCCAGCCTGTTAGACGGTGGTTTAGCGGGTAGCGCTAAGTTTGTTCGCTTTAATCACAATGATTTGACGCACTTAAGGTCTCGATTAGAAAAAACCAAAGCCGACAGTAAACTCATTGTGACTGAAGGGGTGTTTTCTATGGATGGAGACAAAGCGCCGATATCTGAAATCAGTGTGCTGGCTAAGTCTCATTCTGCGTGGCTCATGGTCGACGACGCTCATGCGTTTGGCGTTGTGGGAGCGCAAGGACTTGGCACGATTGAAAGCGGCATTAAACCTGAAATTTTGGTGATCACCTTTGGCAAAGCGATGGGCTGTCAAGGAGCTGCGGTATTAGCAAGTCATGATGTGATAAATTACATGACGCAATTTAATCGTGAGTTTATCTATACAACGGCGTTGTCGCCTATTATGGCAAGCGTTGCATTATGCCAGTTGAATAAATTGCTTGCTGCATCTGAAGCGAGACACAAATTACAAGTAAACATCGACTATTTTAAGTCGTTAGTTGCACAAACCAACTTATCTCCTATTCCAAGTGATACGGCCATACAGCCTCTTGTGTATGGTAGCAGCGAAAATGTATTAGCGGCGCAACATAAACTTAAGGAAAAGGGACTTTGGGTTGGGGCTATAAGGCCACCAACGGTTCCGCAAAATACCGCACGATTGCGAATAACAATAACGGCACAGCACAGTCACGAAGATATAGACAATTTAGTTTCGGCCTTAGTGGAGGGAGCATGAGCAAAGCACAAAAGACGCAAACAGCAAAGTGCTTTTCAAAAGCCGCGCAATCATACTCTCAACACGCCAACGTACAAAAACAGGCCGCAGATGTACTCTTTTCACGTTTAACACAGCAAAATAGCGAGCTTGGTGCGGTGCGTATGTTTCCTAGGTTGCTCGATTTAGGATGCGGGCCACATGAAAACTTTCATAGATTAAACGCCTTCACGAATCATTATGTTGGAGCGGATCTTAGCTTGGCTATGTTGGCAAGCGCTGAAAATACGACAAATAGTGTTTGCTGTGATATGGATAAACTCGCTATTCAGTCAAATTGTATCGACTTAGTCTTTAGTAATTTTGCAATTCAGTGGTCTAATTCCCCGCAAGCGTTGTTTGCGCAGTTGTATGAAGTACTAAAAAAAGAAGGACGAGTGTTGCTAAGCTCAGTGCTTGACGGCTCGTTAAACGAAATCGATAGCGCATGGCGAGCCATCGATGAGTGTGGCCATATCAATTCATTTTATTCGCTGTCGGCACTTAAATCTTTTGCTCTACAAGCCGGATTCGCAGTGACTTGGGCGGATGAAGCGTTATTGATTGATAGTTATGACACACCGTTAAAGGCGTTGCGATCGGTAAAAAATATCGGTGCCAACGATGTAAAAACCGCTTCTCGTCGACAAGGTTTGTTAGGCAAATCAGCTTACGCTCAGCTGCTGAGTAGCTACCCTGAGAGTGAAAATGGTTTTGATGTCAGTTATCAAGTCGGATTTTTGGAGTTAAGGAAATGAATCAAGCATATTTTGTAACTGGGACCGACACAGAAGTAGGTAAAACCTATATTTCTACTTTATTACTGAAACTGTTGGCTAAGCACGGCAAAAAGGCTTTTGGCTTTAAGCCGATTGCGGCGGATGCTGAAGAGGCATTTGGTGAACTAGTGAACGTCGATGCTATCAGTTTAATGGAAGCTGCGACGGTGCACGGTACTTACGAGCAAGTTAACCCATTTTGTTTTGCACCAGCAATTGCCCCGCATATTGCAGCAAGACAGGTAAATGTTGACATCACAGTCGATAAGCTACATGAGCGCTTTAGTGAAATTCAGCAACTAGGCGCTGAGTATATATTATGTGAAGGTGCAGGTGGCTGGGCATTGCCCATTAATGACAACGAATATCTGTATGATTGGGTCGTCAGAGAACAACTTCCCGTTATTTTAGTGGTTGGCATGAAGCTAGGCTGTTTGAATCATGCGTTTTTAACGGCAGAATCTATCAAGCAAAAAGGACTGAATTTGGTTGGGTGGATTGCAAACCAGATTGACCCTGAGATGTCTGTATTTGAAGAAAACCTTGAAAGTTTAAAGCTTCGTCTAGACTGTCCGCTGCTTGCAACAGCGCCTTACAGTGAGGGCACACCAAAGCTACAGCTTCGCTCAGCGTTATTAGAGTTGTTTGAGCTTAAATCAGGCACCAGTTAGTATTAAATAACCTAAACTCGGGATAACAACTTGTTCTCTAGCAGCTGTTATTCCTTACTACTGCGTTAAATTTGCTTGCAATAGGCCAGCTATTGACGCACAAATTTGCCTTGTATTAAGAAATAACTTCTGGCTAGAGTGATATTACGCTTTTGAACTTAGTGATTTTAGTGGATTAACTAACTTCTTATCCCGAGTTCAGGTTAAACAAAGCGGCTTCTAAAGGTAGTAAGCCGCTTTGAGTCTGTTAATTACAACCTTTTTGAATGGTTTGTGTTGTCACACTGACCTCAAAGTCATTGTAATCATTATCGTTTTGATCTTCCCAACGTTGGTTGGTACCTGAAACTTGGTACTTGGTTGATAGAGCATTACTGTTACCATCAATAGCGAGCACATAGGTAAAGGATTGTCCTTGAAGGATGTCATAGCTGCCGGCACTGCCGTATTCATCAAGCAATTTAATATACTGGCCATTTACTTTGATACCCCAGTCATTATTGAATAATGAGTCTTCTCTGACGAACGCGTAATTGATCCGCGTGTAGTTGTCAGGCACACACGCGGTTTCATTGTCGAGTATGTTTCCCGATAGGGTTTCATTGCCTGAGGTATTGCTCACGCCAGTTACGCCCAAAGAGAGTTCCCGATCGCCAGTGTACTCAGTATCGTCTATTGTTGCTATTTGAATGGTAGCAGTTGTGCTGCCCGTAGGTATTACCAATGAAGTAGGTGGTGCTACGTAGTCATTTGATTGCGTTGTCACATCATTGACCGCCACCGAAAAGCTGACGTCCTGCTCGAAAACTTTACTTAAGGTAATTTGATAGCTAAGGGTATTTCCTTCATAAACCGTGTTTTCAATACTCGTTAACATAAAAGACGGTGGCGAAGGAGGGGTTGGTGTGCCGCCGCAACCAGAAACGGTATAGCATGTACTGCTGCCATTTGGGTTATATGCAAGGTCATTTACTCGTATTGGTAATGTATTGATATAACAGGTGCTTCCTGTATCAGGGTTTAACTTATAAATTGCGCTTTTGTTGGTGTGTCCGGCGTCATTAATGATAACGCGACTGATAATAAGCTCTCCATTACTATTAAGGCTTGCCCCTGTAACAGCAGTTAGGTCGTGATCAGATAATTTAGTCACAGAAAAGTCATTGGTATTAACTTGGTAGACGGCTGCACTCGTGACTAGAATCAAGCGACCATTATAAAACTCAAGATCGCCGCGGTATTTTCCCGCCAATGAGGGGAGATCCGAGAGCTTAGTCGCGTCGCCTGTGTTTTTATCTATGCTGTAAATAGAATCGTAACTCGTTCCAATGAGTCTATCGTTTGTGCTGTCATATGCCAATCCCACCAAATAAGCCGTTCTACCGACTATGGTATGGGAGGTTCCATCAAAATATGCCAGTTGAACATAGCGATGTTTTTTACCTTCAATGGGAATATCTGCGTCAGCTGGTAAGTTTAGATGACTAGTGTCAACTTTATAATCGATTGGCCTTGGTGCGGATGCATAGTACCAACGCGCACTGCTAGTATCATAGGCGAGTGCTGCCGAACTAAAAGCGGCTAAACTATTGGCGCTGGCTTGTCCTGCACCTTCATCTAGGCCAAACAAAATACCAATATCGCCACGGCCAGCGTTAATACCAAAAACCTGACCTGGGCAACTATCTGCATAGGTGTATGTGGAAAGTAATGTTGAGAGTAAACCAAGTGTTGTGAGTGATGCTTTTAACATAGCAGGAACCCTAAAAAGTTTACGTCCTGTAACTTAAAACAACACAAAGCAATGTCTTCGCAATTGAGTCCAACGCAATGCGATGACTTAATCCTTTAAGGCGGGCGCTTCCATTATTGACTTTGCAATCTAGCGCTATAATTGATCATAATTTACACTTTTACAACAGTGAAATAGTTAAAAAGTACTAATTATTTGATTCTTGCCTATTTTTAAAGTTTGGCAATAATGACTCAACAATTTCTTTTGCTGAGATGGTATAGCGTACGCCAGAAAACATCACTGATGCATTTTCATCGATCCCTGTAATGCCCGTTAAAGTCCAGCCTTCACCTCTCTCTGGGCAGTAAACCTTTGTCGTTGGTGGGATAACGGTGAACTCTTGACTCATATTCATTCTCCAAAAATGCTAAATTATAAAGCAATGCAAGCGATCATAATATTGAAAGGTATATGTGCTGCAATAAGTGCTACCATTGTGGCAGATACTTAGACCTGAGCATTTTATGGAATTTGAAACACCAAGGCTAGTCATCAGGCCCATAAGGCATAAAGATAATCCGCAGTTATTAGCGTTACTTAATTTACCGCAGGTAAAAGCGTATAACGATTACGGCGATAACCTCACTGAAGTAGACCTTAAATGCATGATCCAAATGGATATTGAGCGTCAATATGAAGGTATAGGTGGTCGTTTTTGCCTCGTGTGTAAAAGCACTAAAGCGGTGATTGGATGTATTGGTTTCTATCACGAAGACGGTGATATTGAGGGCCTACATATTGGCTATGAATTAATGCCTGATTATTGGGGTAAAGGCGTGATGTTTGAAGCTTTACGTTGTCTATTTGCAAACAAAAGCCAGATTGAGTTTAAGCTCAATGTGGTTTTGGCGCATGTATCGGCTGATAATCTTCGTTCATTAAACCTACTCAAGCGTTTGGGGTTTTGCGCTGTTGGAAATAATCTGTATAAAATTGAGTTATAAAAAAGGGCAACGTAATCGTTGCCCTAGTACGAATGTAAAAAGAGTTACGAAAGTGCTCGAATTCTTTCATCAAGTGGTGGGTGAGAAGCAAAGAAGTCTGCAATAGACTTACCTGAAGCAATACCAAAAGCCATCATTGAGCCTTCTAATTGCGATTCATGGTTGTGCTTCAAACGCTCTAATGCTGAACGCATTTTTTGCGCACCGACTAAATCCGCTGCACCTTTATCAGCTGCAAATTCTCGTTTACGACTAAAGTAAGCGACAACAACAGAAGCCAGAATACCAAAGAGGATCTGGAATATCATATCAAAAATAAAATATGTCCAGCTTCCACCTGACTCTTCTTCATCGCCATTCAAGAAGTTATCAACAATACCCGCCAATACTTTAGCGAAGAATATAACAAAGGTATTTACAACACCTTGGATCAAGGTAAGTGTAACCATGTCGCCATTTGCAACGTGCGACACTTCGTGCGCAAGCACTGCCTCTGCTTGGTCTTGATTCATGTTGTGGAGTAGGCCAGTACTCACAGCAACTAAGCTGTTATTTTTACTCGGCCCGGTTGCGAACGCATTCATTTCAGGGCTGTCGTAAATCGCAACTTCTGGCATCGCAATTCCTGCTTTTTTAGCTTGCTCTGCGACAGTAGAAACTAACCAATGTTCAGTTTCGTTTCGTGGTTGCTCAATAACATGGGCACCTGTTGATTTCTTTGCAATCCACTTCGACATGTAAAGAGAGATAAAAGAACCACCGAATCCAAATACGGCAGCAATAACCATAATGCCTGTATAGCTTCGGCTAGAAATACCAAACACAGACATTAAGATAGATAACACAATTCCTAACACTAGCATTACTGCTAAGTTAGTGATAAGGAATAAGATGACGCGTTTCATTTTGACCTCGTTAGACAAAAATAAGGAACTAAGTAACTTTTCCCAAGCACTTGCTTATTACACTAGTCCTAGATGCTTTATATGGTCAGAAGTTCAAAAGCACAAGTAAATTCGTATGAATATTCAATAAAGAACACATCATACGGTTTATTGGTTAACCAGTTTCAACTTCTGAGATAGAGAATGCAGCATCTGGTCAACAGAACTATGCTCATTGCTTAACCCTTCTAATAAGGTCATAAAGTAGCAGTCCATCATAACGGTTGCTTTCAACTCATTGTATTCCTGCTCACTGAATAACAAGTGTTTGAACAAATTGAGTTGCCCCTTAAAGAATTCGCTATGCCAAATAATCCCACAAAGCAGCTCTTTACTGAAATCTCTATTGCTAAGATAAAAAGCAAATAAATACTTTGCATAGTGGCGTAACTTTAAGCTGGCACTATGCTGCTCATCTGATGTTTTCGCTTCATTAATTAGTTCATCTATTTGGTTATGCATTGCGACTTTGAGCATGTCGAGCTTAGTGGGGAAGTGAGAGAAAACCGTTCCCGTTGCCACGTTTGCTGCTTGGGCAATTTGCCGAGTAGTGGTGTTTTCAAAACCATTGTCTTGAAAAAGCTGCCAACTAGCACTGAGAATTTTATTGTACGTAATTTCTCTTTTTTTCATATGGTTACCTTTTTATTTGCGAAGAGAGTGTAGCACAATTCCAGATTATTTAAGAGATAAAGTTTGCAAATAATGAGCGCGCTCATTATTATAATTGAGCGTGCTCATTAAATTTCAATAGGAGGAGTTGTTATGCAATATTTGAGCTTATTCATCGGATACATTCTATTCATCCCTTTTATCTTTTTTTACAGCTATATTCTTGGCCCAGCTTTAAAAATTGTGCTGATCCCAGGTGGTCTCGCGGTGCTATGCCTAATTATGGGTCCTAAAACGTTTTTCTCTCACTTTAACCGTGCTAAAGCATTAAGTATTGAAGAATTGATAGTGTCTAAATAACTCAGGGTGTCATCGCGTGATAATTGCAATAAGTTGATTCTTCGCATTAAAGACGAACTCAGGTATAATGCCCGCAGCTAAGGTGTGAAGGACCTTAGCCCTGTATCGTTCAAAATTAGTCGAGGAATTATTATGACCGTTGGCATCATTATGGGCTCAAAATCAGACTGGCCTACAATGCAACATGCAGCTGAAATGTTAGATAAATTTGGTATTGATTATGAAACTAAAGTGGTTTCAGCTCACCGTACTCCACAGCTTTTAGCGGATTATGCTTCGACAGCAGCAGAACGTGGGATCAAAGTTATCATTGCCGGTGCTGGCGGTGCTGCACACCTACCAGGTATGGCGGCAGCATTTACAAGTCTGCCTGTACTTGGCGTTCCAGTAAAATCAAAAACGCTAAATGGCGTGGACTCATTACTGTCAATTTGCCAAATGCCTAAAGGTGTTGCGGTAGGTACGTTAGCGATTGGCGACGCTGGTGCTGCAAACGCCGGTTTGCTAGCTGCTCAAATTTTAGGTTGTCAGCAGCCTGAGGTTTTTGCAAAAGTAGAAGCGTTCAGAAAAGAACAAACAGAAACGGTATTAGCTAATCCAGATCCTGCGAAATAACATGAATATTCTTGTTTTAGGGGCGGGACAATTAGCCCGTATGATGAGTCTATCGTCAACTCATCTTGATATAAAAGTGTTGGCTTATGATGTTGGCAGTCAAACGGTAATAAACCCCGTTACCTTTGCAACAACACCAGAGTCATTAAAGCAAGCCATTGACAATGCTGATGCCATCACTGCCGAATTTGAACATATTCCACATGATGTTTTAGCGCTTTGCGAACAAAGCGGTAAGTTCTACCCTGGCGCAGAAGCAATCGCCACCGGTGGTGATCGCGCGAAAGAAAAAGCACTACTAGATAAAACATCTGTTCCTTGTGCTCCTTTCAAAATCATTACGGATAAAGCGCATTTTCTCACAGCGATTGATGAGTTAGGCATGCCTTTGGTCGTTAAAACCTGTCAGGCAGGCTATGATGGGAAAGGGCAATGGCGAGTTAAATCAGAGTCTGAAATAGATAGTACTTGGGCCGAAATGTCCGAGTTTTTGCAAGCAGGCACTGAAGCACAGCCTCACTCTATCGTTGCTGAAAAAATGATACCGTTTGACCGTGAAGTGTCGATTATTGGTGTGCGAGCAAAAAATGGCGAATGTAAAATTTATCCGTTGACTGAAAACCAGCATACCAATGGTGTACTGACCTTATCAATTGCCGGGAAAGAGAAAGCCAATATTCAATCGCAAGCGGAAGACGCATTTGCGAAACTTGCGAATGCACTCGATTATGTTGGTGTACTTGCTATTGAGTTTTTCGATGTTGAAGGTCAATTATTGGTTAATGAAATAGCGCCTAGGGTACATAACTCAGGACATTGGTCTCAACAAGGTGCCCATGTAAGCCAGTTTGAAAACCATATTCGTGCCGTTGCCGGTTTACCGATTGGTGATACAAGGCTGCTTCGCCCAACCGCGATGATTAATGTTTTAGGGCAAAGTCACATTCCATCGCAAGTTCTTGCTGTTCCGGGGACAACCAGTCACTGGTATGGCAAAGATGCGAAACCGGGCAGAAAAATGGGGCATATCAACGTGTCAGCAGACTCACTTCATAAATTAGGTGAAGCACTGGCAGAGCTTGCTGATATCTTGCCTGAAGCAGACTACCCTGGGGTTATGGAAACCGCTCAGCAATTAATTTTGAATTAGTACTACTGTTTTTAGCTAAAGAGGCCCATTGTTAACTAAAAACCTAAGCTTCTGATAACTATTGAGTTAGCTCATTCCTTTATCAAAGAGCTCAGGTTGGATATAAAAAATTTAATTTTTTTACTGTAATTTTTGGAACTCTTTTCTGATAGTGCGGTCTACTATTGTGAGGCGCGGATAGGCCTCATTTCATACTCGTTGTCCATCAACGACTATGTGAGCGCAGAGAGTATTTGGCCAGCATCCCTATGCTGGCCTTTTTTTGTCCCACCCATTGTGCTTTTAATCTTAAATCTGTCGATATTCCGCTGGCTTTCTGCTTAAATTAGACAAATTTAACTATTATAAGAAAGTCACATGTTGAAACTCTCTCTTATCTCGATGGCAGTCGCTTCAGGTTTATTCCTTTCTGGTTGTCAGACCACTGAAGTAAGCCCAAAACCACAACAAGTTGAAGCCAATTCACCAGTCCCACAAGTTGTTGCCACTCCCGTTGATTTTGGTGGTGAGCAGATCACCCTAAAACAAGCAATGGCGCATCCTGATTGGTTGGGAAGACAACCAGAAGGCGCGTATTGGGGGGCCGATAGCAAAACCGTTTTCTATAAGCGTAAGCAAGCTGGTTCAGAGTTAAGAGATCTATTTAAAGTCAGTAGCGCACAAACAAGCGAAGCGGTTTCGCTGTCAGATTTGCATGCCGTTGGTGCTGCAAACGCGATTTATAATAAAGAGCGGACGCTACAATCTTATGAATTTAAGGGTAACATATTCGTTAAAAACCTGAAGTCTGGCGCTTTGACACAAGTTACTCATTCTTCGAACTATGAGTATGCACCGCAATTCTTAAGTGATAACCGATTAGCTTACCGTTCAGGCAATACGCTGTTTGCGTTCGATTTAGCCACAGGTTTAACCAAAGAACTGGTAAAGTTACATTTATCGGATAAGCCAGAAGGGGTAAAAGAGCCAAATGGATATATCGCTGAGCAGCAACACGAACTGATTCAATTCGTCGCGCTAACGCACAAAAACAGCAAAGATCGAGAAGCTAGAAATCAAGAGATAGAAGCGAATAACGCAAGCATCCAAGATAATCAGTTTTATCTTGGTAAAGGAAAAACGCTTATCTCAGTTAGCTTAGCACCTACTGGTGACAAGTTAATCGCCGTGATCACCGATGATAAACCAAGTCGTTCTGACTTTGACATCATGCCTAACTACGTGAGCCAAAACGGTGACATTGATCCGGTAAAAGCTCGCCGCCGCGTTGCAGACACTAAACCAATGAGTTCTGATGTGATTTTCATTGATTTAGCGAAATCAGAGCAAGTCACGCTGAGCTATGATACTTTGCCTGGCTTTGATGAAGATGTACTAGCCGAGGTGAAACGCGAAAATGCTAAGGCAAAAGGTGAATCATATAAGAGTGAAAAAGCACCTCGTGATATCAACTTGATCGACACATGGGGCTGGAGTCAATCCGCTATCCAATGGAATAGTGACGGTTCTCAAGTCGCAGTGATGCTTGGTGCTTGGGATAATAAAGACAGATGGTTAGCGACGGTTGATTTTGATAAACAACAATTCGTTTCTCAGCATCGCCTACACGATGAAGCATGGATCAATTACACCTACAATGATTTTGGCTGGTTAAACAACCAAGATGCTTTGTACTATCTTTCAGAGCAAACTGGATATAGCCAGCTTTATGTTAAGCCGCTTAACGGCAAAGCAAAAGCAATGACTTCAGGGAAGTTTGTGGTTTCTGAACCAACCTTAACCCTCGATAGTCAATTTGTTTATTACAAAGCCAATAAAGATCACCCAGGTTTATACGAAATTTATCGCGTCAATTTAGCAAGCGGTGAAGATGAGCAGTTAACTGATTTAGATGGCCTGACTGATTACCAGCTAAGCCCAGATGAGCAAAAGCTGTTGTTAACTCACTCAAAAATCATGATGCCTCCAGAACTTTATGTGGCGGATGCAGCGCCAAAAGCAGCGGTGTCACGACTCACTAATACGGTCTCAGATGCATTTTTAAATAAGAAGCTAATTGCACCTAAGATTGTCGCGGTTCCTTCAAGCCATCAAGGTGAGCCTGTCTACGCAAAAGTATATTACCCAGCAGATTATCAAGAAGGCGAAACGGGTAAGAATCGTAAGGCTGTGATCTTTAACCATGGCGCGGGTTATTTGCAGAACTCTCATATGGGTTGGTCTAACTACTTTAGAGAGTTTATGTTCCATTCACTTCTCGCGAGCGAAGGCTATGTCGTCATGGATATGGACTATCGTGGCTCTAAAGGTTACGGTCGAGACTGGAGAACGGCAATCTATCGTCATATGGGTAAACCAGAAATCGAAGATTTGGCAGACGGTGTTGAGTGGATGGTGAACAACGCTAATGTTGACCGTGGTGCTGTAGGTACTTATGGTGGTTCATACGGCGGCTTTATGACATTTATGGCGCTATTTACTCAGCCGGATCTATTCCAAGCAGGCGCAGCTTTACGTCCAGTCACCGATTGGGCCTATTACAACGACCCGTACACCTCAAATATCCTTAATCGCCCAGATGTAGACCCAATTGCATACAAACGCAGTTCGCCTATCTATCATGCTGAAGGTTTGAAAAACAAGCTTCTGATCAATGCACCTATGGTTGATGATAACGTATTTTTCCAAGATGTTGTGCGCTTGGTGCAACGCCTAATTGAGCTAGAAAAGGAAGACTTTGAAACGGCGATTTATCCAGTTGAACCTCATGGCTTTAGACAGCCATCAAGTTGGTTGGATGAATACCGTCGTATATACAAGCTGTTCAAAGAAAACTTGTAATCAAATGAGTGGATAAAAAGCCAGCTTAAGCTGGCTTTTTTGTTTTATAAAATAAATAGATAACAGCTAAAACCACACCACCAACTGCACCAAATAGATGTGCTTCAATGGCGACTCTCGAGTCTATCAGTTTGGCTACATCTGCACTTGCACCCGCATATTGCTCCCAACATACCTTTGCCCACACACCAATAAACAACAGATATCCAGTTGTTAGCTTCCGCTTAATATCTTCAAGTGCTCCCCATACGATAAGCCCATGTAATAAGCCACTCAAGCCTGTATATACAACAATGTTTGGGGAAAATAGCAAGATCATGAGCCCGGTAAAGAGGCCAAGAAAAAGTACATTCAGCCAATATTTTCTTAGTCTTGTATATTCGGCATGTAATAGCCAAATAAATAAGATACCAAGCAGGTTTAGCATCAAGTGATACCAATTGCTATGGGTAAACTGGCCGCTCAAAATACGCCATAATTCACCTTCAGCAATCGCATTTCTGTCAAAATCTAAGTGCGGGCCAAGCCCGAACAACATCAGTATTGTTGACAATATCGCCAAAGACACAGGGCCAATGAGATATTCTTTGTTCGTTGGAAGTTCAAACATACGATTTCACGTTATTATTTTTGCATATTGTGCCTAATTGCTTTTATGATGCCAAATATAAGACGTAAGCAAAGTGGGTATTATGAAACATACACTTGCATCACTAACCGTGATTGCCGCATTCAGCTTTTCAACCAACACCTTAGCTGAGCAACAAAAAATCGAAATTAGAGAGCCGGAAGCCGCAACAGGTTTCCAATCTAAAGAAGCACGCACCGCAGAAAAGTACATGGTCGTTGCTGCCAATCCCTATGCGAGTAAAGCAGGTCAATTGATGCTCTCAAAAGGGGGAAGTGCGGTTGATGCCATGATAGCGACTCAACTTGTGCTTACCTTGGTTGAGCCGCAATCTTCGGGCGTAGGTGGGGGGGCGTTTATCCTGCACTACGACAAGAAAAGCAATGAATTAATTAGTTTTGATGGAAGAGAAACTGCACCAAAACTTGCAGGCCCTGATCTATTTTTAGATGATACGGGTAATGCGGTTAGGTGGATTGAGGCTGTTGTGGGCGGTCGCTCTGTTGGTGTGCCTGGCATTCTGCACGCGTTTAAATCAGCACATGACAAATACGGTAAATTGCCATGGCAGGAATTATTTAAACCAGCGATTGAATTAGCTCGAGAAGGATTTATCGTCTCTCCACGTTTAAATATGCTGCTTGAGAAAAAACTCAACCCAGGTTTGACAAAGCTCAGTCCCGCAAAAGAGTATTTTTATCCGGATGGTAAAGCACTACAACCAGGGGCCCTTAAAAAGAATCTGCCTTTGGCAAACCTATACTACAAAGTAGCAACACAAGGGATCCAAGCCTTTTATGAAGGGCAAAATGCCACTCAATTAGTAGAAGCTGTGCAAAAGTCTGAAATCGCACCTGGCAAATTGGCGCTGAGCGACTTAGAACATTATAAGAGCAAAACTCGAGACGCTATCTGTACGGAATATCGTGTATATAAAGTTTGCTCTATGGCACCGCCTAGCAGTGGTGGTATTGCCGTTTTGCAAATGATGAAGCTGCTGGAACCGTACGACCTAGGTAAGTATAAGGCAAATGACCCAGAAGCCTTGCACCTCTTTACTCAAGCATCTCGCCTAGCGTTTGCCGATAGAGATTTTTACGTAGCCGATCCTGATTTTGTTGAAGTGCCAGCAAAAGCATTGCTTAACGAGCAATATCTATTAGGCCGTAGCAAACTTATCGGTGAAACGGATAATCACGACTTTCCAGTAGGCGATCCAACTTCGGGCACACTCGCTTATGCTATGGATGATAGTTATGAATTACCTTCGACCAGCCATGTGTCGATTGTAGATGCCGAGGGTAATGCTATTTCTATGACAAGCTCGATAGAAATGGCATTTGGCTCGACGGTGATGGTCAACGGATATTTACTCAATAACCAATTAACCGACTTTGCGCTTTCTCCAAAAGTAGGGGATAAATGGGTCGCTAACCGGGTAGAAGCAAACAAACGCCCAAGAAGCTCGATGGCACCCGTAATGGTGTTTAATAAAGATGGGTCGCTGAAATTGATAGTCGGCTCGCCTGGCGGTAGTCGTATTATCAACTATGTTGCTCAAACCTTAGTTGGTGTTCTGGACTGGGGATTATCTGTGCAGGCTGCGATTGATTTACCAAAAATCACCAATCGCAATAAGTACACAACGCTTGAAAAAGGCACTGAGCTGACAAAACAAGCACCTTACTTTGAGAAAAAAGGTCATGAAGTACAGATCCGTGACTTAAACTCAGGACTGCATGCCATTGAGGTTCGTGGAACACATTTAATCGGTGGCGCAGATCCAAGAAGAGAAGGTGTTGCACTCGGTGAGAGCAGCGAATAAGCCGTGGTTTCTTAAGTGCTTTTAGGCTATAATTTAGCGTTCCAGAAAAATGCGTTTAACGTGCTCTGGAGCGCGTTAATAATGGTCTGATGAGCACTAAATTCATTGTAATTTAATCCTTTTCGACAATAATGAACCCTTAGACTAAAAAATTAGTGTCAAGCTTGTAAATATGACTAAACAAACCGATCCAAATTATCTCTACATTCCCTATTCAGGTCCTACGCTATTAGAAACACCATTGCTTAACAAAGGGAGTGCATTCTCTCAACGCGAGCGTGAAAATTTCAACTTAGCAGGACTACTTCCTCCTCGTTACGAAACAATTGAAGAGCAAGTTGAGCGTTGTTATCAGCAATACTCAAGCTTTAGCGACAACCTAAACAAGCACATTTACTTGCGTGCTATTCAGGATAACAACGAAACGCTGTATTACCGTTTAGTACGCGATCATTTGGAAGAAATGATGCCAATCATCTACACCCCTACAGTAGGTGATGCATGTGAGAAGTTTTCAGATATCTATCGCAGCTCTCGTGGTTTGTTTATTTCTTATGAAGACCGTTATCAAATCGACGATATTTTACGAAATGCTACTAAAGGCAAAGTAAAAGTTATTGTGGTTACAGATGGTGAACGTATTTTAGGCCTTGGCGACCAAGGTATTGGTGGTATGGGTATTCCTATCGGTAAGCTGGCACTTTACACCGTGTGTGGTGGGATCAGCCCAGCTTACACGTTGCCTGTTATGCTTGACGTGGGGACAAACAACGAGAAGCTACTCAACGACCCAATGTACATGGGCGCAAGACACCCGCGTATCAACCAAGCTGAATATGATGAATTCCTAGATTTATTCATTAAAGCGGTGAAACGCCGTTGGCCTAATGTGCTGTTACAGTTTGAAGATTTCGCGCAACCTAACGCAATGCCACTTTTGAAACGTTACCGCGATGAAATCTGTAGCTTTAACGATGATATCCAAGGCACCGCTGCGGTTACTGCAGGCTCGCTGTTAGCCGCTTGCCGTGTGAAGGGGGCAAAGCTCTCGGAACAAAAAGTGGTGTTTGTTGGTGCAGGTTCTGCTGGCTGTGGTATTGCAGAGCAAATTATTAGCCAAATGATTTCAGAAGGGATAACCGACGAGCAAGCGAGAAGCCAAGTGTTTATGGTGGACCGTTTTGGCCTTCTGACAGAAGGCATGGAAGGGCTAAGAGATTTCCAAGAAGCGCTAGTTCAACAACAAGCCAACCTTGCGGATTGGACATACAGTGGTGAATTTGCATCTTTATTAGATGTAATGCACTGTGCAAAACCAGACATCTTAATTGGTGTGTCAGGTCAAGCAGGTCTATTCACTGAGCAAGTGATCCGCGCGATGCATGCAGGGTGCGAACAGCCGATAATTTTCCCACTAAGTAATCCATCACGCCAAGTTGAAGCGCATCCAAAAGATGTGATTGAGTGGACTGATGGTCAAGCAATTGTAGCTACGGGAAGCCCATTTGAACCTGTAGTACATGGTGAGCAAACAATTATCATACCTCAATGTAATAACAGTTATATCTTCCCAGGGATCGGCCTTGGTGTACTTGCAGCTAAAGCGAACCGTATTACAGATAGCATGTTGATGGTATCGAGCGAAATGCTTGCTGAATCATCACCACGTGCTAATACGGGCAAAGGTAGCTTACTACCAGCCCTAACTGAAATTGAGCCGTTGAGTAAGCGAATTGCTTTTGCAGTTGCTAAAAAAGCAATGGAAGAGGGCGTTGCACTTGAAATGGAAGACGACGCAATTTGGGCAGCGATAGAGAAAAACTATTGGCTCCCTAAGTATAGAAATTACAAACGCTGTAGCGTCTAATTACTTTTACTTAGGGCCTGTTGATCTTTCAAGTTTGTTTTTGCAGCAGTTTGACTGGTATTTATACAAGGCAGAGCCTGCGTAGCATAGTTATTCTATGTAAGTCAGGTGATAACACAGTAGAAATGCCAGTCAAGCGCTGCCCTTTGGGTTCACCTGAGTGCGCTTTGTTCATTGTTGCTCAACTTTTGCCTAGATTACTAGGCGGCAAGTCGAGCGTCGCGACCAAAACACACTCAGAAGAACAAAAATCAAACAGCAAAGGTCAACAGGCCCTAGCTAAAACAGAAATCGCCGCCAACTCATATTGGCGGCGATTTTTGTTTATCAATCACGCGTAAAAGTTGAGAGTACCACATATAACTTCTCAGAGTGATAATCAACCATTTTGTTAAAATTTGTTACCCTGAAATCCAATTCAGTAGTTGTTAATTGAAATATGCTTGAATATGCAGGTATCACATTTTAGGAGCAAAAGATGCGAATTTTAACTGGCTTACTGGCATTATGTTTATCTGGATTTAGCTTTGCAGGCGCATTGCCTGACTCTCCGCATTTATATGTTAAAGGCACTTCATTTATTCAAGTACAACCCGATGTTGCAACCATACGTGTCGCCATTACCGAAAAGCAAAAATCGCTACCTACAGCCAAAGAAAACGTCGATAAGATCATGGCTAAGGCCATCGAAATCGCTAAACGCTTCGATATTAAAGAAGACGACATTCACGCAGAGCAACTGAATGTTTACAGACAGACACGCTACAATCGCGAATCAAATGAAGAAGAGTTTGATGGTTTTCGTGTGAGCCGCAGCTTGACTGTGAAACTTAAAGACATCAAAAAATACCCAGAGTTACTTCAAGAGTTTGTAGACAGCGGCATCAATCAGTTCAATAACACAGAATTTGGTGTTGAAAATGAAGGCAAGTATCTGCAAAGTCTCAAAAAAGCCGCCATTAAAGATGCAAAGAAAGCAGCTAAAGAACTAGCAGGCGAGTTTGATGTTGAATTGGCAAAACTGTACTCAGTTTCATTCCAACCAATGCAAACGCCAGTTCAGCCTTACGTGCGCTCTGCAGCGATGGCTATGGAAGCAGATCAAGGCGCATACAAAAATGCGTATAACACAGGTGCAATTACATTGAACGCGGAAGTTTATGCTGTTTACTTAATTGAGTAATACTGGCTGTGAACTAATTAAACTTATACACTAAGCCCTCCATTGGAGGGCTTTTTATGATCACCGGTTTATATGCGGCATTACTGGCAATAATCTATATTAAACTCAGTTTTAACATAATATCACTCAGACACAGACACAAAGTATCGCTAGGAGATGGCGGTGTCGATGAACTGCAAAGTGCAATACGGATCCACGGCAACTTTATCGAGTACACACCTTTCGTACTGTTAATGATGTTGTTACTCGAAACTCAACAAATCAACCCATATCTACTTCATGCTTTTGGCATTGCTTTTTTGTTTTCTCGAGTTGCACACTATGTTGCACTCGGTAAAACCAACTTTTCAATCAGAAAAGTAGCGATGGCGACAACATATGGAGTAATACTTATTTTAGCGTCATTCAACCTCGTGTATTACTTTATCTAAATATGACAAAACACAAATTTCTGGTAACGGGTTTACCACGAACGGGCACAACAAGTCTGTGTATTGCTGCATTAGGTGCTGGATACAAAACAGCACACACGGCATACACAAGGCAAGCGTTAGACTGCGCTGAGTTTATTGCTGACACGCCCGTTTTTGCTGACTATGAAAAACTATATGCTTTATATCCTGAAGTTAAAATAGTACATTTGACACGAGATTTTGAGCAATGGCTTCCCTCAATTAAGCGTTTGATGACGGCAATGAAAGAAAATTTACTGTCACAAAAAGGGGGCTTTAACGACACCATTAAGCGTTGTTATTTGGAAACTTTTCCTGATTTTGACAAACATTTTGAAGACGATGGTTATTGGCGGGATCGTTATAGCAAGCATCATGATAGGGTGCTTAGCTTTGCAAAAATGAATCATATTCCTATTATAATGGTCAATCTAACCGCGACTGATGCCGAGCAAACGCTTGCCGAATTTATAGGCGTGACTCAAGAAAAAGTCACCATTCCGCATGTCAATATCGGTGGTAAAGTCACTGCATGGAAGTGGTTTTCACACCCCAATAAAGTAGAATCGACACGTAATGGCAAAGCAGATAAAGACACAGCGCTCTTTAGCATGCAAGTTCGCTCGAGCGCCTGAGTTTGTTATACTCACCACAAGCTGTATATACAAGATAGAATTATGTTTGAATTAAAATATCACACACCTTTTAGCTGGACTGAAAAAGTCCTAGCCGACTTTGATACCTTTCTTCAAGATCACGCCGCTGCAGAAAAAAAAGCAGCCGGAATGGCGATGGCAATGCTTGGTCATTACCCAGACAGGATCAAGCTAGTAAAAGCGATGGCTGATCTCGCAATAGAAGAAATGATCCATTTTAAACAGGTACTTAAGATCTTAACCGAACGTGGTACGCTACTAGGAAACGATCAAAAAGACCCCTATATAAAGCAAATGCGCGCATTATTCCGCCAAGGCACAGATGAATATTTAATTGATAGATTACTGATTGGTGCGGTAATTGAGGCTAGGGGCCACGAGCGTTTTTCTTTAGTTGCAGAAGCGCTTCCTGAAAGCAAAGAAAAAGACTTTTATGTTGCAATCGCCAAGTCAGAAGAAAAACACAAAAACCTCTTTGTGGAGCTCGGCTACGAGTATTTCGACAAATTAACGATAGACAAACGTTTAGAGGAAATTCTCATCGCAGAAGCGGATATTTGTAAGCGTATTCCATTTAGCGCAGCGCTTCATTAGTATGAAATAACTGGGATTAAATAATAATAACAAGGACATAATAATATGAAACTAAATGCTTTTTTATGCTTCAGCTTCCTTTTAACAACAAATTTTTCTGCAAGTGCTGAGACTTTTAGCGCGTTAGATGCTTGGAAAGAACTCGATCATAACTTGCAAACCCATTACGCATATCTAGATGACTTTAAAGATTACCAGCAAACTCGGCAGCTATTTGAGAATAAGTTAAATAATTTAGATTCAAAGCAAGCCTTTATTGATTTAAGCCAAGCATATTTACGCCACTTTACAGATCCGCACCTCAATCTTGGTCCATTAAATGAAGAGGATTACAGTGTGTATCCAACAGGTGCTGATATGTATGTCGAGTTTAATGATAACAGCGCACTTATTATTGACGTAAAACGTAGCAGCGATGCAGACGTTAAAGGGATAAAACCCGGAGATAAAGTGACAAGGATAGATGGCAATACAATATCGCAAGCCATCCAAGACGTAATGCAGGTGCCATTGAGTCAATTAAATAAGGCTCAGAAGAGTTACGCACTGAATATTGCGTTAGGAGGAAAACGTTATCAAAAACGCGAAATTGAATTTCAACGGGATACAAAGCTAGCAACTGTCGAACTTGCCGCAAGTTATGATGCGATAAATGCGCTAGGTAATGGGCCTAAAGTATCCTACGAAAAAATAGATGAATTTGGTCATATTCGATTTAATAACGCTATGGGCAACGCCCAAACCGTTGATGAGTTTAAAGCTGCATTAAAGCTTTTAGGTGAAGTGAAAGGTTATATTATTGACCTTAGAAATACACCCAGCGGCGGGAATACTGGTGTCGCAGAACCCATACTTGGACATTTTACTGCTGCGCCAAGCGTGTATCAAAAGTACCGTACTCAAACGGGATCTGTACAATTCAACAAAGCAGAGTTAAAAGACGCGCTCACTAAACCAGCAAAGCAACAAATAAAGGTACCGTTTGTTGTACTTGCTGGGCGCTGGACTGGCAGTATTGGAGAAGGCATGACAATTGGCTTTGATGCTTTGGGTGCGGACGCAGTAATTGGCGCACCGATGGCTGATTTGCTTGGCGGCATCAAACGTCTCGTCCTTGATCAAAGTAACGCTTGGGTTGAAGTTGGGTTTGAACGCTTATATCACGTAAATGGTAGTTTTCGTGAAGACTTCGAACCAAATATAATTGTAGCTGGCGATATGGACAATAATGGTAGGGATGTAGCACTAGAAACAGCGGTGTCAGTTTTATATTCGAAAACGGATAAGCAGGTCAAAAATTAGTCCGTAAACATCCAGCGAAATTTTGATTGTACAAGAGAGTAAGTTAATCTCTCTTTTAATTCACTGCATTTAACATAACGTAAATTATAGGATATATAGTTTGTAGTAATTGTAGTGTTAAGAAAGCCAATTTAATCACCCTTAATATGTCCAATACTAGACGGTATCGGACATTAATAAAAAGTTTACTGTATTTTCTATTGAGCTATGGTTTCGCTTTTTATAGTATGTGGTTGAATTTGTAATTTGAAGTATCGACATATGGAATTTGTAAGACCGCTAGAACCAATCTTGATAATTGATGACGCTGTTGAGATCAGAGATTTTCTGACACAGATTTTGGAAAACTTAGGGTTTGAAGAAGTTTATGGTTGTGAAGACTTTGATTCCGCAAAGCCGCTACTAAAGCATAAACAACCCAGTGTTGTCTTTTTAGATATTGAGCTTCCCGATACAGATGGCACCGAAATTCTTTCCTACATCAACGAAAACTTTCCTGTGGCCCATGTCATCATGTGCTCTGGCCATAATAGTATGGAGAATGTTCAAAACACTTGGGAGCTTGGTGCTAAGGGCTTTATCGCTAAACCTTTCAATGCACATAAAGTGGATTCAGTTATGAAGCGTTTAGAGCTGGTTACATGAATGAAGAAATAAAGAAACTTACCGATGCGCTCTCTACCGTTATTTTAGAAAAGCCTGAACAAATAAAGCTCGCGATCTGCAGTCTTTTGTGTCGCGGCCATCTCCTTATTGAAGATTTACCAGGTATGGGTAAGACGACGCTATCTCATTCTCTTGCAGATGTGTTAGGTCTGACATATCGTCGCGTGCAATTTACTAGCGATCTACTCCCAGCTGATATTACCGGCACTTCTATTTTTAACCGTGAACATCAGTCTTTTGAATTCCATCCTGGTCCAATTTTCAGCCAAGTTTTACTGGCCGATGAAATCAACCGCGCAAGTCCAAAAACTCAAAGCGCGTTGTTGGAGTCCATGGAAGAACATCAAGTAACCATCGATGGCGTAAGCCATGAGCTCCCTAGCCCATTTTTTGTGATTGCAACGCAAAATCCTCAGCATCAATCTGGCACGCATCCACTGCCTGAGTCACAACTAGACCGCTTTTTTATGCGTATAAGCTTAGGATACCCCTCGGAAATGGCAGAAGCGCAGCTAATTAAATTAGCTGGGAAAGCGAGAAAACTGACTCAAGCACCACAAGTGATCGATGGTAAAACACTGTTAGCCTATCAACAAGTTGTGCCTAACATTGTGCTAAGTGACGCTATTATTGATTACATCCTTCGCTTAGTTAACTACACACGAAGCTCAGGTCAATTTAGCGATCCTTTGTCGCCAAGAGCTAGCATCGCACTTGCAGCCGCAAGTCGTGCATATGCGTTTATTAGTGGTCGAGATTTCGTCATACCCGATGATGTTCAAGCCGTTTTCACTTCAGTCTGTGCCCATCGACTTGGCGTTACCACGACTAATGAAGCAGAAGTTCAGACACAGGTCTTTCAAAACGTACCGGTACATTAAGCATGATTAACCGCTTGAAACGGAAAGTTAAGCAGCATATTTATCAACGACATCAACGCTCAGAAATACGGTTATCTCATAATAATATCTACATACTGCCATCTAAGGATGGCGGTTTTTTTATCGCTGTGGCTTTGCTTAATTTTGTATTGGGGATCAACTATCAAAATAATCTAATCCTTGCAGTGTCCTACATTATGGCTGTGATGATGATAGCCGCCCTATTTTTAGGTTTTTTCAACTTGAACAATACAAATGTCCGATATTTGGGAAGTAATGCTAATTTTAGCCCATATAGTTCATCTATTAGGCTCAGTATTTCATCTAGCACAGAGATCCAATCACTCAGACTTTCAAGTGAATACAACCAAACGGCTACCTATATTTCCAAAGTGAGTGATGAGAAAATTCTCGAGCTAAGTGCCCCTGAATTACCTCGTGGCGTATATGATACGGGGGTAATTAAAATCCTCAGCTACTTCCCATTTGGCCTTATTCGTACCTGGTCGTATATAAAACCAAACGATGCTTTCTACGTGTACCCTACTCCATTGCCCGTTGTAGACACAGAGTTTAGCTTCGGCAGTGCCTCGAATACTAGCCAAAGCATACAACAGAAAGAGCGTTCAGTTGAGTTCGACCATCTCTCGCAATATCAAAAAGGGATGAGTTTAAGCCGCGTTTCTTGGAAGCATTACGCCAAGACGGAACTGATGTTAATTAAACAGAATGCACCGGAGTCGGCCGATTTACACCGCATTATTTTCGATTATTCTAAACTTTCAGGCAGCAAAGAAGAACGTCTGAGTAAACTTTGTACTATGGTGCTTGACGCCGATAAGCAACAAACAAGTTATGCCCTGTTACTTCAACAAAACAGGATCCCGTTCGGTCAAGGTGAAACCCATAAACTATGTTGCTTGGAGGCATTAAGTGAATTCTAGCTTCCCAAAATGGTACTACAGCACGTCACTATTTTTATGGCTGCTGAGCATTATTCTTGTCGATGATTTTGGTATCGGCTTTGTCGGGTTATGTACCGTTTTAACACTATGGCAAGCATCGAGGTTGGTGACTAAACCAAGCGTGTTAAGCATTCGCTTTATCAACTTGGTCACTTTACTCGGCGCCATTGCAACGGCCTCATTAATAGGTATAAAAAACAGCGTGAATGTTTTTGTGGCTTTGATGTTGGTTGCATCGCTACTGAAACAAGTGCATGCCACGCAAGCTCGCCAATTTACACAAATATGTATTTTGAATTTCTTTACTTATCCGTGCTTATTTCTTTTTACACAAAGTATATTTGCAGCATTTCTTGTATTGATTTTGCTGGCTGTTAATTTAGCTATCATGCTTAATCTCGAGCAAAACCTAAGGTTCAAACCTGCGCTTAAGGTAAGTGCAAAGGGATTGGTATTGGTGCTGCCTGTAGCTACCTTATTAGTCGTTTTTTTACCAAAACTCCCGGCATTTTGGCAGTTACCTGCACCGCAGAATCAAGCAAAAACAGGATTATCTGAGAATGTAGATCCTTTCAATATCGCAAACTTATCCCAGTCCAGCGACTTGGTGTTTAGGGCGTCATTTGAGAACACTCAACAAACTGGACCTTTCTATTGGCGTGCAATTATTCATGATGAATTTGACGGACGGCAATGGAAAGTCTCTGAGTATCAAGGTACTAATATCAGAGCGTTGCCCAAAGAGCCGATCGGCGCAGCAACCATTATTGCGCAGCCAAGTCAACTTCCTTGGTTGTATGGCCTGTCATACTCTTATTCGAAAAACGCTAAGCTGAATAGTAACGTGTTTGGCACGGTCTATTTGAAAAACCTATCAGCAAAACCTGTCGAGTATCAAATCGATTTCACTGACTTTGAACCCCAAGACTCGTTAAGGCCTTGGTATTATAGGCGTAACACCGCATTACCTGACGGCATTAATCAACAGGCAAGGCAACTGGCGCGCGACTTGGACAGTCAATCGACAACAACGAGCCAATTCATTGAATTAATGAAGCGCTATTTTTTGCAAAATGGTTTCGTCTATACCTTAACACCAACTACAGCCCAATCGAGCGATAGGATTGATGACTTTCTATTTAGCTCGTTTAACGGTTTTTGTGGTCATTACGCCTCTGCTGCGGCTTTTCTACTGCGAAGCGCGGGTATCCCCGCTCGCTTAGTATCAGGCTATCTGGGCGGTGAAAAAAATGACAATCAAGGCTATTACAGCGTTTATCAATATGACGCACATGCTTGGGTTGAATATTTTACACCGGGAATTGGCTGGCAACGCTTAGACCCAACTGCCTGGATTGCCCCAGAACGCATGACAGGGAGTCTTTCTCAGTTAGAACAATTATCGAGCGAGTTTAAAAGTGGTTTGGGCTACAGCTTAATTGGGTTGTCTAATTGGCAATCTATTAATTGGTTGCGATTACAGCTCGAGGAGCTTGACTATCAGTGGACTCGCGTCGTCATTAATTTTGACAAAGAAAAGCAAGGCGCACTGTTTAAAGAGTGGTTTGGGAGTAATGGTCAATTTTGGGCTGGGATATTTTCCCTGTTTATGCTGCTTTTGCTCTCAATTGCGCTATTTTACCTTAGCAAGCAGCTTACTCGGCATAAACGCCCTATCGAACTTGTCTATTACAATGCTATAGTGTCCGATTTCAAAGAGCACCTAAGTGGCACTACGGCGAAACAACATATTGTTGAGTTATGTAAGTTATTTCCTGAGTTAGAAGCGTCGCTTTGGCAGTTTTATCAATTAATTGAAAAGTCACAGTATCAACAAAAACCACTTAATAAACTTGAGCTTGGTGAGTTGAAGAGGTTGTATAAATCAATAAAAAGAAAGGCAAGAAAATAGTATGAATGCTGTTATTTTGGGCGTCTTGCTCATGCTGGGGTTAACCCTCTTTAGAATAAATGTAATTGTCGCCATGACAGTTAGTGCAATAGCTGCGGGCTTAGTGGCCGGTTTAGATTTGAAGACAACCTTAAACGCCTTTAATGATGGGCTATCTGGCGGCGCAGAAATAGCTTTAAGCTATGCCATGTTAGGTGGGTTTGCAGTTGCTATTTCAAAGTCTGGCTTAACTCAAATCCTCGCGCAAAAGCTGCTCAAATTGGTTAATGCCAATGATAGCGAAGGTTCAACGTTTTTAAGCATGTTTATAATGGTCATCATCTTGGCTTGCTCGATTGCCTCGCAAAACCTTGTGCCTGTCCATATTGCGTTTATTCCGATCCTCATTCCACCGCTATTAGTCGTACTGAACAAGCTGACGATAGACCGCCGTGCGATTGCGTGTATTTTAACGTTTGGCTTAGCGACCAGTTATATGGTGTTGCCATATGGATTCGGTGGCATTTACCTTTACTCTATTTTGCATAAAAACCTTGTAGATAATGGTTTAGAATTGGTTAAGTTCGACGTGCCATACGCTATGGTGATCCCAGCGCTTGGTATGTTGATAGGACTGTTGGTTGCCGTTTTCATTACTTATCGTAAAAAGCGAGATTATGAAGTGAGTCAACAGCAAAGTACTCAGTCAAACACTGTACCTGAAGGCCAAGAAGCAACTAAAGTCATGATCGTCGGCGGTGCTGCGGTGCTGGCTTCTCTCATTGCACAAAATAACAGTGGCTCAATGATATTAGGTGGGCTCGTTGGCGTGATGATTTTTAGCCTCTTTGGCATTGTGAAATGGGAGCAAAACTCCGATGTTTTCAGTAAAGGTGTGGCAATGATGGCAATGATAGGTTTTATCATGATCTCTGCTCAAGGCTTTGCTTCTGTCATGAAAGCAACGGGCGATGTGGCAAGTTTAGTAGCAAGTTGTGCCGATTTTGTTGGCGATAATAAACCTCTTGCCGCTGCGATGATTTTGCTTGTTGGATTACTTATTACCATGGGAATTGGCAGTTCATTTTCAACCGTGCCAATCATTGCCACGCTATTTGTACCTTTGTCTCTAGAGGTTGGCTTTTCCGCTATGGCTACCGCCGCTTTGGTGGGAACCGCAGGTGCATTAGGCGACGCGGGCTCTCCTGCATCAGATTCCACACTTGGACCCACTTCTGGCTTAAATGCCGACGGCCAGCACGATCACATATGGGATTCCGTGGTGCCAACATTCATTCACTTCAACATCCCACTACTCTGCTTCGGCTGGATAGCCGCGATGGTGTTATAGGTTTATATATCCATGATGGTATCAAGGCTCCCCGCCTTGATACCTTTAGCTCACAAACATACTCTATTTTCTTTGTCTCTAATGTCGCTTTTGTCTTATTAGTTTTCTTGTGCTATACCAATAGGTAAGAGAATTAAAGCAATAAGACTATGCAAACACTTAAACCAAGCGAAATCGCCAGCTACTGTAACGTACACCAACGCAGTGTAAGTCGTTGGATTGCCAATGGCGAATTAAAAGGTCATAAGCTTCCTGGACGCGGTAACTACCGTGTCTTACTTGAAGACTTTTTATCCTTTTTAAACAAGCACAAAATCCCCCTTTCGCAAGACTTTATTAGCGACTATCAAATCGCAGAAAGTGGTCTACACTCTGATAAAGAACGGGATTTAGCTAAGGTGCTTATCATTGATGACGAGCCCCAATATAGAAAAGCGATAAGACGAGTGATAGGCAACGATTATTTGATACAAGAAGCTGGAGATGGCTTTATGGCAGGCATTGCCATCTCTGAGTTTAAACCAAGTTTAATCACGCTCGATCTTTCCATGCCGGGAATGGATGGCTTTCAAGTGATCTCATTTATCCGCGAAAAAGAAGAATTTAAAGCGATTAAGATTTTGGTGATCTCTGCGTTAAATGATGTAGAACTTGAAAAGGCCAAAGCGATGGGCGCCAACGATGCCCTTTCTAAACCGTTTGATAACTCTATTCTGTTAGAAAAAATTAATGCGCTAATCCAGGGGTAGCTATGAATGCACCTATCATGTTGGTTGATGATGAAATTGATATTCTAAAGTCGCTTAAGCGCACTCTGCGTTTACAGCATTATGAAGTGGTATATACCGATGACCCAAGACAAGCGCTCGGTTTAATACAAGAGCACAAACCGCATGTGCTTATTACTGATTTCAGAATGCCCAACATGAATGGCCAAGAGCTTATCCAAGAAGTGAAAAAGCATGATCCCAGTATTGAATGCATCGTGCTCAGTGGGCAAGCTGATTATGACGATATGAAGTCGCTGATCAACGCGAATAACACCTTTAAGTTTTTATCCAAGCCTTGGAATAACGAAGAACTGTACACTACGATAGAAGCGGCACTCACAAACCATCACAAAAACGAATTAAAAACCCAGATATTGCGTAACAATAATGCACCTTTAGTCGAAGTTAATACCATAGGTAATGTCATTGACTGTAATTACGCTTACACGGAATTAGTGTTGAACGAGGTCAATAAAGGCAACTTCTTTCAACTGTTTAATTTTGAAAGTGATAAATGCCTTGATGATTTTACTGAACGCAGAATTGCAACATTAAAAAGCTCTGGGGTGTTATGTCAAGTTGAGCTCAAGCTAAAAACAGAATCCAGCTACCTACTTATCATTAAACCCCTCTCCAGCGAGCAGGATAAATATCCTAACTTTTATCAGAGCAAATTGGGCTTTCTCGAACATATCAATCGCACCGATAACTCTGTCATGATCTGCCTGAAAATTCGAGACTTGTTGGTTAAGAATATTATTTCTAATACCCCAATATATTCAGATACGTTTAAAAAAATCATAGATCATGCTCTACTGAGCGAAGCGACTCATTTTTCGATGCTTGAAATCAGCTTTGACCAAGCTATTTTCTGGCTAGATTCAGTACAAAGTGAAATTGAGGTACACAAATTTTTAGATGAGTTAATCAACTCAATTAAACAATTTTTCATTCGCAAAAATATCCAAATCAAGTTCTCTGTCTCGTACACCATGATTGAGCCTGAGCAACCACTATCGGAAGCAATAGACAGCTTAGTTATCTATACCCAATTTGTTTGTGAGTCTCGCACTGACTTCTATATGCGTTATTCGCAATCACTGCTTTCAGAAAAGCTAAACGAGCATAAAGTCTCTGAGGCATTATTTAACGCCGTTGATAATGATGAGTTTTATCTAAGGTTCCAGCCTAAGCTTAATTTAAATGAACATTCAATCAATAGTTGCGAAGTGTTAATTCGCTGGAAGAACACCCAGTTTGGCGCTAACTCACCAGATTATTTTATTCCGTTGGCAGAAAAAGACGGACAAATAGTCAAAATAGGAACTTGGGTACTTGAGCAGGCGTGTATCGCACTGTGCGAATGGCAAAAGGAAGAACTTGAGATCCAAAAAGTTGCAGTGAATGTTTCACCTTATCAACTTTCCGATCCCTGCTTTGTACAAACCATGTATTCGATTATTGAAAGGTATTCGCTCAAACCCGAGCAATTCGAGTTAGAAATCACCGAGAACTTTGTTTTAGAAAATCTCGAGCAAGCTAAAACTAAATTACTACAATTAAAAGAAATCGGATTCTCCATTGCCATCGATGACTTCGGTACGGGATATTCCTCACTGGGCTATATTTCAAAATTGCCAGTGGATGTTATCAAAATTGACAAAAGCCTGATTGAAAATATCGACAGTTCAAAATCAGCTCGAGATCTTGTCCAAAATGTTATTCGATTAGTTCACGACCTTGAATTAAAAGTTGTCGCTGAAGGTATAGAAACCGTGGAACAGCTTGAAATTCTAGAACAGTTAAAATGCGATGAAGTACAAGGATATCTCATCGGAAAACCTGTTTTGCTTGAGGAGTTTACTCACTATGTCTATTAAAAGCCAAGTGCCACGGATTGTGCTCGTTGATGACGATGAGTTAATGTTGAAGTCGCTCCACCGCCACTTCAAAATCAGCATGGAAGGCGCTGAGATACTGACCTTTTCATCACCTAAACAATTCATAGAATCCCTAGATACGTTAGCGAGCATAGACATCTTTGTGAGTGACTACCTTATGCCATCGATTAACGGTGTTGAATTAATCAATATCGTTAGACGCCGTTATCCGCAAGTCCTCACCGTGTTATTAACGGGCGATACCACGGGCAAGGTACTGTGCAAATCTTCAATTTCTGCGACCTTTATCATCGCTAAGCCATTTCGAAGAGAAGAATTCGATGAGGTTATCACCGCTTTTTATCGACTCAATGAGCTGCCTTTAAGAGAAGCAATAAAGCGTGCGTTAAATGAAACTTTCATTGAAAACGAATTGCCTATCTTGCTAAGTAAAATTGAAGACATTGATTTAGATTTTCATAAGCTTGAAGCGATGCTAGAACAAGAGGTGCTCATTCAAGCTAAATTATTCCACCTGTGTAACAGTGCTTATGTGGGATTATCGACGAAGCAATACTCCCTCTCTACCGCGATTAAGACGCTCGGTGTAGATTTAGTGTCTGCAATTATTGTCTCTGTGTGTTATCACAATATGGTCGCAGCCAGATATGATATCGCGAACTGTGAGCAGTTAAGCGATATTAACTTTAAAAAGGTCAAGTTACTTAAGGAATTGGTACACAAGCTACATGACGCATCAATTGACTCTGAGCGTGTTGTTTTTCTTCAATCCTTATTATTTCTAGGTGAGCTCGGCTCAGAAATAGCTCAGCTTATTACCGAAAGTCAATGTCATTCCCCACAGAGTTGCTATATCGAGAAATTACACATCGCCCTTTATACAGCCACGTTAATTGGCTACGAGTCAGCCATCACAGATCAATTGTATGCACTCATTAATGCCCTAGAAACGGCTAGCTCAGATTGCAATGCCACTAAGCTATTGTTGCTTATAGACACTATCACCAATAAAGAAGTCAATCAGACGGTGATCAACACCTTTTTTGATCAAAAGAGCCAAGATTGGTTGGAGCTTTTCTATGAACTCAGAAGCAAATACTTTAGTTAGTTACAAAGTACTGATATTAGACGATGAAACGTCAATACTTAAGGCGTTAAAACGAGTCATACGGCTGCCTTCGGTAGAGGTTGTCAGTTTTGATAATCCTTTTGAAGCTCTTGAGTACATAGACACGCACCCCGTTCAGGTTATTATCTCTGATTTTAGAATGCCGCTAATGAATGGTGGAGATTTTCTAAAACGAGCCAAAAAAATAAACCCTGGTGCAATTGGCCTAATTCTTAGCGGTTATACCGACTCCGATATGCTTATTGATATGATTAATAGCAAGGTTGCGCATAAGTTTTTATGTAAACCATGGGAGAACGACAAATTACTCGAAGAAGTTAATGCAGCAATAGACGTATACAATAATAATTATTTTAAAACGGTTTTACAGGAACAACTAAAAAAGCGTGATTGCCCACGGGTATTAATCAATAATGAAGGCCAAGTTGTCGAGCATAATCTCAGCAAAGACATAGAATCTCAGATACTTGCAGAGTTCTCGGCATGCTTTAGTGGTAATGGCATCTACCACACTCCTCTTGGTGTTTTAAGATGTGAGATCCGCAGCAATCCAAAAGACGAAGAGTTCTATCTGATCACCATAGAAAAAGTCGAAGTAACAGACGAAATTAACGTCTATGAAGTTATCACCGAACTGCTATTATGTTACTCGATAAACCCCGTTCTCACTTACTATGCGTTGCCAACTTGCGAACTCACCACACCGAAATTGGCAGCTGCGGCGCAAGAAGTTTTCAGAAACTATAAAATATTACCGTCACCGACCCATAACTATCTATTCGTACTGGATAACATTGAGCAATCCTTACTGCCAAGAAAGCAGATAGAGCTAGAAATTCAGTTGGAAAAGTTACTCGATACCGCACTACCTCACGAGATACAAAGTAACACCACTCAACTTGCTGCATTTTTAAATAATGGAGAGTAGGCGTGGATACTTTTGCAAAAGTTGAATTAACACAAGATTTAGTCGAATCAAGCTTTCCGCTCGCCGACCTCAATACGCTACTTACCTCCCTATCTGATTATTTTGAGGTACCAATAACTTTAGTCACTGTAATCGAAGGGCAATGGCAACATCTGATCGCCAGACATGGGATCCTAGCCGATAGGACACCGGAGCAAGATGCTTTTTGTAAGAGCTTAATCAAACATAACAGGTCTTTGCTTGTTCCAGATACCGCCTTGGATGAAAATTATGCCAATAACCCGCTCGTGACTGGCGAGCCCTACATTCGCTCATACTTGGGTGTACCTTTTAGACTCGACGGCAAGCCAATCGGTGGCGTATGTTTAATCGATACCAAACCGAAAAACTATGCCGAGCGAGATGTTCATTTACTCGAGACGATCAGCGGTCTTATCACCAATATTTTAGAGCTACAAAAAAACTATTCGTTATACCTCGAAGATCAAGAGTTAATCCGCTTTTCACCAATCGTGTTAATTAAGTGGAAGTACAATAATGGGCTGCGCATTCGTACGGTTTCTCCGAATATTGAGCGCGTGATTGGTATTGACGCTTTTCACTTATGCTCCGGGGAATTGCATTTTGAAGACTTACTCACCGAGCCAAGTGTTGAGAAATTTCATTTTAACTTACAAAACCACTTGGATGGTTTAGAAGCGTCTGAAATTTTGCTAGAGATGGCATTAGACTCAAAACAGATCTGGATCCGTATGATCACCGTGGCGCACTTTAACCACGACGGCAGAATGACAAGCATTCAGGCTTTTATTACCGAAAATACTGCGCAAAAGTACACCGAAGACAAACTCAATGAGACGAACCGACAGATGCGCCTATTGTTAGAAGCCTCGGAGCTAGGTACATGGGATTGGAATATTCCAGCAGATATCAATAAAGTTAATAAAAAGTGGTGTGATATGCTTGGAATTGAATTTGAATACGTTGAGACCAGTGTTAATTACTTCCGCCAACTTATTCATCCAGCCGATCGTAGTCACGTAGAAAGAGACCTAGCCAAACACCTACAAGGGTTAACCGATGCCTACACCACGTCCTATAGAATGAAACATGCCGATGGCCACTGGGTGTGGATAGAAACCTATGGCAAAGTGGTTGAACGCGATAATAGTGGCAGAGCACTGCGCCTTGCTGGTACTCACCGGGATATTACCTACCGGATGGAAGCACAGTTGCAAGAGCGAAAGCAAAAGCAATTACTGTCTTTTATCAGTAAAGCACAGTCAGCCTATTTAAAAACAGGTGATCTGTCTAAATCATGCCGTGAAATTCTAGAAGAGCTCATCGACATTGCGGATAGCCAATTTGCGCTGATCGGCGAGCTTGAGCATACCGCCGGTGTACCAAGGCTCTTTATTCATGCCATTTCAGAAATGCAGTGGAATGATTTAAGCTCTCAATTGGTACAGAGATATTATGATAACGATCTCTATTTTACTGATTTTAATAATCTGTTTGGATCAGTGATCCTGACGGGAAAAACCGTCATTAGTAATGAACGAGGCAAGCACCCTGCGTCGAAAGGCACGCCAAAAGGACACCCAAGGATCTCTAAGTTTTTAGGGCTGCCGATAAAGCTCAATGGCGAATTGGTCGGTATGATAGGACTTGCGAATAAGTTTTTTGACTATACCGAAGAAGATGCAAAATTCTTACAACCACTGGTCGATTCTCTAGCGGGTTTATACTATGCGGTTAAACTCGATAAAGAGCGCCAAGAAGCAGAAAACAAACTGCTTGAACTTGCAATGACCGACACCTTATCAGGCCTGCCCAACCGACGTGCCTTTATGGAAAAAGCCGCCGAAGTTGGTGAGATATCCTTCCCCTATTTAATTGGTATGGTAGATATCGATAACTTTAAGTCTATTAATGATACCTACGGTCATGATGCTGGTGACAAAGCTATTAAACTGATTGCTTACACCATAAAGGATGCGCTACGCAGTGATGATTTTACCGCGCGAATGGGAGGTGAGGAGTTTGCATTTGTGTTACTTGATGCCACACATGGATCATCTAGCGCACTGATCGAGACCATCAGAGAATCCATATCTAACTTGGAAATTACACTGTCAGAAAAAGAGAAAATACATCTCACGGTCAGCATTGGTGTAAAAGCGGTACTTCCCGAGATGGAAAAAATGTCTATTACAGGACATTTAAATGATGCTGATAAAGCTTTGTATGAGGCTAAACATACTGGCAAAAATAAAGTAGTTTGGTTCGAATAACAAAATATTTCATATTGCTTGATATACTTTAATTTCGCGTCAGACATAAAAATGGAAAATGATGAAACAGCTCTCACTTAACCTAGCTGCACTTGGATTTTTAGTCACCTCATCTGTAGCTTATGCCGATTATACTGCTGAGTTAGAAATTGACCGAATGCAGGACACACCGTTTAAAGAGTGTAGCGACTACACTTTTCGCCAAGTTATGAATAATTTTTTTACCGAACTCACTTGGGATTATCTCACAAGCGATTGGGGCAGAAACTACATAAATATTGATGGTTATGTAGAAGAAGGAGGCGAAAAGTTTGATTTTCTTCTTCAATACGAAGTCAAATCTGATGGGACGTTTGAATTTAACGCTATGGAGTTCTTAGGAAAAGCAAAAGACGACTCGTTTATTATCATGATGCTCGACAAGATTTGCTATCATTCAACCGGTGATTAGCGCTTCAACTCGAAGCGCTAATCTGCTTCTAAATTTAGTCTACTGTAACTTTGCACTGGATGGGCTGTTGATAATAACCCCAAGTTAATATTGCTACATTACTTTGTACTTTAAGGTGATAATCGCCACCGCGGTAATGAGTATCACTGGCGGAGTTATCGATGAACATCAGCTTTTCACTGTCATTAAATTCAGCGACTATGCTTAGTGGCTGAGTATCGTAGTAAAAAACGGATAATAACTTATCGTTACAGAGATACGTCGTATGCCCGGAGCTAGTCACTAATGCAAAACGAGCCTCAAGCTCGGCAATACGGTGAATATACGACTGCTTCAAGCAATGCGTGATATCGCTAGATTTCCAACACGCATTGCGCCCTTTTATCCACCCTCTTTGCTCGGCTTTAAGCTGCTTCGAATGCGGCTCTTTTACAATTTTTTTATACACAGAATTTAGCCTGCGATCCAGTCGAGACAACGCCGCACTATCACAAATAACGGCTTCCATGCTTCCTGCTCTTACCTCGTTACAAGCGAATGAAGGCGTATGTTGTTTTAAGTGCTCGTCAATATAGCGACACCAATCCTGCGTGCTACGGTCAGGCTTATCCGAGTAACTTCTTACACCAAGTTTAAACTCAATGACCGATTGCCATTCTTGGCTGCCAAAATCAGGACCATGCCCGCTACCATCGCCACTTATTAAAAGATCATCGACCTCTGTCATCCACTGCTCGCCACAGTGAAACGCTTCAACGTTCAATTTCTCGGTGGGTGTTAAAACTGTCCTATTTTGTGACGCACATCCAAATAGAGTGATGGCTATAACTGCAGCCAATCCATGAAAAAAATTACGGGTTAATGTAGTCGCTTTCAAGCTAATTTCCTTTTAATCGCGTAAACAAGAGTTGAGCTCACCCCAACAGTAACGTTATGAAAAACATTGAGTTATTGTCATCGGCACATCCGCTAGAGTCACTTCTTTACTGTGAGCATTTAGCTTAATGGCCTCTTTTGGCATTCCAAATACAATGCTGGAGCTTTCATCTTGTGCATAAGTCTTCGCCCCCGATTTCTTCATTTCTAACAAACCAAATGCACCATCTGCGCCCATTCCGGTTAATATAAATCCGATAGCATTACTTCTAACTTGCTTCGCAACAGATTGAAACAATACATTGACCGAAGGCTTATGGCGCTGCACTGGCGGCCCATCTTTGAGCTGAGTGTAATAGAATGCACCACGACGAACAAGCTGAAGGTGATGGCTTCCTGGCGCGATGTACACATGGTTAGCCAGTACGCGTTCGTTATGCTCAGCCTCCTTAATCTTTAATTTTGAAATATCATTTAGCCTTTGAGCAAAGGCTTTAGTGAAGTTGGCTGGCATATGTTGTACCACCACAATACCAGGCAATTCGGGTTCTAATTGACTAAATATGTACTCAAGCGCTTGCGTCCCCCCTGTCGAAGTGCCGATGGCTACCACTTTATCAGTGGTATTAATGGCAAGGTTGGTATTGCTCATTGCAACATCGATAGCAGGCGCACGGCTTATGTCTTCCGTAGAGGACTTTGGTCTGTAGAATCTCGCTTGCTTAACCACTTTAATAAATTGCTCGCGTTGAGACTCAAGAAATGATTTTAAGCCACACTCTGGTTTAGTTAAGATTTCAAATGCGCCAAGAGAGAGTGCCTCTACCGACAATTGAGCTCCTGTGGTTGTTAGCGATGAACAAATGATCACGGGGATAGGTTTATTGGCCATGAGCCAGCGTAAAAAGGTAATACCATCCATCTGTGGCATTTCTATATCAAGAATAATTACATCTGGCGGCTCTGCCAACACGCTGGGCTGCGCCAAGACAGGGTTGCTAAACACCTTAGTCACGCAGATTTCAGGCGAATACTCCAACATCGCAGTGACCGTTTGTCTTACCACAGCAGAGTCATCGATAATATAGACGGAAATTTTATTCGACATCAGGTTGCTCTCCTACTCGATAACGCAACATGAAAACGGTCTACCCGGCAAGCGCCATCCTTGAGATCCACTTGAATTCTCCGATAATAAGGGCCACCAACATCACGCGCGACAAGCCTAAATCCATAATCGTCAATCAGCTTATGACTCATTTCGATGTTTCGCATACCGACAGTCTCTGAACAAGACGTTTTGAACATCTCTCCACCACCAAAAAGCTTAATCTCCACACAATTCTCAGGGATACTAAACCGCTTTAAATATTGGCGAACCAACGAAAAAGTCTTATCGACATATTTAGCGGGCTCATCGTCATTCGGCTTTTCTGTGGTTGGCAATAGCATATGACTCACAACAACTAGTTGGTGCTGCTTAGACACTAAAACAAATGAAACACAGGACCCCAGCAAGGTATTGAGCGTTGCTGGACGAAATGACTCAATTGCCAAACTACCCGGCTGCAAAAATATTGATTCAACGTCTCTGTTTGGCATCAACATTTTGCATACACCGCAGGGGCGATTGATTCAAATTTGTCATACACGCCATTTAAGCTCTCGGAGTGTCCTAAAAACAAAAAACCTTGCTTCGGCATCGCCCTATAAATATTCTCGAGGATTTTTACCTTTTCATCTTTTTCAAAATAGATCAGTGCATTACGGAGGAATATTATGTCAGCTTTACCACCGATATAAGGCACAAGTAGATTATTTTTGAAAAAATTAACTTTATGATAGAGCTCATCATTCACCATGATATAGCCGGTCTTCTCTCCGACGCCATTTAGACAGTATTTCCTTAGGTATTCGTCAGGAATGTTTTTAGCACGATGTAAGGGGTAAATTGCCTTTTTCGCTAAATCCAGCATCCGCTCAGAAATATCGCTGGCACGCACCACCCAATTCCCGTGACCATAATGCTCCTGTGTGCACATGGCCAAGGTGTATGCTTCCTCGCCAGAAGAGCAAGCCGCACACCAAATATCTGGTGCAGACTTTTGGTAGTACGTGGTAAACAGCTCTGCTAACTTTTCAAAGTGTTTACGCTCTCTGAAGAAATAGGTTTCATTGGTAGTCAGCAAGTCGATGCACATATTTCGCTCACCTTTGTTATTGGGTATTTTTAGATACTCAATGTACTCACCATAGCTACTTAATCCTAAAATCCTCAGTCTTTGATTTAGTCGTCCACAGACTAAGTTCTTTTTATGATCCCTAAGATGTATTCCTGATTCGGCTTTGAAGAAGTCAGCAATACAGGTAAATTCTTGATCGCTAATAAAGTCCCCAATCATGTGGCACCTCCTTAGAACTGTTCAAAGTGCTCTTTTGAGCGAGCTTGCCCAGCACTAACTTCTTTTCGCTCGGCGACGGGTTGTGCTTCTGTTTGCGGCTTGCCTCCTTCTAACACGCGCATTTTGCTTTGGCTTTCAATGTCTCCGATTTTAAAATAGGCGACGAGCTGGGTAAGCGTCTCTGCTTGACTGGACATCTCTTCCGCGGTGGCTGCAAGTTCTTCTGACGATGACGCATTTTGCTGCGTTAGCTGGGTGATTTGATTCATCGAGTCGTTGATTTGGCCAACACCTGCCGCTTGTTCGTCTGACGCTGCGGAGATCTCTTGTACTAAATCAGAGGTTTTACCTGTTGCGGGTACGATTTCAGCAAGTAGACTGCCTGCCCGCTCGGCTTTGCTCACTGAGCCAGATGCTAACTGAGATATTTCCTGCGCTGCAAATTGAGAACGCTCAGCAAGCTTTCTGACTTCTGCAGCCACCACAGCAAACCCTTTACCATGCTCTCCAGCTCGAGCCGCTTCTATGGCAGCGTTGAGTGCCAACAGATTCGTTTGATAAGCAATGTCATCGACAATACCTATCTTAGAAGCAATTTGTTTCATCGCCGATACGGTTTCTTCCACGGCGCTACCGCCTTCTTGTGCTTCACCTGCCGCTTTTGATGCCATACCGTCGGTGATTTTGGAGTTTTCTGCATTTTGGGCAATGGATGCCGTCATTTGTTCAACAGAGGCTGATGTCTCTTCAACTGATGAGGCTTGTTCGCTTGCACTCTGTGCCAATGACTGTGCTGTAGAAGAGACTTCGGTAGATGCCTGCGCTAGCGACTCTGAGTTAGAACGAACATCACAAATAATGCGACTTAAACTGGAGATTGTACTATTGACGCTTTGCTTCAACTCGTCATAGACACCTGAATAGCTTCCTGCAATCTCAACATCAAGGCGACCTTCTTTTAACCCATCCATGACGTTAGCAATTTCTTGAATCGGTTTTTCAGTCGCTTCCAATACCTCGTTAAGACCATCAGTCATGGTTTTAAATGCGCCGGCATAGTTAGAAGTGTCTGCGCGATTTTGGATGTTTCCTTTGACCGCTTGCGAAACCAACTCGACGATATCGGTCGCTAAGGTATCTAACACATCGGTGAGATTGGCTGTACGTTGCGCCAGCTCACCTAAAAGCCCTTGTGCTTGTACTTTGGGCTTTAATGATAAGTTACCTTCACTCACTGCGTTGAGCACGGCAAAATTGTCCTCAAGTACCGATTCCAGCACTTCCATCGACTTATTATATGCCTCAGCAATTCTGCCTATCGATCCCTCTAACTCATTGGCTTCAATGCGTCTGTCAAATTCCCCGCAAGCTACCGCTTGGAAGGCAACACCAAACTCTTCTTCTAACAAGCGCTCTTTGCGCTTTTCATCAGTTACGTCTGTCCACTCAACCGTAGTAGAAATACGCTTATTGCTTTCATCAAATACGGGGGTGATCATGAGCTCCAAGCTGTGCTCGCCAAACCCGAGCTTTGCAACGTGCGTAGAGGTTAAACTCGCTAACATAGTGCGCTGGTGGCTTGGATTACGGTGGAACTGGTCAATACTTCCTCCCACCAGTTTGTCGACGCAAAAGGTAGGTAACGTGCTTTGGATCGCAGTTTCTAACCTGAGTAACATGTCTCGCATGGCACGATTTATATAAACAATATCGTAATTTTCATCAGCCAGCATAATACAAGCGGTACTGTAATCCATGGCTTGCTTATAAAAATCGCTATTACTTCCAGCGCTCAAACTCGATTGGCTGATTAATTTAGCCACGAAACTACAGTTAGAAATGGGCTCTGCTAATTTCATGATTTCTAATTGATAAGATCCACTAGGCATATTAACAGTGGTGGCTTTGTCTATCAGCTCGGAAAAGTTATTGTGCAACGACAGCATATCAGTAATATATCTACCATCACTTTGTGCGTTATTTGCAATAAGTTGGGTAAATTGATTGCTTTGATGAACAATCCGACCAGCACCATCTAGGAGAGCAGCAAATGTGCCTGTGGTCTCGATAGCCGTTAATTCTGCATTACTTTTAAGCAAGCTTAATATATTGGTCGCGAGTGTTTTGGCTTCCCCTTCATATAAAGCGGGGTTTACTTGGGTAAGATCTGAGTGTTCAATCGCGTTTACGACTGCCTTCGACAGTTGAGTAACTTGTTTGTCAAAGATTGCTGGTAAAATTCCCATTATGTATCCCCTTATTAAGAGTTAGCTAATTTTCTAGATTCAGGTTCATGAGCAAAATCATGAATGAGCTTTGGTACATCAAGAATGAGCGCAATGTCTCCTGACCCTAAAATACTTGAGCCACTGATCCCCGACATCTTTTCAAATAACGCACCGAGTGGTTTGATGACCGTTTGAAACTCACCTAACAGCTGATCGACGACGATGCCAGCTCGCAACTGACCGTACTTCACAACGACAATACTTGGTCTGATCTTAGGGTTCGTTGGTAAGTCGAAAATACGACTCAAATGAATAAATGGCAGCACCGTACCGCGCAGATTAATGTAATCGGTTTGACGAGTTGCCCCATTGCCAAGCGGAAGTTCAATACACTCTGTAACCATATCGAGTGGAATGACGAACTTAGCATCAGCAACACTCACCATAAAACCATCGATAATGGCCATGGTTAACGGCAACCTGAGTTGGAAACACGTACCTTGGTGCTCGACAGATTCAACACTCACCGTTCCACGTACCGCTTCAATGTTTTTTCTCACCACATCCATGCCAACGCCGCGTCCCGAGATATTTGATACTTTTTCGGCTGTGGAAAAGCCTGGTTCGAAGATTAAGTTAGCAATTTCTTTGTCAGTAAGCTCAGTATCAGGTGAGATCAGATTACGCTGAATTGCTTTTTCTTTAATTTTTTCTTTGTCTAGCCCGCGTCCATCGTCACTGATCTCTATTACAATACTGCCCGAATCATGAAAGGCTTTGAGTGATAAGGTACCGTATTCAGGCTTTCCACTGTCCGCTCGTTGTGCTGGTGACTCCATACCATGATCAATGGCATTGCGAACTAAGTGCGTAAGGGGGTCGACTATCTTTTCAACCATTGATTTATCAAGTTCGGTTTCAGCCCCCATAATTTCTAAAGAAACCTGTTTTTCCAACTCCTTTGAGGTGTCGCGCACCACACGGCTAAAACGATTAAACGTTTCGCCTATCTGTACCATTCTGAGTTGCAGTGTACTGCTTTGCACATCACTAACGAGTTGTTGAATATGTTCAACAATTTCAGTAAGGGCCGAGTCACGTATTGTTTTAGTGTGATCTTCAAGTGCCGCAGACACGATAACCAGCTCGCCAAGTTCATTGACTAATTCATCTAGCTTCTGCGCCGGTATTTTCATCATTCGCTCGGGATTCTTTGGTTTGACTTTGTTATTTTTGGTGGGCTGTTTATCAGTTTTGACAAGTGTTGGCGTTGGCTTATCATCTTCAATTGGGGCTATCTCAATATTGGATTCTGCAGCAATAAACTCAAATGCTTCATCGATATCTTCTCGCGTAGAGTGATGTATCTCTAGCTGCATTCTAAAATGGCATAATTCTAGTTCATCTGGTGTGACCGCGTTAAGCGCAGGTACCTCATCAATTAGCCAATCTACTTCTACCGTACTACCTTTACTTTCGATGTAGCGAATAATCGAGAGCGGATCAAAACCATCCACCATGCAGGCCTTATAAAACTGCGCTGAGACTCGAAAGCTCTGCGTTGCTTCTTGATTTTCGACAACGGTTTGCTCACTTGAGACTTGGTCTTGCAAACCACTATATGACTTTAAACTTTCTAGCAGCCCAGTTTCAGCATCGGTCAACGCCTGAGGAAAATCTTCGTTTGACTCTAAGCACTTAATTAACGCATTTATATGGTCATTACATTCGAGCAAAGTCGAAATCAGTTTTTCGCAAGGATTTAGCGCGTGATCACGAAGAAGCTCCATTGTTGCTTCAACAAAATGCGTAAAATCGACAATATGGTCATAGCCAACAACACCGGCTGAGCCCTTTATGGTATGTGCAGCACGAAACGCCTCGTTTATGATCTCGTCGTCACTATTTGGCAGTATAGACTCCATTGCCAAGAGACTTTCTTCAAATTGAAGTACCAACTCCTTGGCTTCTTCAATAAAGACCGCTTGAATTTCGGATAAATCAACCATTTTACCTCCTTTGCGCGCAGTTTGATGCAACTAAGGTATTGAGTAGCCATAAGGCACAAGGTGAGTGATGCTCATCGACACCTATCACAGATAACGGCTTTTCCGTACAACACTGTGCGAGTGCTACAACTAATTGAAAGCCTGCAGCGTCCACCTCCAACAGCTCGCTAAGGTCAATTGCTATCGCCGTCGTGTCATCGCTTAACATGAGCTGCCATTTTGCTGCCACTTTGCTCACTTCATAAATGGTCAATACTTCTGGCAGCACAATGGTTAAGTTGCTCATATTTATGCTCCTACGCCAAAATACGTGAAACGGTATTAATCAGCTTTTCGGGTTTAAACGGCTTTATCATCCAAGCCTTTGCTCCCGCTTGCTTGCCTTGACTCACGAAATCCGAGCCCGATTCTGTGGTTAGCATCAAAAAAGGCGTAAAGCGATATTGGCCCATTTCTTTCACTTTCTTCAACAAGCTCAGCCCGTCCATGTTTGGCATATTCAAATCACTAATGATCAGGTTGATTTTGCCGTCATCTAGTTTGTTGATTGCGTCGAGACCATCACAGGCATCAATGACTTCATAACCTTCAGCGAGTAGTGTCATTTTTGCCACCTGACGAATTGAAGCCGAATCATCTACTATCATAATTTTCTTAGTCATAAGACCTCCTAGAAAAATGTTACTTCGTCTTCAACATGGTCGTGTTGAGACGTATTTTCAGTGGTTGAAACATGACATTCCCTTTCTTCTTTCATGGTGTAAGAGTTGAACATTTCTTGCTGTAATGCAGCCAACCCGTCCTCGCCTAGCTCACCTTCGGTCCTGTATAGTGAGACTAATGAAGTAAGCCCTTTGCAAATGTGCTCTAGCTTTTGGCTCACTCTATCTTGAAATTGAAAATCGGTTATCGCGTCGTCGACGTTCGCTTTTATCTTGCTTGCGGTATTATCTAATCCATGTACCGATTGCGTCAGCTCATTAGCGACCGTCGCCATCTCATTGAGCACTTTTCGGATATGTAATTCAGCGTCATCCATAAGCGTAACGTCTTGTGCCTGTGATTCGGTGAGCTTTTCAGTATTGTCAGCAACGGCATTGGTTAAGCCGTTCATCTTTTCAATAATAAGCTCTGCAGCTTCTGAGGTAATATCCGAAAGCTCACGCACCCTTTCCGCTACCACGGCAAACCCCCGACCGGCTTCCCCCGCTCTTGCAGCTTCAATTGATGCGTTGAGTGACAATAACGTGATCTCTTTTGATATTTTTTGAATGGATTTGGTTTGCTCAGTTAGTTCTTTGGCAGCATGACTTACAGCTTGATTGGAATTGACGACCTCGAGTTTTGAACCGAGAGCCACGCGCAAACTATGCAGGACTTCATTGAGTTCTTCTTGACTGTGTTTGGCAAAACAGTGTTCATCATCACCAAAATTTTCTACAGAACCTCGTGCCGATTCGATCGTGTTATTTAGTGCCTGCCTTAGCTCTGAAAACTGCAAGGTCAGCCCAGAAACCGAGTCATTACCCAAGGTTTTAATACTGTAGACCTGATTAATAACGGTTTCTAAAATCGCGGCAACAGATTCTGTATTGTGCTGCTCCACCTCGCAATGCTCTTGCATCTCACTCGAATAACTAGCAAATGCCTCACAATCAAGAATGACTTTTGCAGTTAAATGACGCTGCCTTAACGTTACCGCTAAGAGTGCACTGGTGATGAGCACAGAAGATAGCGACAAAATATCAACGCGAACACTGAGTAATAGCGTGAGAGACAATACTAGGCTGAGCAACACCGCAGCGCTAATGTAGTACTTGTAGATTGCCTTTAGCTCATTAATTGGAAGTATCTGCATTATGCTGACTCCCCAAGATGACTACCACGCTCGCTTAACTCTATCAGCTCAGCCATCTCTTCAACTGAGAGAACTTTTTCAAGGTCTAGCGCGATGAGTAGCTCATCTCCGCGTCTTACCATGGAAGCAATGAAGTCGGCTCTGATTTGCGCGCCAAACTGAGGTGAGTTGGTTAGATCTTTTGCGTCAACTTCTATGACTTCATTAACGCCGTCAACAATGACACCCATCTCAATGAGGTTGTCAGAAATACTGAATTCACAAATGATAATGCAGGTTCGTCTGCCAACTTCTATTACTTCTCCACAAAGCCGAGCTGACAGATCGATAACGGGTACGACTGAGCCTCTTAAATTAATCACTCCTTTAATAAACTCAGGCATCAAAGGGACTTTTGTCACGGAGCCCAATTCAATAATCTCCTTTATTGACAGGATCTCAATTGCATAGCAATCCTGTCTTGACTGAAAAGTGAGATATTGCAATGACTGTGTGTTTTCTGTGATCGCTTGCATTTTTCGCCCCGTCTCATTTGTCTTATATGTTACTTTAGTCTCATATTTCTTATCTGTCAAAATTTGAGCAACAATTTATTTTATCTATTTTTGAGTGGTAAAAATAAACTTAAAAACAGCTAGTTATAAATTATTTTTCAGTATTTAGCATTGTCGCTGTGACGGTTTTGCATTGGATTTTATGATGATGAAAGCGTCAGAAAGCTAAAGCCAACTGATTGAGAACTGGATAATCAGAACAAAAACAATAAGGGAGTACATGAATTGCAAAGAAACGCTAACCTAATGAAGGCTAATTTTATTATGAACTGGGTTTGATTGATTAATTATCCGTAAATTCGTCGGAGAAATCTGCTTCGCTGAGCTTAGGAAAGGATACCGTAAACGTTGTGCCGACACCGACTTGTGAGTCAACTTGAATGCGACCCTTGTGCTTGGCGACGATGCTATATGATAGAGACAGCCCAAGGCCAGTGCCTTGACCAACAGGTTTGGTGGTAAAAAATGGATTAAAAATTTTATTGATGTCCTCTGCAGGGATCCCTTTGCCAGTGTCTTGGATGGCAATAACCACCTCGTTTTGTTTATCTTCGATAGAGATAGTTACCGTACCGCTTGACGCTATTGACTGCGCTGCATTGATAATTAAGTTTAAAAATACCTGATTAATCTGCATTGGCTGACAATATAGCAACACTTCATCATCGAGAGAGTAAGTTTTGTTGATAACCGCATGGTACTTAATTGAGTTGTTGGCTATTTTCAGCGTACTTTCAATCCCTTTAATGAGATCTGCCTCTTGCCACTCCTGGTTATCAACATGAGAAAAGGATTTTAAACTCTCAACTATCTTAGAGACTCGGTCCAGCCCTTCTAAGCACTCTTGCAGTAATTCAGGCACATCCTCCTTTAAAAAGTCGATACTATGCTGACTTTGGAGCTGCTGCTCCTGCTGTGCTAAATCACTGTCGGCAAGTGTACTAAAATTCGATTCATAAAAATCGAGCATCGCAAACAGTCCGCTAGCCTGGCCTTCTAAACTTTGAATATTGGAATTCACAAAACCAATTGGATTGTTGATTTCATGCGCCACGCCAGCGGCTAGTTGGCCAATTGCTGCCATTTTCTCAGACTGTAGTAATTGGTTTTGTGCAGCTTCCAACTTAAGGTTGAGTGTTTTTAACTCCTGCTTTTCTATCTCTAATGCTTCGGTTAGACGTTTTTGCTCTTGATAATAGCTCGCAAGCTCCGTCACATCTTGTATGATCACGCATACCTTTTTCACTTCTTCAGAATGCTCAAAAATCGGCACATATTGAATATTCTGATACATTGAAGTTTCATCACCAGTAACAGGACGACTGCTGCTTAGTTCAAAAACATGAGGACGATGCTCCCAGTAGCTAAAACTTGCTGCTTTTAAAGCAAAAACACTCTTCAATTTCCGCTTAATGATTTTTGCAGCTTCAGGAAATACCTCATCGATAGACATGCCCTCAATATTTTTGTGAGTGTTATCCGGTAGTCGGTTTTTCAAAAATTCATTCGCAAAAACCACCGTATGTGATTGGTCGAGTACACAAATTCCAACCGGAATATAACGCTGCAATTCGTTAAACACAGTCAGTCCTCTATTCCAAGCATGGCATTGAGTTTTTGGATCACAGTTTTAATGGATTTCTCATCCAAACAAATAATCACTCTCGAATCAAAAGCAATAGACTCGATTATAAATGCAATTTTCATCACCAATGTGGTTTTCCACTCGGCAATGTCGTCGGATAGTTGATGTTTGTAAATAGTCGGCATAGTCAATGAGGTTTTAAGCTCTAACTGACTAGAAAAGCCGTTTAAACATGCACCAGCCAAGATATTAGATAAATCTAATAAGACTTCATTAAGATCAGAGTCATCCAGTGGACTATCGTAGTCCATAAGTTCGGCTATTTCTTGTAAGCCTTGCGGTGACAATAGATTAATGACTTCACCTTTAATTTCCCCTAAAAATGACTGCCTCGTTCTGTAAACATGTGCGGTATTACAGATCTCATTGAGTTGATTTGGGCTGACCGAAGTAATTTCAGGGATAGATAAACTAATTTTCGTTTCAATTAATCGAGCTAAAGAGTTCGCTGCTTGGCCCATGGATATATTCATTAGCTCTTGCAAGCCGTCCCTTTGCTCTTCACTGAGTGGCATGTTCATAATAAACCTAGCTCTTGTAGCGTGTTATGTAACTCTTCTTTTTGTAATGGCTTTTGCAAAAAGCGAAATGCGCCGAGTTTATCTACCAACTTCTTCGCTTCGGGCTGAATATCGGCGGAAATAACGATTACCACGGTTTTTGCATGGTGTTCGTGTAGATGCGTAAGAACTTCAAAACCATCCATTTCTGGCATAGTTAGATCCAAAAATAACACCTCTGCTTTGCCCTGCTCAACCATCACCAATGCTTCTTTGCCATTTTTTGCCTCACTGACTTCGACATCCCAGTCTTCAGGTATTGCCCTAAGCACAGCCTTTCTCGACATCATAGAATCGTCTGCAACGGTTACTGGAATTGCCATGAGCACCACTCCTATTTCACTATATTGGTAAAAAGTATGGTCTTTGGCTTTTTGACTGTCAAAAAATTATGAGTAAAAAATGACTCATTTGTCCTCTGAACGAAAGAGATTCAACTTAGAAATAACAAATAATGGCTCGATTAATTATCGTAAATGAGTTTTAGCGGTTCTTGACGAGTAGCAATTTTACAATTTTGTATGATGTGTTCTTATGGGTCGGTAAAATATAGGGCTTAGCCCTATATTTGCTTTAGAGATTTTAAAAATAAAATCTTAGCGAAAAACTAGCTATCAAAGCCGTTTAGCATTTTGTCACAAACAACAGGAGTTGGCCTATGATTGTCATCCACGGCAACAAAGGTAAAACTACCTGTAATTGCTAAGTGTTTATCATCTTTGTGCATTCTTTCAAGATAGATTTCAACATCAACCTTTAAGCTGGTATTACCAACATGCACTACCTTCGATACTAATTCTGCGAAAGTACCTGCAGGAATTGCCTCTTTGAAATCAACTCTGTCTGAAGAGATAGTCACCAAAGGTTTGCGGCAAAAACGCGTTGCAGCAATAAAGGCAACTTCGTCCATCCAAGCCAGTGCGTCACCACCAAATAAAGTGTTATGGTGGTTTGTTCGGCCTGGGAAAACGGTCTTTGTTACATGTGTGATTGAGCTTTTGATGCGTTGCTCAACAATGGCTTGTCTTTGTTCGTCTGTCATTTTTTTACTGCTTTATCCGCTAGTGTATCTTTCATAAGTAGAGCTGGATCGAGTCGTTCCCCGAACCAATTAAAGCGCCAATCCAAATGCGGGCCAGTTACCCTGCCCGTCGCGCCAATTTCAGCGATTTTATCGCCTGTTTTTACCGTATCGCCAACCTTAACATCCAGTTTACTAAGGTGGATATACGTAGAGGTAATGCCGTGACCGTGATCGATAATCAAAGTGCCGCCACTGTAATAAAGATCTGGATTTGCAAACACCACTTTACCCGATACCGGCGCTAAGACCGGCTCACCCGTTTTATTTGCGATATCCAATCCAAAATGTGGTCGTTTTGGCTCACCATTAAAATACCTTTGGCTACCATAAACACCTGAAATACGGCCCTTCGCAGGTCTGAAAACAGGGTCTTTAAAGAATAATAAATCCGAATTGCCTTGTCTTGCTTTTGACACAGCTTGTGCTTCTTCACGTATGCGTTTTAGCACCGACTCTGGTGGCGAAACATACTTTTTCGCCACCCCCGTGATCTTGTCTATATCGTAATCTCGTTTCGTGATCACTATCGCTTGGCGATGCTTTTGGCCATCATCAGATTGCCAACTCAAGATGTGGTTAAGTTCAGCATCACGACCAAAACCAAACACGAAATAGCCATCTTTAGAGCGCTTTAATTCTGTTTCGTTTAGCTTTATCTCAGTTGCATTTTCAAGCTTGCCGACGACCATGCCACCTTGTGTCAGGTTACCTTTTAATTCAAGCGCCTCAGCAAATAAAGTGGTGCTCGCAAGCAATATGACAATTGCACGTTTAAGCATACGCAATCGCTCCTTTTCCAACCCCTTCGTATGCTCTTACTTCAACCTTATCATGTGGGTTTTGCAGCTTTATTTGGCCAGCAAGATACTCCGCAATACATTCAACTGTTGTATCACAAGGTAATATATCGCAACGTGATTTGCTGATCGCCAACTCAAAATATCCCTGCGACGAGGTATATGCGAACGCATAATCTTTATCATGCGCGGTTACGTACTGAAGCAAACTAGGATCAATCAAGTCTTCTTCACTGCCAAGATAAATATCCTGCCATTTATCCGCCCATTGTTTTTGTAATCTAGGCATGCTGATATCGTTGAGCTTTACACCAATCAGTGAACGATGACCATGAATAATACGCTGACAGTTGCCATCGTGTTTCTTTAAGCCATGGCTATAGTGATAATAGAAGCCAGTTGCGGCCTCTGGACGCAGTGTTATATCTAAATCTTTCACGTTTTCAGGCATATGCGGCATAATAACAGACTTAAGGTAAGCGATTGCATTGGCTTCATTGATTTCATCCCCTTCCACTACACACACCGCTTCTTCTGGTGCATTCATGGCTAAGTGATTTCCATCAAATTGCATATCAAATTCAAATCGGCCTTCACTGTGTTTTGCATTACACGCAAGTGCACTGGGCACCGCTAATTTGTGGTCCAGCTTTTCGTCGATAATACGTTTGATTTGCTTTTTAACTTTTGCAAAGTCTAACACCATAGACTCTTCGTTTAACTCACCATGCAGCACAATATCGGTGATCCAACTTTCACCTACCGCACCACGACGTGGGCAGAGGTACGAAAAATCAATTACGGTCAAAGAGTCAACAAAAAGGATCATAGAACACCCAAAATAGCCTGCTAAAAAATCATCCCCGATTATAATGATTTTCACATTATAAATCGCCCCTAATTGGAACTGATTTGCATTTAATCTCTTCAATTTTTTGAAATTTAATCAAATAGACATATCTTTAGCGCAAAATTTACAAGTCTCCGTACGCTTTTTAACTGTTCGGAGTTGTTTAGCGTACATCTGTACGCTAAAGTAGCGTCAATTTGCAAGTTAAGAAGAAGATTTATGGAACCGAAGAACAGCTATACAAAAGAAGAACTTATTTTATGTGGTCGCGGAGAAATGTTTGGTGAAGGCAACTGCCGCCTACCTAGCGACAACATGCTAATGATGGATCGCATCGTTCAAATTAATGATGACGGTGGTGAGCATGGTAAAGGTCAAATTATTGCTGAACTCGACATCAACCCTGATCTGTGGTTCTTCGACTGCCACTTTAAAGGTGATCCAGTAATGCCTGGTTGTTTAGGTTTGGATGCGATGTGGCAATTGGTAGGCTTCTTCCTTGGTTGGTCTGGTGGTCCAGGTCTTGGTCGTGCACTCGGTGTGGGCGAAGTGAAGTTTACAGGTCAAATCTTACCGACTGCTAAAAAGGTAACTTATCGCATTGAAATGAAGCGCGTTATCAAACGTAAGCTATTTATGGGTCTAGCGGATGGTATCGTCGAAGTTGATGGTCGCGTGATTTATGAAGCAAAAGATTTGAAAGTAGGTCTTTTCCAAGATACCAGCGCATTTTAACTTTTTCGCTGTTATCGTTTTATAGCTTTAAAAACACACAAAGCCCCATCTGGGGCTTTGTTCTCCTAAAATTCGGTATCAGGTTTTAAAGATGTTGCGATTATCCATCGCTTCTCGCCATCCGCCTAACCATTCTGATCTGTGTTCTACTTGTTGATAGGGACAATTTTCTTTCGACCGACCGGCTAATCCTGCCTTAAATCCTTGTGAATGTGCTCTTTCTAAACGGTCTCTTTTCTGTCTCTTCATAGGTAATATCCTCACCTTTTTCTCGATCAGCATTAGCGTTTCTAATACTGTGTAGTTCAAACTTGAGCGAACGTCATTCAAAACGAAGATATTGACTTGCGATATAATGACAATTCGTACTAACAATTTAAATTAAAGATTTTATTGAGAAAAGTTAAACACGAGCGACATCGTATTTCATACAGATGTGCTACTTACCGATGAGATTTGGCCAAACCCATACCTTCAATAAATCACATCTCAGCGAGTCATGCAATGATCAGAAATGTAATTCTTGTACAGCTGAGCACAAAAAGCATATTTATTTTAGTTTTATATAGATACCTAGATATTCAAGACTTAAATTGTTGGTTGACGATCTTGTTTTTCTATTTTTCTCTGTAAAAAACATTCATAATATAGTAATAAAAAGAGGCTGGACGAATCCAACCTCTTTTCAATAACTTGAGTTTTTAAATCGAGCAAAGCTCAATTAAGCAGTACTATCTTAGCTTGCTTTAATAACCTCTACACCACCCATATATGGTTTTAGTGCATCAGGCACAATAATTGATCCATCTGCCTGCTGGTAGTTTTCTAAAATCGCAACTAGAGTACGACCTACCGCTAAACCAGAACCATTAAGAGTATGAAGTAGTTCTGGCTTCTTCTCACCACTACGACGGAAACGCGCTTGCATACGGCGCGCTTGGAAATCCCACATGTTTGAACAAGAAGAGATTTCTCTGTAGGTATTTTGTGCTGGTAACCAAACTTCCAAATCGTACGTTTTCGTCGCACCGAAACCCATGTCTCCAGTACAAAGCACCACTTTTCTGTAAGGTAAACCAAGTGCTTGTAAAATTTGCTCAGCATGGCCCGTTAACTCTTCAAGCGCAGCCATGGAATCTTCAGGTTTAACCAGTTGGACAAGTTCAACTTTATCAAACTGGTGTTGACGAATAAGTCCGCGTGTATCACGTCCATAGCTACCTGCTTCGCTTCTAAAACAAGGCGTATGCGCCGTCATCTTAATTGGCAGCTCTTTTTCGTCATAAATAACATCGCGAGCGCAGTTAGTTAACGGTACTTCTGCCGTCGGAATTAAACTAAAGCCATCTTGGTCTTCAGATAATGCTTCTGTGTGGAATAAATCTTCTGCAAACTTAGGAAGCTGACCCGTGCCAAACAAGCTCGCTTTATTCACAAGATATGGTACATACATTTCTGTATAACCATTTTGCTCAGTGTGGGTATTCAGCATCAGTTGTACAAGTGCTCTATGCATACGTGCTACGCCACCGCGCATCACTGTAAAGCGAGAACCACTTAGCTTAACACCAGTTTCGAAATCGAGGCCCTTATCAAGCGCTTCACCAAGGTCAACATGATCTTTAACTTCAAAGTCAAATTGCTTTGGCTCACCCCAAGTGCTTATTTCAACATTCTCAGACTCATCAGCACCTGCAGGTACCTCTTCAGCAGGGAGATTTGGCAACGACATTGCGTAGTCATTAAGTTCAGCAAGAATTTTATCCTGCTCTTCTTTCGCTGCACTTAATTGGTCGCCCAAGTTTGCAACAGCATCTAGTAAAGGTTGAACGTCTTCCCCTTTCGCTTTAGCTTGACCAATCGCTTTGGAGGAACTGTTACGCTCACTCTGTAATTCCTGAGTTTTGGTTTGTAGCGCTTTGCGCTTTTCTTCTAATTCGGTGATCTTAGCAACATCGAGTTCAAAACCACGCTTTTTCAAACGCGCAGCGGCTTCCTCGATGTCTTGACGAAAGTATTTAGAATCTAACATTGTTTTTTTAACCTTTTTGCATGATGAGGCAAAGACCAACCCAGGTCATAAAGATACACGCCACCACGTTTAATGTGACGTTAAACGCCATTTTCACATATTGCCCTTGTTGAAGTAACAACAAGGAATCCATTGAGAATGTAGAAAAAGTAGTCAGCGCACCTAAAAAGCCAATACCTATCAACGTTTTAGATGGAGAAACTGAAATAACTTCTTTTTCAATTAAACCGTAAAGCACACCCATCAATAATGAACCAAGAATATTAACGATCAACGTCCCAAAAGGGAATCCCTTACCTAAGAGTTTTATCGACATATCGCTGATAAAAAAGCGTAACATTGCACCAAACGCTCCACCTAGCGCAATTGTGAGATAATTTATTAGCATCGCTACTTGTACCTCTTGGTGCTACTTTGCGCATTTTGCGTCTGTAGATAGTTGAGCTTGTCGGCTATTTGTTTCTCAAGTCCCCGATCTGTCGGATGATAGTATTGTCGCTCTTGAATGGCTTCTGGAAAGTAATTTTCTCCGGCGGCAAAGGCGCCAGGTTCATTATGTGCATAACGGTATTCTTCGCCAAAACCGAGCTCTTTCATTAGTTTTGTCGGTGCATTTCTGAGATGTTCAGGTACGGGGTAATTCGGATCACTTGCGGCATCGCGTTTAGCTTGATTGAACGCCATGTAGACCGCATTACTTTTTGGCGCACTCGCGAGATAAAGCGTTGCCTGTGCTATCGCACGCTCTCCTTCGCTTGGCCCAACACGATGAAATATATCCCAAGCATTTAACGCAACTTGCATCGCTCTTGGGTCTGCATTGCCGATATCTTCCGTGGCGATCGCAAGCAATCGCCTTGCAACATAGAGCGGATCGCCTCCGCCTGCTAATATCTTGCAATACCAATAGAGCGCTGCATCTGGTGCGCTGCCGCGAACTGACTTATGAAACGCTGAGATTAGGTCATAATATAAGTCGCCCTTATTATCATAACTTGATAATTGGCTGGGCAACACTTGTTTTAGTACAAGTTCATTCACCAAATGAGTGTTTGAATTTGGCTCAAAACTTAAGTCAACCGCCTGCTCCAGTAGATTAAGCGCCTTTCTCGCATCTCCCGAAGCGGCTTTGGCAATGAGTTTAAGTGCGCTGTCATCAATGGTGATGGCTAATTTCGACAGCTGTTCATCTCGTGACAACGCGTCTTTAAGTACTTGACCTAGTTCGTCCTCTACAAGCGATTGTAAGGTATAAACACGCGCGCGGGACAAGATCGCGTTATTCAGTGCAAAAGAAGGGTTTTCAGTGGTCGCGCCAATAAAAATAAAGGTGCCATCTTCAATGTGAGGTAAAAATCCGTCTTGCTGGGATTTGTTAAAGCGATGTACTTCATCAACAAATAACAGCGTACGTCTACCAAATTGAGCTAATCGGTTTTTAGCATCGACGACCGCTTCACGAACCTCTTTAATTCCTGCACTGACAGCGGAAAGCTTGATAAGCTCTGCATCCGCATAGTTGGCAATGATCTCAGCAAGGGTGGTTTTACCCACTCCGGGTGGCCCCCAAAGGATCAGGCTATGACAGCGTCCAGATTCAATCGCACGATAAAGTACAGAGCCTTTGGACAAAATATGACTCTGCCCAACATAATGCTCTAACGAGGTTGGCCGCATTCTTGCGGCCAACGGTCGTACATCTGGTGTAAAATCAAACCCTAAACTAGTCACTGCCTCTTTGGTCGTCTACGACCACTCCTTGTGGAATTGTAAACTCAAACAAACTCTCTTTTATTGGCGCATTGACTTTGCTTTCCTTAAAGCTAAACGTAGAGACTTGACCTGAAATATCGTTCACTTTCAATAGTGCTAAACCATCGTTTTTGTCATCAAAACGCAGTGTTAATTGCTCAACCTGCGAGTCTACTTTGTTTTTTGGCGTGATTAGATATTCTTGACCGTTAAGTGCTACGTTGTACTTCAGCCATTGACTGTCCTCTTGTGTCGTAAGTAGCACAAATGGCGTAGTATCAATAAGTTTAGTCGTATCTAGGATGGTCACTTGCTCAGCAAACGTATCGTAGTAATAGGTTGTTGCTCCGCTTGATACAAATAAAGTGTCATCCGGCATCTCTTGTTGCCAACGGATTTTTAGTGGTTGCGCTAAGGTTATCGCCCCTTCGCCGGTTTGCAACTCATTGCCTTCTTGATCTTTAACGATTTGCTCAAACTTACCTTGAAAACTGGTTAATTCAGCCAGTCTTCCTTTTAGACTTTGCATCGCTGCCTCATCAGCCCACACAGGCCGAATAAGGAGGTTTGATAATACCGTTAGCAACGCAATTTGCTTAAATTTTTTCATTAATTGGCTCCACCTTTTACCAATACATCTCGTGCACCATTATGACCAGGAGCACTTACCACTCCCGACATTTCCATTTGCTCAACTAATCGAGCGGCACGGTTATAACCAACTCTTAACTTACGTTGTACACTCGAAACAGACACTTTGCCTGTTTCAATAACAAACCCAACGGCTTCATCATAAAGTGGGTCAGACTCTTCATCCCCACCTTCCGGTGCTTCGCCTGGTAGTAAAATATCCTCGGTTGCTTCACCGCATAGAATTTCTTCTACGTAGTTTGGTTTGCCTCTTGCTTTCCAGTCACTCACTACCGCATGTACTTCATGATCGTCAACAAACGCGCCATGCACACGAACCGGAACACTCGTTCCTGGCGGCAGATAGAGCATGTCACCCATACCCAACAGGTTTTCTGCACCTTGCTGGTCTAAGATTGTACGTGAATCAATCTTACTTGATACTTGGAACGCCATTCGCGTTGGTATATTCGCTTTGATCAAACCCGTAATGACATCCACTGATGGACGCTGTGTTGCCAGCACTAAATGTATGCCGGCCGCTCGCGCTTTTTGTGCAATACGTGCTATTAACTCTTCTACTTTTTTACCAACAATCATCATCATGTCGGCAAATTCGTCTATAACGACCACGATACTCGGTAATTTATCTAGCTCTTGTGGTTCATCCGCCATACCGTCTGTATCTTTAAAGAGTGGATCTAAGATTGGATGACCCGCTTCTTTGGCGTCTTTAATCTTTTGATTGTAACCTTTAAGGTTACGGACACCGAGTGCCGACATCAGCTTGTAACGGCGTTCCATTTCCCCCACACACCAGCGTAGCGCGTTTGCAGCCTCTTTCATATCAGTAACCACTTCACATAATAAATGTGGGATACCTTCGTAGACTGAAAGCTCAAGCATTTTCGGGTCTATCATGATCATTCGCACATCTTCTGGCGGCGACTTATATAACAAGCTAAGGATCATGACATTAACGCCCACTGACTTACCAGAGCCGGTTGTACCGGCCACCAGCAGGTGCGGCATTTTGGCTAAATCAGCAACAACCGGCTGGCCTGCGATATCTTTACCAAGCACCATAGTCAAAGGAGATGGATTTTGTTCAAACTTAGGGGCATCTATCACTTCGGACAAACGTACGATTTCGCGGTGTTTGTTAGGCAACTCTAAACCCACATACGTCTTGCCTGGGATAACCTCAACTACGCGCACTGAGACTGCAGATAATGAACGCGCTAAGTCTTTTGCCAGACCGGTGATCTTAGCAACTTTAATGCCCGGCGCGAGATCTAACTCAAAGCGCGTAACGACAGGGCCTGGATACACACCAACTACCTGTGCTTGGACATTGAAGTCTAATAGTTTAGTTTCAACTAACCGCGAAACCTGATCTAACTCTTCTTGCGAAATTGGATTCTTAGCCTTGTCCGGCCTATCCAACAAATCTAATGAAGGCAATGGTTCTGCAGGTGGCTGAGCCTCTAGAAGCGCTTCAAATTGCTCTTTTGCGCTTGGTGGAGGCTGATAACCATTGGCCGCCTTTTCAGGTGCTTTAGGCTTAAGTGGCCTTGCAGGAGAAACCACTTTGGTTTCGTGCACAGGTGCTTCATCCAAGGCATTTAATGCCGCGACAGTATCCAGTGGCTCATCCTCTATCGCTGAAAAGTTGATTTCTTGCTCAAGGATATCATCTAGCTCATCGAACACCGACGGTTCTTTCTTCTCTTGTAGATCAGTGTGCTGTGCAGACGAAGTTTGAGGTGTAGATTCAGTGTTCGTTTTGCGGAACAATTTATCTTTTAATTTACCAAGTCCACTAGGTTCTTCTTCAGCATCGAAGTCAATATCAGTTTCAGTATCGGTTTGCTGCTGGAGAGCCTGCTCATAATCATTTTTTTTCTCGGTAGCTATTATTGGTGTCTCACTGTCTACTCTATCCGCTTTGGTGCCAGCGACCTCAGGTTTCTGTGAAACTGACTGCGTTTGCTCTATATTGCGCTCTGCTGTCAGTCTATCGCGTAACCATCTAAAGCCGGCGAGTACCTTTTCACCCAAATAATCAACAAATTCAACCCAAGACACACCGGTAAGTAGCGTCATTCCTGCAAAGAAAAAGCATAGTAACAGTATAGAAGTACCGGTAAAGTTAAAGGCGGGCATCATGGCCCCTGCAACCACATCCCCTACTACCCCACCAGATGAGAAATTATAGATATCATCAAAGTTGATACTGCTGATTGCACTCGCTGAGGTGATAAACAATGTTGCGCCAATAAGGCGTAAACCTAGCGTGGTGTAATCGAGTTGCAGTAGCTTATGCGGCTTTTTAAATAGCAGATAACCAAGAAACTGCAGCGCCGCTGGGATCAAAAACGCCAGCCACCCGAAACTCAGCAGCATAATGTCTGCCAGCCAAGCTCCGGCAGCACCCGTTATATTGTTTACTTTTACGTACTCACCGGATTGAGTCCAAGCAGGGTCTGCTGGGTCGAAACTTATCAACGCACACAACATAAATATTGCTGCAGCCGTGCTTACAATCAAACCTGTCTCTAAGAGGCGTTGCACACCATTTAAGCGCATTGTAATTAAACCTTTTTTCTGTTTCTTTTCTGGACTATGTAAGCCCAAAACGTCAGCAAATTAGTGATTTGCGTTAGTATTGCTGTATATACTTACACCTTACCAAGAAATACCTCAAGGTGCACAAGGTTTTATTACTTCTCCTTCTTCTCCTTTTACTTCTTCCATGACCACAAAAGTGCGACTTTCACTGATACTTGGCAGTTTAAGTAAAATTTCTCCTAATACTCCTCGATATTCTGACATGTCAGTCACTCGTGTTTTCAATAGATAGTCGAAACTACCGGACACAAGATGACATTCAATAATTTCGTCATGCTGCTTTACTGCTTGATTAAATCTATCGAATACATCAGGCGAGTTTTTATTCACTGTAACTTCAACAAACACTAAAAGTCCCTGTCCAAGCTTAGCAGGATCGACTACGGCTTTATAACCCCGAATAAATCCTTCCCGTTCCAGCTTTTTAACGCGCTCCAAGCAAGGCGTAGCGCTCAATCCTATGCGTTTGGCTAATTCTACGTTTGAAATTCTGCCATCTTTCTGAAGTTCTACTAAAATCTTTCTGTCGATTCTGTCTAGTTGTTGATACATAGTGTAGTTTTTTATCCTGAATGACTCATTAATTCAGAGTATATCACTACATTAAAATATTAAAACAGTGAGACACACTGGCTATAGGTAAATATAATAGTCAAAAATTTTACCCCGTTCTTATTTTGAGGCGAATATTATGATTATTGGTGTACCTAAAGAGATAAAAAACCACGAATACCGCGTAGGTATGGTTCCTGCGAGCGTTCGTGAACTAATCAATCACGGTCACGAAGTCGTTGTTGAAACAAATGCTGGTATCGGCATTGGTTTTACTGACGAAGATTATGTTCAAGTTGGTGCTAAAGTTTTAGACACTGCAGCAGACGTTTTTGCTACTGCTGATATGATTGTTAAAGTAAAAGAGCCTCAAGCTGTTGAGCGCGCCATGTTACGTGAAGACCAAATCCTATTTACTTACCTTCACCTAGCACCAGACCTTCCACAAACAGAAGATCTAATCAAGAGCGGTGCTATCTGTATTGCATACGAAACGGTAACTGATACGCGTGGTGGTCTTCCATTGCTAGCGCCAATGTCAGAAGTTGCTGGTCGTATGTCAATTCAAGCTGGTGCGCAAGCGCTTGAAAAGTCGCGTGAAGGCCGTGGTATGCTGCTAGGTGGCGTACCGGGCGTTGAACCAGCTAAAGTCGTTGTGATCGGCGGTGGTATGGTTGGTCGTAACGCAGCGCAAATGGCTGTAGGTCTAGGCGCAGACGTTACTATTCTTGACCGTAACATCGATGTTCTACGTTCTTTAAATGCACAGTTTGGTAGCCAAGCTAAAGTTATCTACTCAACTGCTGATGCACTTGAAAAACACGTACTAGAAGCAGATCTTGTGATCGGTGGCGTACTAATTCCAGGTGCAGCGGCTCCTAAGCTTGTAACTGCAGAGCACATCAAAGCGATGAAGCCAGGTGCTGCTATTGTTGACGTTGCAATCGACCAAGGCGGCTGTATTGCTACTTCTAAAGCGACTACACACGCAGATCCAACATACATTGTTGATGACGTAGTTCACTACTGTGTAGCTAACATGCCTGGTGCTGTACCTCGTACTTCAACGTTTGCACTTAACAATGCAACGCTTCCGTACATCATCAAGCTTGCAAACTTAGGCTACAAACAAGCGCTACTTAATGACAAACACTTTATGGACGGCCTAAACGTTCTGAAAGGTCAAGTAACGTGTAAAGAAGTGGCAGAAGGCTTCAACATGGAATATGTTGACCCACGCGCTGCACTAGAAAATGCTTAATTTTGAATTTTAAGTAGTAAAAAGGGCTTCACTTGAAGCCCTTTTTGTTTGCTGTTAGTTTGTCTCAAAATTCACTTCGGTATCTTGCGTCAACGTAACGTCTTTTGTTTGATACAAACTAAAATCTGCATCTATCGTTTCGGCATCATCTAAATGACCTAAGCACGAATACCCTAGTTTGTAGTCTCCAGAACCAATAAATGCTATCTCATATTCACTCTCAGCATCTAAGTTTGCGGTTGCTACTGGCGCTGAATCTTCATCACTGATGTCGCTTGGCACTGCAACATCCGTTTTATAAAGATAAACAACATGTTTGTACTCTCCGACAAGAGGGGCTAGGTCTGCGTTATCTGCTATACATGCATTTTTCACAGACTCGCTAACCATACCCTCAATCTCGAAACTGGTTAACAGATTTTCCAAACGGACAGCTGTTGGTTTTAGATAAACGGTGTCATCATTTGTGCGCTTCAACAGCGCCTTATTCAAGTCAAACTCCAATACGATTTGATTCTCACCTTCATTTAGCGAGAAATTATTGAGTTGGATTTCACCTACACCATCGTTACCTTTACGGGTTACGGCTAATGGTGCTTGACTACCATCTAAAAAACGCACGCTAGAGGTTAAATCAAAATTAGACCCCGCACCACCGTTTACAACATCGGCTCTGATCCACTCATAATCACCGGCATCGATCTCTTGGTCATTTACAACCAAATAGATATCATCACCCGTATACTCAAGCAGATTGATCTTCATTGGATTACCCTGCGCATCCAAGGTATCAAATGTCACATCTTCTTTTCCAGATGCTCTAAATGTCAGCCGTTGAATAACAAGGTTGACCTCTGCAAGATTATTCACAGCAGCATCTGAAACACCAACACTTACGGTAGTTTTTTGAGTTGGTTGTGAGGTGTTGTTGTCGTTTGAGTCAGAACCTGAACCGCCACCGCATGCAGCGAGTATCATTGCCGAGGCAATCGCTGTTAAAACTGGTTTGTACATGATGTTTTCTCCTCTTCTAAGTCTTAAAGAATAGGAATTGCGCCATGAATAAATAATTAATATAAACGCAATAATTTGAAATAGCTTCAAATGCAGTGCAGAAGGTTTGGCATTTTCTTATTAAATGTCATAAGTTTAATGTATCAAACTTATTGGAGTGTGGCCGTGAAGTTTAAACACAAAGTCGTATCCGTCTCTGCGCTTGTGCTGCTTGCAGCATTACTGATCTTATCTGTTATTCAATATATTTCGGTGCAATCAGCAATCAAAGCGCAAGCCGAACAAAGTGTGAATGAAATAATTCAGGGAATTGGTAATACTGTCACTGCGCAAATGAAAGGAGCAACCGATCTCGCCGCTCTTGCTACCAACCTCGTAGCTTCCACTGATACCTTAGACGCTGCCTTCCCTATTCTCTCTCAGCCACAGCTCACAACCTCTTTCCTACTAATAGGTTATGGCGAAGAGCAAACAGGAAAGTATGTCGCTAGCGATCCAAAATGGAACCCAGGTGCAAACTGGGATCCGAGAAAGCGGCCTTGGTATACCGACGCAAAAACTGCACGAAAGCTCATTATCACAGCACCTTACGCTGATGCTGTAAGTAACGAAATCGTGGTATCAATTGGTACACCTGTGTTTAAACAAGGCCAATTTAACGGCGCAATTTTTTACGACGTTAGTTTGGCAAAACTCGGCGAAATGATTAACTCGTTTAACCTGCTAGGCGCAGGCTTTGCCTTTATGGTGAGTAAAGACGGGTCGACTATCTCACACCCTGATGTAAAACTAAATGGTAAGTCTTCTCGTGCATTTCTCGGTGACATAAGTATCTCAGAAAATATCCAATACGTTGAAGTTAACGGCGAAGACAAATTAGTGCAGTTTAAAGAGGTCGAAGGCTTAGATTGGTATTTAGGGGTGATGCTGGATGAAGACACCGTTTTTGCTGCACTTTCACGACTGCAAAGAGATGCAGTCATATTTGCCTTTATTTCTGTGGCACTCGCGACTGTGCTACTTTCTTTTGTGATTAGTTTATTATTAAAGCCACTTGATGAAATCAACACCGCCATGGCTGCTATCGCACGCGGTAATGCAGACTTAACCGTACGATTAAATACCGAGCATGAACCCGAATTTGCAGCACTGGCACAAAATTTTAATGCCTTTACCAGCAGCTTACAGTCTTTGATAGCGAATATTCAAGGTTTAGGCCATGAGGTATTAAACGATGCTCAACAAACATCTAAGGTCGCAAATAAAGCCAAACTTTCCATTCAAGAGCAATTAGCGAGTATCAAAGTCCTTGATGAAGCAACAACACACATGTCTGCAACTGAGCATCAAGTAACACAATCTGCCCATGAAGCCGCTGAAGCAATTAAAACCACCGATCAAGTTGCTCGCCAAGGAGAAACAATCGTTGCAGAAACAACGGAAACAATTCAAGAGCTATCTAGTCAAATCAGTTCGGCAATGACCGTAGTTACTGAGTTAGAAAGCTCGTCTACGGCTATTGAACAAATACTATCTGTTATCAACAGTATCGCCGAGCAAACCAACCTCCTAGCGCTCAATGCAGCCATTGAAGCCGCAAGGGCTGGTGAGTCTGGTCGCGGCTTTGCCGTCGTTGCAGACGAAGTAAGATCGCTTGCACAAAGAACACAAGAAGCCACAACTGAAATCCGTGGAATGATAAGTCAACTGCAGTCGGGTTCAGAAAGCGCGGTCACTGTAATGAAGCAAAGCCAACATTATGTCGATAAAACGGTTGAAAAGGCAGACCAAACCAAAGCCGCGCTTGAAGATATGCGCAGCGCCATTCGCCACATTGTCGATTTGAACTCTCGTATTGCTGATATGCTGAATGAGCAAAATGACATTGTAAATAACGTGAATAGTAGTAGCTCATCAATTCGTGGTATTTCCGAGTCGGTGTATAGCGAAGCTAAGAGCGTTGATGCCACCATGCAGTCTCAAGTAGAAAAGATAACAACCCAAGAACAACTACTAGAGCAATTCAAGGTTTGATTATCGGTAAACTAAACCGTTACTATAGAGACAGTTGTAAAGCGGCGCGATGCCAAGAGATAAAACATGAAAGCGAATTTGCAGGAATTATTTGAACAGTATTTTCAGATAGCTGAACAGGTTCAGATCAACCTCTATCCGGTTGATGACAATATGGTTCCAGAGAACGAATATCAATTAGAAGCTGCAATTCCGCCGCTATTTAAGCTCGCGAACGAAATTAATGAGTTAGATCTTAATGCCCTGCGACCACTTCGTAATCTGGGTGATATTGCCAATGAGTTAGCAGCTTATTTGCAGGCGCAATCACGTAAGATTGATTTAATTATCAGCCACATTCTCGCAACTGAAGAATCTGACGACAGTCATCTATTTTGTGACAGCTACGGCGGTGGCGGCCTGACCGCAACGTTAGAAGCAGATTATGAGGTCGGACAATCATTGCGAACTAAAATATTTTTGCGCAATGAAGCCAGTGCTATCTTTTGCTACTCAGAAGTCATTGCCAAGCAAGATGGTAAATTCACTCTCGCCTTTACCGCTATTAGAGAAGCGGATCAAGAGTTGCTCGTACGGGCGAGCTTACACGCCCAGACCAGACAACTTAAGCTAAAGCAGCAAAAAGACCAATAAGGCATTTAACGCATTAGGTGCCTTCTTTAAATGCTCAATTATCTTCATAAAACTTACTGACACACCTGAGGTTAATGATAAACTATAGGCTTATTATTATATGGTGATGATTTAATGAGTTTTACTTTACTCCCAGAATGGGCACCACAAGACGCAATCATGCTTACTTGGCCGCATTCTGATACCGATTGGAGCGACATTCTCAGTGACGTTGAACCTGTGTACGTTGCACTTTGCCAACATATTACCCAAGTTCAAGAAGTCGTTATCGTGGCGCATAATGAAGCGCTAAAACAGCATATCGAAAACTTACTCAGCACAGCTGAGGTTAGCTTAGCTAAGTGTCACTTTGTTGTTACGCCTTGTAATGACACATGGGCCCGTGACCACGGTCCACTTACAACGCAAACAAGTACAGGAAATCTATGTATCAAAGATTTCACCTTTACAGGTTGGGGTAACAAGTTTGCTGCGGATTTAGACAATAAGATCAATCAGCAGCTTGCCAAACAGGTCCTCAACCCAAACTGTACCTTTGAACAGGTCAACGTGGTACTTGAAGGCGGCGGTATTGAGATTAACGAGTCCAATGTCTTATTGACCACTTCAGAGTGTCTGTTGAACCCAAATCGCAATCCACATCTAAGTAAAACCGAATTAGAACTATTGTTGCAAAAAGAGTTGGGTGCTGAGTCATTTTTGTGGATAGATCATGGATACTTAGCCGGTGATGATACTGACAGTCATATCGACACTTTAGTGCGTTTTGCACCGGATAACACCTTGGTATATGTTAAGTGCGATGACAAATTAGACGAGCACTATGATGCCCTCAATAAAATGGAACAGCAGCTACGCACATTCCGCACCCCAAATGGCGCTCCATACCGTTTGATTAGTTTACCTTGGCCTAGTGCTAAGTTTGATAATGAGGGTGAGAGATTACCTGCCACCTATGCAAACTATCTGATCTTGAATAAAACGGTGTTAGTACCTATCTATGGCGATGACAAAGATCAAGAAGCGCTAGACAAAGTCTCTCTTGCCCACCCAGAAAGAACGGTAATTAGCGTTAACTGCCTACCAATCATCCATCAATTCGGTAGCCTGCACTGTATTACGATGCAGTTACCAAAAGGTTTTTTAAGGTAAGTACCATGACTGAAAAAAACATCAAAGTTGGTATTGTTCAACATAGTAACTCTACAGATCTCGTAAATAACTTTGCGAAAACCTGTGACGGTATCCGAAAAGCCGCTAGTCAGGGTGCTAAGCTTATCGTGCTACAAGAATTGCACCGCAGCTTGTATTTTTGCCAGACTGAAGACACCGCTCTCTTCGACTTAGCGGAAACCATTCCAGGCCCAAGCACAGACTCACTAGGCGCACTTGCAAAAGAGCTTAATGTTGTCATCGTTGCGTCGTTATTTGAAAAGCGTGCAACAGGGCTTTATCACAACACCGCTGTTGTACTTGAGTCTGACGGTACGATTGCCGGCAAATACCGTAAAATGCACATTCCCGATGACCCAGGTTTTTATGAAAAGTTTTACTTCACCCCTGGCGACATGGGCTTTACTCCAATTCAGACTTCTGTTGGCAAATTAGGCGTACTGGTGTGTTGGGATCAATGGTTCCCAGAAGGTGCGCGTCTGATGGCGATGGCAGGCGCTGAGTTTTTAATTTACCCAACGGCAATTGGCTGGGATCCTCGCGATGACAAAGCAGAGCAAATCCGTCAACGAGATGCTTGGATAATTGCGCAGCGTGCACATGCAGTTTCTAACGGAGTACCTGTGATTAGCGTTAACCGTGTTGGCCATGAATCAGATCCTTCGGGTCAAAGTGAAGGTATTCAATTCTGGGGCAATTCTTTTGTTACCGGTCCGCAAGGTGAAATGTTATTGCATGCATCTGAAGAAGCTGAGGAAATCTCAGTTGTTGATGTTGATCTTGCACGCAGTGAATCCGTTCGTCGCATCTGGCCGTATTTAAGAGACAGACGAATCGATCACTATCAGGATCTTTGCAAAATTTATCGCGATTAATAAATAGGAGTAATCAATGGCGAATGTGCAATGGAACAATTTACCTTGGGTAAAATCAAACAAGGATAAAATTTCGTGGGGTAATTTGGTTGGCAGTAGCTTATCACTGTGTTTGAGTGAGCACATCCAACAACATGACAACTTAGTTGTACTCGTCACCCCCGACACCCCCTCTGCACTTCGCCTTGAGCATGAACTGGCGTATCTTTTAAAAGATACGCCAGTCATGATGTTTCCTGACTGGGAAACATTACCCTATGATCACTTTTCACCACATCAAGATATTATTTCTCAGCGTCTTGCGACGCTAAATACACTCAAACAGGAAAAGCAATCCGTACTCATCATTCCTGTTTCAACCCTTATGCTACGTACCGCACCACCTAGCTTTATCCACGGCATGAGTCTTCAGGTAAAAAAAGGTGACACAGTAGACGCACAAAGCTTGCGTGATACCTTAACTCAAGCGGGTTATCGTCATGTTCAGCAGGTAATGGAACATGGTGAGTTTGCTGTTCGAGGCTCCATTATCGATTTATACCCCATGGGTAGCCCACTCCCCTTTAGACTAGATTTCTTTGACGATGAGTTAGACTCAATTCGTCATTTTGATATCGAAAGCCAACGCTCAAACGATGAGATTGATGCTATCGATTTATTACCGGCACACGAATTCCCAACCAATGCAGAAGACATTGAACGATTTAGAATTAATTACCGTGAAGCGTTTGGCGCAAGTAGTGAAAAAGACAGCATCTATATGCAGGTTAGTAAAGGAAACTGGCCTGCGGGTATAGAGTATTATTTGCCGCTCTTTTTCGATTCGTTAGCGACGGTGTTTGACTATTTGCCTGAAGATACCGTATTTATGCCTTTTGGCGACATTGAATCTGCGGCGCAAACCTTTTGGCAAGACGTATCTAAACGCTACGAAAGTCGCCGGGTTGACCCACTTCGTCCGCTACTTTCACCAGCCAAGCTATATCAGCCAATAGAGACCTTGTTTGAAGGCCTTAACGGCTTCTCTCGAATAAAGCTTAGTCAAGCGATGCTGGGGACCAAAGGGGGCAATAGCAATGTCGCAGCTGAATTAATCGACGATGTTCGCATTGAGCATAAACAAGCTAATCCATATCAAAAAATCCTCGATTACATCGCTGCTGAGAAAAAACAAAAGTCTCGCGTGTTATTCAGTGTTGAATCAGAGGGCCGACGAGAGTCACTGCTTACCTTATTAAAACCAACAGGGCTAAAGCTTAAGCCTTATAAGCGCATTGCAGAATTTGTATCTAGCGACTCAGATGTTGGTGTGGTCGTCACTCCACTCGCTACCAGTGTGAAACTACTGGATAAAAAATCGCTGTCTATCATCACCGAGCAAGAACTGTTAGGTGTTAAAATCTCCCAAAAACGCCGCCGCAAACATAAATACGAGCAAGGGCAAGATGCGCTGATCCGAAACCTCGCTGAGTTAAAAGAAGGTCAACCTATTGTTCATTTAGATCATGGTGTAGGTCGCTATTTAGGGCTAGAAACCATAGATGCAGCGGGTATTGCTACCGAGTTTGTGACGATCATCTATGCCAATGACGCTAAACTTTATGTGCCTGTCTCTTCACTCCATATGCTCAGTCGTTACTCTGGAGGTGAAGAAGCTTCTGCACCACTTCATAAACTGGGTAATGACGCGTGGGAAAAAGCAAAACGCAAAGCGGCTGAAAAAGTCAGAGATGTTGCTGCTGAACTCCTAGACATATACGCAAAACGTCAAAGTAAACCGGGTTATGCATTTAAGCTAGATGCGAGTGCCTATCGAGACTTTTCCGATAGCTTCCCATTTGAAGAGACAGACGATCAACGCAATGCAATTACAGCCGTACTTGCGGACATGCAATCAAGCCTAGCGATGGACAGACTTGTTTGTGGCGATGTTGGCTTTGGTAAAACCGAAGTGGCCATGCGTGCTGCGTTTGTTGCCGTCAACGATAGCAAACAAGTGGCCGTCTTAGTGCCAACTACGCTACTTGCCCAACAACACTTTGAGAACTTTAAAGACCGTTTTGCCGATCTGCCAGTTGAAGTCGGTGTGCTTTCGCGCTTTAACTCAGCGAAAGAACAAAAAGAGACGTTACAAAAACTTGAAGAAGGCAAAATTGATATTGTGATAGGCACCCATAAGCTTATTCAAGAAAACATCAAGTTCGCCGATTTAGGTCTGCTGATTGTCGACGAAGAACACCGCTTCGGTGTGAGACAAAAAGAAAAGATTAAGCAGCTAAGAGCAGATGTCGACATTCTTACCCTGACCGCAACCCCAATCCCGCGTACGCTGAATATGGCGATGAGTGGTATGCGTGATCTCTCTATTATTGCAACACCTCCAGCCAAACGATTAGCGGTAAAGACTTTTGTACGAGAGCGCAACGACGAGCTTATTCGCGAAGCAATTCTGCGTGAAATAAAGCGCGGTGGACAGGTTTACTTCCTCCACAATAACGTCGAGACGATAGATAAGGTCACCGCTGATATCTCGGCACTCGTGCCAGAAGCTAACGTTACTACTGCCCACGGGCAAATGCGTGAAAAAGAACTTGAGCACTTGATGGGTGAATTCTATCACCAAAAGTATAACGTGCTTGTATGTACAACCATTATTGAAACCGGTATCGATATACCCTCTGCTAATACCATCATTATGGATAGGGCCGATAAACTCGGATTGGCACAATTACATCAGCTTCGCGGCCGTGTAGGACGAAGCCATCACCAAGCATACGCATACCTGCTCACGAAGAATAGCCAAGCCTTAACTAAAGACGCGGTCAAGCGCTTACAAGCCATAGAACAACTCGAAGACTTAGGCGCTGGCTTTGCCCTTGCCACCCACGATTTAGAGATCCGTGGTGCGGGTGAGCTACTGGGAGATGACCAAAGCGGTCAAATTCAAACCGTTGGCTTCACGCTGTATATGGAAATGCTAGAACAAGCAGTTGAAGCCTTAAAAAATGGCAAAGAGCCAACACTCGATAACCTACTTCAGCAGCAAAGTGAGGTTGATCTTAAGTTCCCAGCACTGCTACCGGACGATTACATTCATGATGTAAATATTCGTCTTAGCATGTATAAACGCATCGCAAGCACTAAGTCGCTGGCGGAACTTGATGAGCTGCAAATCGAATTAATCGACCGTTTTGGACTGCTTCCAGATGCGGCGAAAAACCTTTTTGCGGTGCAGTCTGTTAAGCTAAAGGCAACTCAATTGGGCATTAACAAGGTCGAAGCAAACCCCAAAGGTGGCTTCTTTGAGTTCAGTAGTCATACAAAAGTTAACCCAACATTCATCATAGGATTGATACAAAGTAGCCCGTCAACCTATAGAATGGAAGGCGCGAATAAACTGAAGTTCCTGATCGAAGAAAAAAATGGCCAAGAGAGATTAAAACTGGTTAATGCGATGATTGATGACTTTGAGAAAAAGGCTGTAGCATGAAAACAATAAAAAGTCTGGCCATCCTAGCGGCTTTGGTAAGTAGCGCGTCTGCACATGCCACCCGTTGGTTTGAAGTAGAAATGATAGCATTTGAGCAAGAGCCTAGTTTCTCTTTGCGAGAAGACTTTAGTATTGAACCTGAACCGCTCAATAAAAAAACCATCAAGTCACTATTATTCGACGGTTTTAATACCACCGGCTATAAACTATGCTTGGAAGGCAGTGAGCAGTTTGCTGAGCAAGATTTTATTCGAGGATTAACGTCGGGCGCGCACTCCAGCTCTTGCGATCCAGATGCAAACTATGTTGAAAAATTCGGCACTTTGCCTCTTTCACCAAAAGTTGAGCCACAAGAACACATGGACTCTATCTACTTGTTGGATGAGTCCCAGCTTAATTTTTCCAACAAGATTGCAGAGCTAAAACGTAAAGGGCTCAAGCCACTGTTGCACACTGGTTGGCGATTCCCAGAACAAAGTAATAAGCGTGCTCCTAATATCGAGGTTATTGCTGGCAAACAGTTCGCATCGCCATCCAGTTATAGTGTAATAGAAAATGACGATCAGTTTTCGTCACTATCGAAGCGTTTTAATATCGAAGAATCGAAAGAGCATGTGCATTGGCAGCTTGAAGGCTTGATTAAAATTCACGTGAGACATTACCTTTACGTGACCACAGATTTAGATTTAAAGTACGAAGACGGTAACGATATTCGTACTGCTCGTATGTCTCAATATACGCGCGTGTATAGCGGCGACATACATTACTTAGATCACCCTAAACTTGGGGTCATCTTTCAAATAAGAAAATACAAACATTAGACGGGCAACCCTATGAAAAAATTACTAACTGCTGCTGCGCTAATTACCCTAGTCGGCTGTTCTAAAGTAAGTTTAGAAAACTACAACAAACTAGAAGTGGGCATGGACAAAGCTGAAGTTGAGAATATTCTTGGCTCTGCTGATAACTGTGAAGAGAAAACACTACATACCAATTGTATTTGGGGAAGCGAAGACAAGCATATTAAAGTAACGCTACTTTCTGACAAAGTCACCCTTTATTCAAAGAAAGGGTTAAACTAACCACAACTCAGTGCTTTATCGTTTATGTGATAGAGCACTCTAGTGTTGAGTTCCGAGAAGCAACTTAAGCTAAACCTAAAAAATCGTGTAAATTTCATATAGTACTAATCAAAATCACAATTTAGGAAAAGCGAAAGGTATTCCTTCAAATTCGCTTCGCAACAAAACCACCAGAGTAGCAAGTTTAATAACGATTTGTCTTAATACTTACTCAATCTGTAGGAGCGAATCTGACGCTAACTGCGTTAAGAACTGCTTATTTAGAACAACTAAATAGAAAAGCTTTTGGCTTCCCTAGATGGATGTAGGTACCTTGGAGAGTAGTTGGATGTATCAGTGGTATTATCGGCAAATATCACTTAATTAAGCAAATTGGTATAAGTGAAAGTTTATGAAAAAAAGAGTACTACTTTGAGTACTCTTTTCTCGTATTTAGATTAAAAATTATATTTCAAATTCACAAACACTTTACGACCCCAAGGATCATAGAGTGAAGAGTTTGCACCTCGGCCATCTACGTAATCTGGTAGAATTTTGTCGAATACGTTTCTAAACCCAACCTCTACTGAAGCTTTGTCGAAGCGATACTTAGCAGAAATGTCATGCGTTATAAAGCTACCAGTATAAGAATGCTCCTGGTCTTCTTTCGACTCACCTCTTTCTTCTCCAGACTCAGTCAGTGTATCTTCTAAATCAATCAAAGCTGAGCGATCAATAAATCTTGCATACCATGTTGCAGACCAGTTATCTTGAGCATAAGTTGCTCTGAACGTGCTTTGCCATTCTGGATCACCAAGCTCGCCATGTTCGCGCTTTACAAGCTCAGGGCGGTTTTGGAATTGGAATGTATTTCTTTCGATCAAATGACTAACAAACCACTTTAATTTCAGATCACCAGGAAGTCCAATAGATGTCAGATCTGTATTATAATGAATATCAGCTTCAACACCTTTAACTTTTAGTTTAGCTGTATTTAAGTAACCAGACTCAACACGCGTAATTGACATAGTAGCCGGATCGCGAGTTACTTGTCCGCAGAAGACAGTATCTAGATCAGGACCATCTACACAGTTATCCGCTACGGTTTGTATTGTTAGCGATTGGATTGCGTCTGTGATCTCAATATCAAAGTAATCAATACTCGCCGACAGCCCCTCAATTGGCGTGAATACAAAGCCTAAAGTTAACGACTCAGCTTCTTCTGGGTTGAGATTTGGGTTACCGCCTGTAAGCGTCTCTTTTGATACATTATCTTCAGCTTGGAAATTAGCCGGGATCCCTAATGCTGCACAGTTCTTGACACGGTTTGGGTTATCGGAAATATTATCGACGTCACATGGATCGGTAACTCGACCAAAACCTGGTGATCTTGGAGAGAACGACTCTGCAATGTTTGGTGCTCTAACCGCTTCGCCGAAAGTACCACGTAAGCTATAGCCTTCTAATGGAGACCACATAAAACCAACTTTCCAAGCATCAGCTTCACCGGTATGTGAGTAATCAGCTCTTCTGAACGCTGCATCAACAGAAAGTTCATGTGCTAAAAATACATCAGCCAAAATTGGTAGGCGTGTCTCGACGAACCATTCTGATACATCATACTCGCCATATACATTTGGTGTAGCAGAATTTGATAATACATTTGAGCGAGTTAATTCATCGGTGATAGTCTCTGACGACTCCCAACGCTTCTCATAACCAAACGCAAATCCAACTGCACCACCTTGTAATTCAAAAAACTCAGCGGTATCGAACGATGCAGAGCCTCCCACGAAACGCTGTTTCACAGCATCGCTTCTGGTAACATCGGCTGTGATCCAATCCATAGCTTCAGCTGAGGCTTGGCCAAATCCAAATGGATTGTAAGGTACACATCCGCCAATATTTACTGTCTCAGGACTCTGGTAACCTTCCGGCTGAGCTTCAGAAACATTGCTACGGCAGTCTGCTTTACCCGTATTCGGATCGATCACCGCATCGATTGCTGCCGCCCAATTCCCCAAAATTAAATCATTTTCAGTAATTCGGTCATTTTCAGTGCGGCCGTATGAGTAATACACATCGTAATCAAATATTGTGTCACTCAGAGTAAAGGCACCACGTAACCCAGACATAAGCGTAAACGTTTCTCGTTTGTTTTTAGCCGAACGGTTACCAATTTCGTCTAGAAATTTATTAATTTGAACTTCTTCTAGTCCACGATCTGCAAATACTTTCTTATCTGCAGCAGATAAGTAAGGGTTATCTGCCACTTTGATTCTATTTTGGCCAAATCGAAAACTTGGCTGGAATTGTTGAGCGATATCAGAGCGAACGTACTTGAAATCACCATAAAGCTCTACATTATCGTTAAAGGCATAGTTAAACAACGCCCCTGTTGAAACTTTGTCACGCTGAGGAAGATAGTTCACATAGTCTTCAGGAGAGAAACAATATTTACAACCATCAGGGAAGCTTGCAAACGCACTATTGGCGAATAAGCCTCGAGTTGGCATGAACTCACCAATGCCGTCATTCGAGAATGTGTAGTTAATACCGCCACCTCTCAATACACCATTAGGGCTAACATACTCCGACACAACGTTTGGAACCCAAAGCTCATCAAAGATCCCGTCATCTTCACCAGTATTTTCAGGATTTGGCATATGACCACCAAGATTGAAGTTTGGCATATCTTTTGTCATAACTTCTTCTATGGTGTCTTTTGTTACGAAAAAGGTTACATTCCCTTTGCCGTCCTCTGAATTCACACCACCAACTAAGCTATATGCGCTATTTTTACTGCCCACGCCCTCTGTTGAGTCGCTGTAACTAGCGCTTAGCTCTAGACCTTCAAAATCTTTCTTCAAGATAATGTTAACAACACCTGATACCGCATCAGAGCCATAAACTGCTGACGCACCACCAGTTGTCACTTCAACTGTTTTAATCAATGCGGAAGGTATAGTCGATAGGTCAACTGTAGAAGAACCGGCTTCACCCGAAACATGTCTCTTACCATTAACGAGCACAAGGGTTCTATCTACTCCAAGCCTTCTCAAATCTACAGTACTCATACCTGCAGAACCGTTACTATTTGAGTTGGCTCGAATTGTTCCGGTCGCACCAATCGCAGGTAATTCTGCAAGTACAGAAGCTAGGTCTGGAATACCCGCTTGTTCAATTTCCTCACCAGTTATTGAAATAATGGGCGCTGGTTGACTCAACTCAAAACGGGCAATACGTGAACCTGTAATCTGAATCTTTTCAACTTTATCAAGTGATTCATCTGAAGCAACTTCTTCTGCAATCGCTGTTGATGCAATGATACCTGTCAATGAGATGGCTAATGCAGAGTGAATAGCTTTACTCAGTTTGCTTTTTTTCATATAGACTTTCCCTAATTATACTTTTTCTTTGAGACAAAATTAGTCTCGCGATCAGATTAACTTAATTTAAAAAAAAGCAAATACAACTAAACGCAATTTCCATTATCCCCAAAAAGTGTACAAATTTATTTTTACACTTTTACTACACAGAGCTAACCCGCATCCATTGTTAATTAGTTGAAAAAATACCATTTTAGTCATCCCACCCACTCTAGTAATTGTAAAGAAATAAATACGAAGTACAATTATTGTAATGGGATCTTTTTAATATTTTTTTGCAAAATAATTAGCAGTTGCTTCTTAAGCTCTATTCCAATTATCTTTTATATACAAAGAGTTAGAATGTAGAAATGCAGATAATATCTAATAAACTTTCGCTCAATTTGAAGGAACGAATCTGACGCTAACTCCGTTAAGAACTTTCTACTTAGAATAGAATTTTTTGCCTACATGAATGTAGATACCTTGACGATAGCTGGTGACGTAGCAGTGTTATCGAAAAGGCTTTCTTGCTTCAGAATAGCTCTCTAAATTAAGCAAACAGGTATTACAAGTTTGTTTTCACGGTGGTTTATATATAATATGGCGGGACATAAAAAAGGGCCGTAAAGGCCCTTTACAACAAGTAGAAACTAGCAAAAACAAGGATTAGCGCATTGCCATCATCATTTTAGCCGGTTCCTCTAGGAAGGTTTTCCATAAATTATTGAAGCGTGCGATCGTGCCACCATCAATAATACGATGGTCGCCAGACCAACTTACTTGCATGATAGAGCGCGCAACCACATTACCTTGTGCATCAAAGCGTGGTAACTGCTGAACTTTGCCAAGTGCAACGATAGCAACTTCCGGTTTATTGATAATCGGCGTCGCAACCGTACCGCCAATCGCCCCTATGTTTGAGATTGAGATAGTACCGCCTTTCAGAGAATCAGGAGATACACGCCCTTCCCTAGCGGCTTCTGTCAGTTCAGTAACAGACTGGGCAACTTCTACAATCGATTTGCTTTGGCATGATTTAATATTTGGTACAAGAAGACCCAGCTTGCTGTCCACCGCCATACCAATATTGTGGTCATCAAAATAAGTGATTTCCGTACAGTCATCATTTACTTTTGCATTCAAAATTGGGAATTCGTTGATTGCAAGTGACAACGCCTTGATAAAAAATGGCATCATCGTCAGCTTCACGCCTTGTTTGGCATATTGCTCTTTCAAAGCACCACGAAATGCAATTAAATCGGTTAAGTCAATCTCGTCACAGTAAGTGAAATGTGGGATCGTCGAAACAGAGGCCACCATCTGTTTGGCCATCGCCGCTTTCATACCACGTAGAGGCTCAACTCTTTTACCACCTTCTGAGGTAGGAGCCGGCTTTTGTGTTTGAGACTTTATCGTTGTGTTAGCTTCATTCGTGGTCGAAGCACCACTTACACCGTGCTCAAGGAAATGTTCGATGTCCTCTTTATACACACGACCATTTTTACCAGAGCCTGGTACTTCAGAGAGGTCAACACCAACTTCGCGCGCCTTGCGGCGTACTGCCGGAGAGGCAATCGCTTTACCATTTTTCGGTAAACTACGCGTAGCCTCATCGTTTGCAGTAGCAGCTTGTACTGTACTTTCTTTAGGCTTGTGGACATCAGCGATTGGATCGTCTGATTTTCCGACATGAGATGACGCCAATTTCATTTGAAATAGCGGACTATGCACCTGTGCTATCTCACCTTTTTGATAATAGAGTTTTTCAACAATACCATCGTACTTGGCTGGAATTTGCACTAGCGCCTTGTCAGTCATTACATCACAAACGGCCTGATCTTCTTTGATTTCATCGCCTTCAGCGACAAGCCATTCAACAATTTCGCACTCAACAATGCCTTCACCAATATCTGGTAAGATAAAGTCTTCAAGTACAGCACTGGTTGAAGTAGTTGGCGAGGACTGAGGTGCCGATTGCTCCGGCTGAGCAGCTTGCTCGCCGGCAACATCCATTGCAAATAAAGGCTCATGCACCTTTGCAATTTCACCTTTTTCGTAATGCAGCTTGGTGATCACACCGTCATGTACCGCAGGGATCTGCACTAGTGCCTTATCCGTCATTACGTCACAAATAGGTTGATCTTCTTTTACTTCGTCACCAACAGCCACCAACCACTCGACGATTTCGCACTCTACGATGCCTTCACCAATATCTGGTAAGATAAATTCTTTAGCCATAACTTATCCTTAAAATTCCATAGAACGTTTGATAGCGGCGAACACTTTCAGTGCATCTGGCACATACTCTTTTTCAAGTGCTAGAGGGTATGGCGTATCTAATCCACAAACTCGCTCAATTGGAGATTCTAAATGCAGGAAACACTCTTTTTGTATGGTTGCTGCGATCTCAGCACCAAAACCATTTGTGATTGGCGCTTCGTGGCTCACGACCAAACGACCCGTTTTAACCACTGACTTGGCTACCGTGTCCATATCCCAAGGAAGAATACTTCTTAAGTCGATTATTTCACAGCTAATACCCGCTTCTTCAGCTTTTTGTGCCGCTTGTTCTATGATTTCCATCTGCGCGCCCCAAGCCAATAGCGTTATGTCAGTACCTTCTTTAATTACTTCAGCTTTACCAAGCTCAATGCTGTAATCTTCTTCTGGCACTTCACCAACAGAAGCGCGATATAAGCGCTTAGGTTCAAAGAAAATAACCGGGTTATCATCTTTAATGGCAGCACGCAGTAGGCCTTTTGCTTGATACGGGTTACGCGGTACTACAATTTTAAGACCTGGTGTATGTGCAAAGTAAGCTTCCGGTGATTGTGAATGATATAGACCACCTGCAATACCACCACCGTATGGCGTACGAATTGTTAAGTTACCCACATCAAACTCATTACCTGAGCGATAACGGAACTTGGCCGACTCGTTCACGATTTGGTCAAATGCTGGGAAGATATAATCCGCAAATTGAATTTCAGCAAGCGCAGGAGCACCAATCGCTGCAAGACCATTGGCAAAACCTAAAATACCTTGCTCGGTCAATGGCGTATTAAAAACACGGTGTTTACCATATTTTTCTTGAAGGCCTGAAGTTGCTCGGAATACACCTCCAAAGTAGCCGACGTCTTCACCAAAAATACAAGCCTGTGGATGCTCCGCCATCGTGATATCTAGCGCCGAATTAATGGCGTGTAGCATATTCATTTTAGCCATTATTTAATTCTCCCTGCTGTGACTGGGTATGCGTCTGGATAAGCTTTAATATGCGCTTTCAATTCATCATATTGTTTCTGCAGCGATGGAATTGGCGTGTCATAAACATCTGAGACCAGATCTTCTAATGCAGGCTTCTGTACTTTCTCTGCAACCTTCAATGCAGCCAAGATATCTTCACGGATTTTCTCTTTTTCCGCATCATCTTGGGCTTCATCCAGCCAACCTTGTTTTAGAAGCCATTGCTTAAATCGATTTACTGGGCAACTATTTTTAAATTCAGCTTCTTCGTCTTTAGTACGATAACCAGACGGATCATCAGATGTTGAATGTGCACCCAAACGATATGCGATAGACTCAATCATCACAGGCTCACCGTTTTCAACTGCGATTTTACGCGCGGCTTGTGTTGCGGCGTAAACAGCAAGCGCATCGGCACCATCCACACGGATGGTCTTAATACCATAGCCCACACCGCGAGCAGCAATACCATCACCTTTGAACTGTTCATCCGCAGGTGTTGAAATCGCATAACCGTTATTACGTGCATAAAAGATGACCGGTGAACCATGCACCGCGGCCATGTTTAGACCAGCGTGGAAGTCACCTTCTGACGCAGCACCTTCGCCAAAATAGCAAATCGTGACGTTGTCAATTTCAGACGTTAGCTCGCCAGTTTCTTTATCAATGTGTTTTAGCTTTTGGCCGTATGCATAGCCCGTTGCTTGAGGAATTTGCGTTCCTAGCGGCGACGAAATAGTCAGGTAATGTAATTCTTTAGAACCATAATGCACAGGCATTTGGCGGCCTTTGCCTAAGTCCTTCTCATTCGAGAATAGCTGATTCATAAACTGCTCAAGCGAAAAACCACGATAGTGAATTGCAGCTTGCTCACGGTACTGAGCCATGATCATGTCATCTTCTTTAAGCGCCGCAGCACTTGCCGTAACAGCGGCTTCTTCGCCAAGACATTGCATGTAGAAGCTAATACGTCCTTGACGCTGAGCCCCTTGCATACGCTCGTCAAGTAAACGGATAAACCGCATTGTTGAGTAAATTCTTAATGCCGTTTCTTTATCAATATCAGGTGCTGTTGCACCGTCTAAAACATCGCCTTGGTCACTTAAAATCTTTAATGTAGGGATATTGAGTGCATGACCATCTATAAATTCCAGCGCATGGCTGATATTTAAGGATATATTATTGGGGTTAGTCATAACCTACCTTCTCTTGTTGTCATAACAAACTTACGGAGTTCAAACCCGACTTTCTCATACGAGATCTGGCTTCAGATTGCGTAAGACGAAAAGAGTCTTAACTCACCTCGCATTTATGATTGTGTTAATTGGTCTTGATCACATTCGTGGTTAGTATGAATAACTGGTCTAACAACTTATCAAAGACTGAATAATATTTGCGATTTAAGTAAGTAAATTAAATTAAAGCGTTTCAACTTTACGTTAACGTAAACGGTTATTCAACTAATCCTAGATGAATAACCGTGAAAATGCATCAATGTTTTTGGAAAGATTTTGATACGAAGGCAAGTAGAATTTTACATCTATGATTTATATAAAGTTTTCATCAACCTCTAACGGGATAACCGTTAGTAATGCACGTTGCCCCAAAGCAACATTGGCATTTGGGAAGATAATAGCTTCCCCCTCAACTTCAGCGAAATATTGCTTATCTCCGTCCGTCGCTAGTAATTCACCTTTTGAAAACCCTGTAAAATTCTCAGCAGAATCAGCGAATGGAAAAGAAAATTCGGCTTGAGTACGATTGATTGTACGATGAACCGTAAACAGCTCGAACTCATCTGCATTAAATTCTTTATATTTTACTTTTTCTTGGCTAATTAATGCTTTTAGCGTTTCTTTGGTTTTTGCAAAGCTTGCCATGTTATTCTCACCAAATGGCTTAACCTGCCCAAGTTCGATAGTGAAAGCGTCGGCCCCAAACTGGTAAGAAGAAAAGTAACTAAATGTCGTAGCAGCCGAGCGCATCATTAATACAGTGTTGACACCGCATGACAATAAAAATTGCAGCTGCGATTTCTTCCACGGCTTACCATGTAAAAATGGATAGACTGCAAACTTTTCGTTTTTAGATCCTCGAATAGCAGTGTGAAGGTCGTAATGACATCGATAGCGCTCACCGCTTCCCTGTTCAAAGAAAGCCCTAACATAACCTTCTAGTTTTTGCGCTCGGACCTTTTCTGGATTATCTGTTTCTTGATTATGTGCGCCGTTAAAAAGGCGGTTTAGATTTTCATCGACAAAACGCTGCCCAATATTAATGGATTTCGGGTTGCCAAAAATAAATAACACCCGTTGTGCCAACGCTAGTCTGCCAGTAATAATATGTTGGATAAGCTCATCACATATCTCAATTGGCGCGGTTTCATTGCCGTGCACAGCGCTCGATAGCACTATATCTTTCGTTGTTTCACCTACAGGCGTAAACTGGATCACACCAGTATCATGGACTTCCACCAAAGTACCGTTGTCTAAAGTGAAATTCACGGGTTCCAGTGTAAATTCGTTATTTCTTGTGATAGTAAGAAAGTCACCGCTTTGTTTTAATTCTGCTAAGTACGTCATAATTCCAAATTGATGTTGTTGAGTAATACCAATTATCTTAATTAAGTGATCTATTTTGAGGCGAGAAAATCTTGTCGATAACAAGGCTAAAATTTTGCTATTTAGTTATTCTAAATAAGAAATTTTTAACGCGGTTAGCGTCAGATTTACTCCTTCAAATTGAGCAAGTATTACGACTAATTGGTATAACCCGCATAGGGATACAAAAAAGCCATACGAGGAGTATGGCTTGTAGAAGCTTTTTGTTAACTAATCACTGAGTCAACCAATGTCTTTGCCTCATGTTCAAGTTCAGCTAAATGCGCGTCACCTTTAAATGATTCAAGATAAATTTTGTAGATATCTTCAGTACCCGATGGACGCGCCGCAAACCAACCATTTTCGGTAACGACTTTAAGGCCACCAATAGCCGCGCCGTTACCAGGGGCATTGGTTAATATCTGAGTAATTTTATCACCTGCCAGGGTGTCCGCCTTGATATTGTCCGCGCTTAATGCCTTAAGCTTTGCTTTTTGCTCAGTATTTGCGGGTGCATCAATACGTTTGTATACAGGTGCGCCAAATGCTTGTTCAAAAGCGTGATAATGCTGAGATGGCGATTTACCTGTGACAGCTAGGATTTCGGCGGCAAGTAATCCCATGATAAAACCGTCTTTGTCAGTACACCATGTGGTGCCATCTTTTCTTAAAAACGCAGCGCCAGCACTCTCTTCACCGCCAAACGCGAGCTCTCCAGCCGCTAACCCGTCTACAAACCATTTAAAGCCAACTGGCACTTCGTAAACTTCTCGGCCGTTTGCGCCACACACTTTGTCAATCATGGCACTAGATACCAGTGTTTTACCGATTTTTACTGAGCTCTTCCAGCTTCGGTGTTTAATGAGGTAGTCAATTGCAACCGCTAAAAAGTGATTAGGATTCATCAGGCCATCAGGGGTAACAATGCCATGTCTGTCGAAGTCCGGATCATTACCAATACCGATATCGTAGTCATCTTTCAGTGCTATCAAATTAGCCATCGCAAAAAGCGATGAACAATCCATCCGCACCTTGCCGTCTTTATCTAGTGGCATAAAGGAAAAACTCGGGTCTACAACGTCATTTACAACCGTGAGCTTCAAGTCATAGTGTTTGGCGATCACTGGCCAGAAATTAACACCTGAACCACCAAGAGGATCCACACCAATATTAACACCAGCTCGAGCAATGGCTTCCATATCAATTATGTTACCCAAGTCTTCAACATATGGAGTGATCAGATCTTCGTACTTGATAAATCCAGATCTTCTCGCTTTAGCAAACGGAAATAGTTCAACTTCAACCAAATCTTCGAGTAGTAACTGATTCGCCCTATCTTCAATCCATTTGGTGACATCGGTATCGGCAGGTCCACCATTCGGAGGATTATATTTAAACCCGCCATCTTCTGGCGGGTTATGTGATGGCGTAACGACAATTCCATCTGCAAGCTCATGAGGATTGACTAAATTGTGCGAGACAATCGCATGGCTGATCACAGGGGTTGGTGTGTAGTCATCATTTTCTTGTGTGATGACTTGTACTTCGTTGGCAACCAAGACCTCAATAGCCGAGTTAAAAGCGGCTTCCGACAACGCATGAGTGTCTTTACCAAGAAAAAGCGGACCGTAAATATTGTTGTTTTTACGGTAATCGCAGATCGCTTGAGTGATGGCCAGAATATGCGACTCATTAAACTTAAAATTAAGTGAGCAACCTCGATGGCCACTTGTGCCAAAGGCGACACAATGCTCTGGATGCGCTTCTAAATCAGGCTCATTTAAATAGTACGATGAAACCAGCTTAGGTACATTTACCAATAATTCTTTCGATACCTTTTTGCCAGCTTGCGGATGGATCGCCATAAGATTTCCTTACTTATAGGTAGTCTCTAATTTTCTCGGCAGCTTCATCTGTGTAACCTAACACCTTAGCTACTTCGTGAAGCATCATTTTCTTTCTAGTCGTATTTGAATTTGTCATCACCCAATATTCGCTGTCTGCTATATTTTTCGGGTTCATACTGCTACCACTTTCGAGTAGTGCATTTTTACTCGTGGCGAAGTAAATCCTATCGCGGCCTTTAATTTCGAGCACACAATTAAATTCGGATTTATGTGTACGATGAAGCGCGGATAGGATAAACAAAAATCGCCCGACCACGCCCTTTTGCATGGCAAGCTCTTCTTTATTTAGAATATTAAAGACATTCGCAACGGGTTTTACAGGTTGGCTTGGTGTTTTTGTTTGTGACTCAGCTGTAATTTCTGGTACTTGTTTTTCTTCCTGCTGTGCGACGGCTTTAGATTCTGTCCCAGAAGTAAGTTTTAATAAACGACGTAAAATCTCAGAAGCACTTTCTCCAATACTTTGTGTGTTACTTGCAATGTATTGATATAGCTCGTCATCTATTTCTATCTTTTTCATGCGTTTCCTGTCATCTATGCTAATTAGGAGCAACTCATTTCAATTGCCACTTAGTATATCCAAATTTAACTTATTACTCTATGGCTTTGCATTTTTACTCTTCAATGTCACAATTAGCGCCAATTTTGGAGGATTTATGCAGTTAAACTATCAACAAATTGGCGACCAAGCCAAACCTAGTGTATTTGTTATGCACGGACTCTTTGGTTCCTTGGAAAATTTGAATGTGGTGGCAAAAGCACTTGCTGAACATTTCAGTGTGATTAACGTCGATTTGAGAAATCACGGTCGCTCTTTTCATGATGAGCAAATGTCCTATCCAATAATGGCAAACGACATCAAAGCGTTATTGGATGAGTTAAAACTGGATAAAGTCAGCCTAGTTGGCCACTCAATGGGTGGTAAAGTGGCAATGCAATTCGCCCAATTATTCCCAGAAAGCATCAACAAACTTGTCGTATTAGATATTGCGCCTGTTGATTATCACTCAAGGCATGACGCAATAAATGCCGCGCTTAACGAAGTGCAGAAAAGTGATGTATCAAGTCGTAGTGAAGCAGATACCATAATGTCCCAATATATTGAAACAGTCGGCGTGCGTCAGTTTTTGCTTAAAAGTTTGGCAAAAAATGAAGAAGGTAAGCTTACTTGGCGTTTTAATTTAGATGTAATTACTGAAAAATACGACGCAATTACATCTAATATTAATGAAACGCATTCCTGTTTATGCGATACTTTGTTCATTAAAGGGAATAACTCTGACTATATCCTGCCTGAGCATAGGGAGCCCATCGCTCGTTTTTTCCCAAATGCGCGAGCAAAAATAATACAAGGTGCGGGCCATTGGCTACATGCTGAAAAGCCTGAAGCTGTAAATCGCTCAATTATTGATTTTCTTCAATAAAACGAATTGAATTTACCGTTATAAACTTAATTTATGCATGTAGGTTATGGTATAGTAGCCGCCGTTTAAGTATTGAGTAGAGCTCAGATGGTCAGTCAATTTATAAATGAATTTGAAACGCTAGGGCTGTGGTTTGCGCTAGCTGGTATATTCTTTTTCATCGGTATGGCGATTCAGGACGTACTGAAAAAAGGTGATGTGCCAAAGTTCGGACGCTACATCGTTTGGCTAGTGCTGTTTCTCGGCTGTTCTGGATTTATAGCAAAAGGCTTGATCCAAGTATTTTGGCAAGGCGCAGGTGTTGGATAATGGCCAAGGCTGAAACTGATAGAACAACTATCGACCTATTTGAAAATGAAAAACGTCCAGGACGTCCTAAGACGAATCCACTGCCACGAGAAGTGCAGTTAAAGGTTAACAAGCGCAATCAAATTAAGAGGGATCGCGCGCGTGGCCTAAAAAGAGTAGAATTTAAGGTTTCATCAGAGTTGTATCAAGCGCTAAGTGATATGGCGGAGTCGCAAAACATTAGTCGAAGTGCACTCATCGAGACCATCTTACAAGAAAAGTTAGCGGTTAATAGATAGAAGGTAAGAAATTAATGGCAAGCGTAGGTATTTTTTTCGGCAGTGATACTGGTAACACAGAACACGTTGCTAAAATGATTCAAAAAGAGCTAGGTAAAAAGCTCGTAGACGTAAAGGACATTGCTAAAAGCAGTAAAGAAGAGATTGCCGAATTCGATTTACTACTTTTCGGTATTCCAACATGGTACTACGGCGAAGCTCAGTGTGATTGGGATGATTTTTTCCCTGAACTTGAAGAAGTCGATTTCGAAGGTAAGTTAGTTGCTATTTTCGGCTGTGGCGACCAAGAAGATTATGCTGAATATTTCCTTGACGCGATGGGCATGGTTAATGACATCGTCACCGAACGTGGCGCTATTGTTGTTGGCCATTGGTCTACCGATGGTTATGACTTTGAAGCGTCAAAAGCTGTCGTTGAAGATGGTAAGTTTGTTGGCCTTGGTATTGATGAAGATCGCCAGCCTGAGCTAACAGAGCAACGCGTTAAACAGTGGTGTGCACAAGTATATGACGAAATGTGCTTAAGCGAGCTGGAAGATTAATTCCATTTGCTTTGCACTTGCTGCCCGAGCAAGTTATTCTTAGGTTATAGCGTCGTGAATATTGACCTAAGACAAATTATAACTAACAGATTGAGACAGATTTAATGACTGATCACAACTTAGAGCTTAAAAAGGCTGGTTTAAAAGTAACGCTTCCACGCATCAAAATTTTAGAGATCCTTCAGTCTCCTGATAATCAACACATCAGTGCAGAAGATGTGTACAAGATCTTATTGGACAAAGGTGAAGAAATTGGCCTAGCTACAGTATATCGCGTGCTAAACCAATTTGATGATGCTGGTATTGTAACACGTCACCACTTTGAAGGCGGTAAATCTGTTTTCGAGCTGTCTGGCAGCACGCACCATGATCACTTGGTATGTTTAAAATGTGGCAAAGTTGTCGAATTTGAAGATGACGTTATTGAAACACGCCAAGAAGAAATCGCGAACAGCAATGGCATCAAACTCACGAATCACTCACTATATTTATACGGTGAGTGTGAAGATAAAGAAGCGTGCAAAAAGTACGCTGAGGAAAATGGTAACTAACCTACCTTTTCGCCAATTTAAGCATTAAGCCAGCAAATTGCTGGCTTTTTTAATTTGTTGCATAAACACCACCTTCCATTTATATGGTCACTATATTCTAGAGTACAATTCCAGCTGATCTTTGTATGCTTTTTTAAAAGCAGCTCTAGAAACACATTGCTCTAGATACTTTCGGCAATAGCTATATTGATTTAGCCCATCAAACCTATCGACCAAACGAAGCACGTCAGCCATCGCGATATCTGCAACAGAAAATTGCTCAGCCAACCAAGTTTTTCCCCGAAGATATTCATTCATGTGTTTCAAACGGCTATGTAAAAATCGCTCTATCGCTTTGCTGCCATCACTCTCAAAAGTATCTTCAGAAAATTTCAAAATTGTCCATGGAAGACTCGCCATTTCAACAGAGTTGAGCGCGGCGAATAACCACTGTATTACCGATGACCTATTTTCTGTCGATATTAACTCATCGTTATGTTCAGCGATGTATAACAGACCAGCACCACTTTCAAATATCTCCTTATCTTCATGGCTAAGCCAAGGAACTTGACCAAATGGTTGATGTAAATAATGCGCATTTTCTCGTTCATTGAATGCGGTAATTTCTATATCATAGGGTATGCCCGCCTCTTCTAGCGCCCAGCGCAAGCGAATATCCCTGACATATCCTCTTGGCAGCTCAGGCACCCAATCAAAAGTGGTAATGGTAAAGTTCGGCATATATCAGCTCCATGTCTATTGGACTGATAACTCAGCCCAATTTAATAACTAAGATTAACACTCTACTATTGTCATAAAGCCACCATAGATAAGCCTTTTACCATCAAACGGCATTGGATTAGCTTCTTGATCGCAAATAGGATCTTTAAATACTTCTGCCATTCCAGCGTCACGCACTTCTTTTGAAGGCCAAGTGATCCAGGAAAACACCACTGTTTCATCAGGCTTACATTTTACAGCCATTGGAAAAGAGGTAAGCGTACCATCAGGGACATCATCCCCCCAGGCCTCGACAACGTGTTCTGCTCCAAATTTTTTAAACACTTTTGCCGCTTTGCTGGCGTGTGCTTGATATTCTTCACGCTTACTGGTGGGTACAGCGCATACAAAACCATCTATATAACTCATCTTTGACCCCTCTATTATTCTCGTTTTTGTGCTTCATAGCTGACATTGTTCTCGTCTTGTAACTCGCGAACAGGCCGAATTTCAATGCTGCCATAGCGCGCTGGCGGAATTTTGCTAGCCGCTTGGATGGCCTCATTTAAGTCTTTAACATCAAGTAAATAAAACCCCGCAAGCTGCTCTTTAGTCTCTGCAAATGGGCCATCGGTAATATCGACTTTACCCGCTCGTACCCGCAAGGTTGTCGCACTTTGAGTTGAGAGCAACGCGTTGCCCCCTATCATCTGCTCGCGCTCTTTTAATGATTCCCCACACGCGATACATTCACGGTTAAGTGCGTCCCATTCATCTTGTGAGAGCTTTTCCATTGCTTGTTCATCGTAATAAACCAAAGCGACATATTTCATAGTGTGTCCAGCTCCTTATTAATTAGTATCTGAATAGCGAACGTCTTTTGCTGCTCGATCTGACTTAGCTATTCCGTGCTCAAGGTTAATTAGTATTACTAGGTAACATCACCATCCACGCAACACCGAATTTATCAACGACTTGACCATAAAGGGGGGACCAAAATGTTTCTTGTAATGGCATTCTGACCGTGCCACCATCGGCTAGCGCATTAAATGCACGGTGAGCTTCTTGTTCAGAATCAATTGTTATAGACAGACTAAATCCTGCAAACGGTGCATCATCACCACAGCCGTCAGATGCAAAAATCTTCATATCGCCAATGCTAAACTCACAGTGCATTACTTTATCTGAGAAGTTTTCTGGTATCGCACCATCAGGAATAGGATCTGGACTTTCGTTAAAACGCATAAGCAGACCGACTTTGGCATATAGATGCTGTTGATAGTATTCAAGTGCCTCTTCGGTACGCCCTGCAAAAAACAAATAATTGCAAACATGTGCAGTTTGCATCGCAATCTTTTGTCTTAATTGTTCTTCGTCTTCGAGGATTTCGCCGCTGGGATCGATACCTGCAAAGTCAGCCATTTCATAAAACGGTCTAACTTCAATATCAGATTCCTCATTCATGGGATTAGGACAGCGCTTAACCCATTCTAGCGCCTCTTCCATTGATGTAACTTCCCATACCCAATAACCTGCAATTAACTCATTAGTCTCTGCAAAAGGCCCTTTAGTTACTATGCGCTCTTCGCCTTTAAAACGAACGCGAACTCCCTCTTTACTCGGCTTTAAACCATCACCAGAAGTCATTATTCCAGCATCAACTAATGCATTATTGAATTCTCCCATCGCAGCCATTAATTCCGCGGTTGGTAACTCCCCTGCTTCAGACCCTTCACTTGCTTTTACAATCACCATTACTTTCATCGTCAATTCTCCTGTTGTCTTTTATAAATAGAGCTGAATAACCAAAGGTTACCTGCGGTGTTAATAAATAAAGTGCTCTATACACTCTAGTCGAATGCATTCTTTAGAGATCGACAAAGTAAGGAAAATTTTCTTAATTAATTTTCACCGAGCTTGAGAAGCTTTTGTTTGAGAACCCTTTGCTCTGGTAATTGCGTTGTTAAGTTGAGAGCCGTTTTAAATGCATTAATCGCACTAGCCGTTCTGCCAGCACGAGATAATAGTTCGCCATAAGCCGCATGAGCCAAGTGATATCTTTGCATTTCTTTGTGCTCAAATAGCCGCTCTATAATGGTAATACCCGCATCTGGCCCCTCTTTCATAGCGATTGCGACCGCTTGGTTGAGCTCAATAACAGGAGACGGGCTTACTTGGTGTAGCTGAGCATATAATTCAACAATCTGTGACCAATCTGTCGCCGCTGCAGTTGTCGCAACTGCATGAGTCGCAGAGATAGCGGCCTGAATGGTGTAAAAGCCATATTCACCGGCGCGCATTATTTCAGCGACCAACTGCGTACCTTCGGCGATCATACCTTTACTCCAAAGGTTTCGGTCTTGATCTTCCAGTAAAATGATGTCACCGCTAGCATTGGTGCGCGCCGCCTTTCTTGCATCATTCAAGAGCATCAAGGCGAGTAACCCCGCCACTTCTGGATCTGGTGTTAGAGAATAAAGTAAACGAGTTAAGCGAATGGCCTCGGACGTCAGTTCACTGCGTATTGCAAGTTCGCCTTGTGTTGCTGAATACCCTTCATTAAAGACCAGATAGATAACCGTAAGCACCGCATCAAGTCGGTTGTTAAAGTCAGTGTCGTCTGGCAGCTCGAACGGAATACGGGCATCACGGATCTTCGCTTTGCCGCGCACAATTCGTTGTGCCATTGTTGTATTAGACACCAAAAATGCACTGGCAATTTCTTCTGTTGTTAGTCCACAGACCTCCCGCAGAGTAAGCGCAACTTGTACCTTTGGATCAATAGCCGGATGGCAGCAGGTAAAAATTAATCGCAATTGGTCGTCTTCAATTGCATTGGCGTTTGGCTCTTGAGCGTGGCCTGCGATATCAGAAACCCCATCCACTTCAGTAGCAGCAACTTCTAGCTTTTCTCTTTGACGTTGCTGTTTACGTATTGCATCAATGGCTTTAAAGCGACCAGTAGAAATTAACCAAGGGACTGGGTTTTCCGGCATGCCTTGAGTAGGCCAGTGTTTTAACGCCGCATTAAACGCGTCTTGCAATGCTTCTTCCGCTAACTCAAAGTCACCTAAAAGGCGGATCAGTGTGGCGTAAATTTTCCGGCTTTCTTGCTTGTACAGCACTTCGATAGACTTACGAATAGCATTGCTATCGCAAGCGAGTTGATTGCTCATCACTTTCCTTCGTCAGCTAGGTTATCGCTATTTGAATTGGTATAGTCACTATTTCATAAATCAGCAAGAGCCTCAATAACTGGCCAGAAGCGGTACTAACACCTAAGTGTTAACGACAAATGTTTTGGGATTTTTGGGAAAGAAAAAGTCAGACTGACGGTCGCATAAAGCAAACTCACGTGTATTTTTATAGGGCAGCTTCATAAACCCTGCTACGCCATAATCTTGAATACTAACCGCGTATTGCATGATCCGAGTCAATAGCGCCTTAAATTGCGCTGCTTTATTAGCATCAAGTAGCCGGTAGTAATAATGAATTTTCATCCTATCTTGCAACGATTCAAAAATGATGCAACCTGTATGATGGATCTGATTTAACTCGAACACGCATTGAATTATCTGTCTTGGCAGCTGCAGTTGCTCGTCTGGATCTTTGCCGTCTTCAAAGTATGAATGCGGGCGTGTAATTTCATTGCTCGAAATATCGCTAACGCTAAACTCTAGTTCTGGCAGATGGTCAAATTGGAACGCACCGGTGCCGTCACGAGTCAATTGAATAGTTTGCCGCGCGTCGAATAAACAACATTTAAATAAACCTTTTTGTTTGATCCCCTGCGCGAGCATTACGGTGGCGTTCAACGCGTCTTTAAATGCAAGACTCAATGTTTCATCGTGTAAAATAAGACTCGACTCAACAAATACTTGCGCGTCTTTCCAGTGAAAACTGAGACCACCAACGACCGGATATTTTGCCAGCCTGCTGATTGAGGCCAAAAAGGCTTTCTCGGTATCGCCGGTATCAAACAAAAACTCTTTATAATATCTATCTAATTGCGCGTCGTTTACGTCTCTTAGATTGTGTTTATCGTCAGCACGACGTAAAAACTGCTTGCGTGAGCTATAGACGACCGTTTCAGGTTTAACTGCGGCTTCGTAGGTCCAAAAAGGAATGCGGGATTTTTTCTCTGACAGTGTTAAATCAGGTAAATACATTTTTGCCATTGCTGGCATATTACGAACAAAGTAATCCCCTGCGCTATCCCTCGTTGCTTTGTCTTTGCTAAGCATGCCATCCAGCACTTGCGCAAATACTTTTGGCAGCCCCAAAGCGCTAGCAGGAATGACCTGAGCACCAAAGCGACATGATTGTGCACTAGCCAGTGCATAAATCGTCGATGCAACGCCTTGTTCATCAAAACGAGGAGAAGATTGTGCACCCGACATTTGCTCATCGCCAATAAAGTACACATCTCCCATCCGAGCGTTAGTCGTACTTACATCAGATGACATTAAATCCATGATATTGCTGGCGATAGGCTCGCCATACACGTCCACCTGAGCATAGACTGAGCTTCCCCAATCAACCAAAGAGAAACCATCGGAAGCTTCATCCCAAACGATATTGGATGGCTTAATATCTCCATGAACGATGGGCTGAGGAGACATGCCATTGCGACGCTCGCGCAAATCAACCAACACATTTCTGAGTTTTAACGCGAGGCTTACCAACTCATGCGCTTTAAAACGGCCCTTTTTGAGTGAGATCTTTTCTAAATCTTCACCAGGGGCACGCTCCATCATCAAAATGCCTTGCTTCTTTACTCGCTCGAAGGCATAGAAGTTTGGCACCATAGGGTTGTCAATTTGCGACAACATATAGCCTTCATCTTCAAGCCTATCACGCACACTTTGGGCAAGCGTGATCCGAGAAAATTTAAACACCCAGTCTTTCCCCATATCACTTCTACCAGCAAATACGAAGCCAAATGCACCAGAGCCAATTACCTCAACATGTTTATAGCCAAGTTGGCTCAATTGTTTTTTACAGATATTCAGCCATTGACGATGCTTTTTTGCATCATGATGAGACAGTAAGTAGATGGACTGCTGTTCGTTGATATAGAAGTGTTGGATGGATTTTTCAGACATAATTGTACGTAGGAAAAGCAATAAAAAAGGTCGACATTAGCCGACCTCATTCAGTATTAACCTTGCTGTTCTATCTTAGCCCACGAATCACGTAGACCAACAGTTTGGTTAAACATTAGCGCTTCTGACTTGTTATCACGACAGAAGTAACCTAAACGCTCAAACTGATAACCTTGCTCAGGCTTAGCGTTTGCAAGTGCTGGCTCAAGTTTGGCATTTGCAATGGTTACCAAAGAGTCTGGGTTTAACACTTCCGTGAAATCTTCAGCAGCCGCTGGGTTTGGCACAGTAAATAGACGATCATACTGACGCACTGGCGCTTCAATACAATGTGAAGCAGATACCCAGTGAATTACGCCTTTTACCTTGCGGCCATCTTCTGGGTTTTTACCTAAAGTATCAGGGTCGTAGCTACAGTAGATTGTCGTAATATTACCGTTTTCGTCTTCTTCAATGCGCTCAGCTTTAATCACATAAGCATTACGAAGACGCACTTCTTTACCTAGCACCAAACGTTTGAACTTTTTGTTCGCTTCTACGCGGAAATCTTCTTGTTCAATGTAGACTTCGCGCGTAAACGGTAGCTCACGCTCGCCCATGTCTAATGTTGGGTGATTAGGCGCTTGTAGCATTTCAACTTTATCTGCATCAAAGTTTTCAATTACTAGCTTAACAGGGTCAAGTACCGCCATTGCGCGTGGTGCATTTTCGTTTAAGTCATCACGGATACACGCTTCAAGCATACCCATTTCAACCATGTTGTCCATTTTGGTTACGCCAATGCGCTTACAAAATTCGCGAATTGCAGCTGGTGTATAACCACGACGACGAAGCCCTGCAATTGTCGGCATGCGCGGGTCGTCCCATCCTTCAACATGGTTATTAACAACCAAGTCATTAAGCTTACGCTTCGACATCACCGTGTATTCAAGATTTAAACGAGAAAACTCGATTTGCTGCGGATGACACGCAATGCTGATGTTATCTAGCACCCAGTCGTACAAACGGCGATTATCTTGGAACTCTAATGTACAAAGTGAATGCGTGATCCCTTCAAGCGCATCGGAAATACAGTGCGTAAAGTCATACATCGGATAGATGCACCACTTATCACCAGTTTGATGATGGTGTGCAAAACGTACACGATAGATGATAGGGTCGCGAAGCACCATAAATGAGCTTGCCATGTCAATCTTGGCACGAAGAACACATTCCCCTTCTTTAAACTCGCCATTTCTCATTTTTTCGAATAAGGCTAAGTTCTCTTCAGGTGAAGTGTCACGATAAGGGCTATTTTTGCCAGGCTCAGTCAGCGTGCCACGATATTCACGCGCCTGCTCAGGCGACAGGAAGCAAACATACGCTTTACCGTTTTCAATTAGCTCTACGGCGTAGCTATACAACTTGTCGAAGTAGTTTGATGAATAACAAATTTCACCATCCCACTCAAAGCCAAGCCACTGGACATCTTCTTGGATAGATTTAACGTAGTTGATGTCTTCTTTTTCTGGGTTGGTATCGTCAAAGCGTAAGTTGCACTTACCTTGATAATCTTGGGCAATACCAAAATTTAAGCAAATTGATTTAGCATGGCCAATGTGTAAAAAGCCATTTGGCTCAGGTGGAAAACGTGTGTGCGTAGACGCATGTTTGCCACTGGCAAGATCCGCATCAATAATGTTGCGAATAAAGTTTGATGGGCGATTTTCAGTTTCCGCCATAGGAAATCTTTCCTCTGAATTATGCTCTTAGTTAACCTCGGCATTATTACAAAAACTCAGCCGAACTTACAGCAATTATCTGCGCTGTATCAGGATTTATTCATTTGGTTAAATGTTCATCAGATTTTTGTGACAAATTTTGTTCTAGCGCAATATTTCCGTCACAACTTCATCCTATAGTTGCGCCATCTCAGTGTTTATACCACAAACACTGCTTAAGTCACGTTACCGAGGAAAGGACAAAAGTAATGGCTTCAATGAATTTGAATCGTGTTTATATATCAACTAAGGCTAGGAACAACCACTATATTCTTGCTGAGTTTAAACCGGATGATGCATTCTATGCATGTTTTGACTCCAGCAGCGCGTGTTACGAGCGTTTGTCTCGCCAGCTATTCGCACTGTGTGACGAATATGAGCTGCATAATGTACATGTAATTGCGAACGATAAATTGCCGGTGGTGCGTTACCACGACGAAGCCTATACCATGCAAACAGAAAAGCAGATTTTGTTTTTCTACAACCCTAAGTTCCACGAAGCGCACCAAACTTATCTCAATGACGGATACCAAGCGCGTAAAATCCGCTTATTATTTTTAGCCACGGGAAATGAATTACGCGCCAATGCAGCGACCTTCCACAACAAAGTGAAAAAGGTGCTTGATGCACTTAAAGAAGGCTTTTCTCCGCTAGAACCTCAGTTTAGAGTGAGAGACCATCAACATTTAACCTATGATCTCTTTGCCAAAGCGAAAGGTGACAAAGAGTCGTATGGTTATAAATTGCGTGCACTTTACCCACGTTATCAAGCCAGAAACTGCACGTTACCAGAAGAATATAGTGAAATGACCTACGCGACCTTTAACATTCCAGTGTCACGTGCAATAAAAACAGAGTTCCAAAGCCAAATGCGCCCTAGTGATTACGGACAATTCTATCGTACACTAGAAGATGCATTTCTTTCTTCTTGCGCCGATAAACAGCTTAATATGGTAGCAATGGTAGCCGATGGCCGTTTGCCTATCATCAGAAGCGCCAAAATCGATAAGTCCGATACTAACCGAGAGCTACAAAAGCTGAGTTTTGATACCGGCTCCGGTGACAATCAAATTTACTCGCTGTTTAACGAAGCAAACCTAGTGGACACCATTCGCTTTGTGATCGTTGCCAATGACAAAGACAAAAAAGACATGGGCTATGGTCGTTTTATGAATCACGTAGAAACGGCGATTAAACGCTTTGTTGCGCAACTTCCTGTTAATGTTGAAAAGCAAGATATCAACGTACGCTTCTTCCAACATATTAGTTACGACTACTAACCATTAAATAAGGTTTGGGCGCTTCCGAGCAAGTCATTGCGCCCTACTTGTTTACCAGAATAATATAAGCATCAATTTAAACGACGAGATAATTAATACTGGTAATTAAAATTATAATTTTTTATACCAAGTGAGGCCTGAATACGGTTGCTGCAGCAAACTTTTTAACCGACTTTGCAAACTACCACTATGGATCTCGAGTTTGTGATGATCGGGGTCATAAATGTAGAGCGAGTCTCCTTCGCTGCTATTTTGCTGCCATAAGCCAACTCCGTTATCCAATAATGTTTTAGAAAAAGTCGTAAAGTCTTCGGCAGCAATATTGAACGCTATATGACTGTAACCTGAGCTCGGAGTTGGCTCTCCTAAAGATAAACAAAGCCATACTTCACCAAGCGCTAAATACGCGCCTTTGTCCCAAGTTACCCAAAGCTCAAACCCTAGCAAACCGCAGTAAAAATCCAGTGATGTATTTAGGTTAGATACCGCTATTGTGATGTGATTTAAGCCTGATAACATATTTACTCCTAACGTTTTTATCCCAAATACGAAAAAAGCCGCGACCAAAGGTACAACGGCTTTAACAACCAGAATTATTTTTCTTGATGTAGGCTAGCTACAAAAAGAAGCGTTACAGCGCCTGTTCAAGCTCTGGTAACGCATCAAATAGATCCGCAACAAGGCCATAATCAGCCACTTGGAAAATCGGGGCTTCTGGATCTTTGTTGATAGCGACAATGACCTTAGAATCTTTCATACCTGCAAGATGTTGAATAGCGCCGCTGATCCCAACTGCAATATATAAGTTAGGCGCCACAATCTTACCGGTTTGGCCCACCTGCATATCGTTAGGCACAAAGCCCGCGTCAACAGCAGCACGCGATGCACCAATTGCGGCCCCTAGTTTGTCAGCAATACCATTTAGCAAGGCAAAGTTTTCACCGTTTTGCATACCACGGCCACCTGAAATAACAACCGGTGCGGCAGTTAATTCAGGGCGCTCAGATTCAGTTTGTTCAATGCTCACAAACTCACTCACTTGAGAGGCAATACTTTGCGAGCGCTCCTCAATGTCAGATGCTGCTTGAGTCTCTACGGCATCAAATGCTGATGCACGCACAGTGATAACTTTTTGTGAGTCTAATGATTTTACAGTCGCAATTGCATTACCCGCATAAATTGGACGCTTAAAGGTGTCTGCATCAATCACATCGATAATTTCTGAGATCTGTGATTTGTCGAGTAACGCCGCGACACGTGGCGCGATATTTTTACCTGTGGTAGACGCTGAAAACAAAATGTGTGAAAAGTCACTTGCTAATTCAACGACTAGCTCAGATGTGTTTTCTGCCAACTGATGTTCGAATGAAGCATCATCAACAGCAACCACCTTTTTTACGCCAGCGATCTGTGCAGAGTGATTGGCAGCCTCAGCGATGTTGTGACCTGCAACTAATACGGTGATGTCGCTTGCTATTTTTGTTGCAGCAGCAACCACCTTAGCGGTTTCAGGTTTCAATACACCATTTTCGTGCTCAGCAATAACTAATACGCTCATGAGATCACCTTTGCTTCTGTTTTTAACTTGTTTACTAACTCTTCAACGCTCTCAACCATCACGCCACCAGAGCGCTTAGCTGGCTCTTCAACTTTCACCAATTCAATACGAGGAGCTAAATCAACGCCTAACGAATCCGCTGCAATTACGTCTAGTGGTTTACGCTTAGCTTTCATGATATTTGGCAGTGAAGCATAACGAGGCTCATTCAAACGCAAGTCTGTTGTCACGATCGCTGGAAGTGATAGCGACACCGTTTGCAAACCGCCATCAACTTCACGCGTCACTTGTACTTTATCGCCTTCAACTACAACTTTAGAGGCAAAAGTGCCCTGAGCACGCTTAGTTAACGCCGCTAGCATTTGTCCTGTTTGGTTATTATCAGAATCGATAGACTGTTTACCTAGAATGACCAGCTCTGGACTTTCTTGTTCCACTACCTTAGCCAGTAGTTTTGCAATGTGCAGAGATTCAAGCTTTGCGTCTGTTTCAATGTGAACTGCTTTATCTGCACCTAGTGCAAGCGCCGTTCTTAGCTGCTCTTGACAAGCTTTATCGCCAATTGATACGGCAATAACTTCCGTTGCGGTGCCCGCTTCTTTTAAACGAACCGCCTCTTCTACCGCGATTTCACAAAATGGGTTGATCGCCATTTTGACATTGCTCAAATCAACATCACTGTTGTCAGATTTGACTCTTGCCTTTACGTTGTAATCAATCACGCGTTTGATTGGCACAAGTACTTTCATGGTTACTCCATCATCTGGTTATTTTCTAAGCTGACGTCTACGTCAACAAATTATTTTATTGGTTTCAGACTACTTCCTGTTGACGTAAACGTCAACCTCAAATAACCTTAGTTTAACGAAAATCAAACTAAAGCCTCTCTTTAGTTAATCTACCGTCAAATAGTGTGAGGTTAATAATGGTCGAACGTGAAACCATGGAGTTTGATGTTGTGATAGTTGGTGCAGGTCCTGCGGGCCTGTCTTGCGCTATCCGACTCGCTCAACAGGCTCAAGAAAAACAACAAGAATTAATGATCTGTGTAGTCGAAAAAGGCTCAGAAGTAGGTGCACATATCTTGTCGGGTGCAGTATTTGAAACCAAAGCACTAGATGAACTTATCCCTGATTGGGCTGCAAAAGGCGCTCCCGTGACAACGAAAGTGACGGGTGACGACATTTATTTATTCAAAAATGAAATCAATGCCACCAAACTGCCTCATCTAGTGGTACCAAAAACATTTAAAAATGACGGCAACTATATTGTTTCTATGGGTAATGTTTGCCGTTGGCTCGCTGAACAAGCAGAACAACTTGGCATTGAAATTTTTCCAGGCTTTAGCGCCCACTCTCTAATAATAGAAGAGCAACAAGTTAAAGGTATTATTACCGGTGATATGGGCCTAGATAGAGATGGCCAGCCTAAAGACAGCTACATGCCTGGAATGGAGCTTAGAGCGAAATATACCGTATTTGCTGAAGGTTGCCGTGGCCACTTAGGCAAACAACTTATAGCTGAATTTAAACTGGATAAAGACGCTTCCCCTCAACACTATGGCATCGGCTTTAAGGAAATTTGGCAAGTAGACCCAAGCAAGCATAAAGAAGGTCTTGTTGTACACGGCACAGGTTGGCCACTCGACAATGATACCCATGGCGGTTCATTTATGTATCATGCTGAAAACAATCAAGTCGTGGTCGGGTTAATCATCGACTTAAATTACACTAATCCACACCTAAGTCCATTTGATGAGTTTCAGCGTATGAAGCATCACGACACCTTTGCGAGTGTACTTGAAGGTGGTGAGCGCATTGCCTATGGTGCTCGAGCAATCGCCAAAGGTGGCTTTCACAGCCTACCTAAAATGCATTTCCCAGGTGGTTTACTGATTGGCTGTGACGCAGGTACCCTCAACTTTGCCAAAATTAAAGGCAACCATACTGCAATGAAGTCAGGTATGCTTGCAGCCGATGCCATCATTGAGGCATTAGGCCAAGAAAGCGCTCCGTCAGACTTGGTAAGTTTTGCCGACAAATTTAAGGCAAGTTGGCTTTATGATGAGCTTTATCAATCTCGTAACTTTGGCCCAGCAATGCATAAGTTAGGTCGTATTATGGGTGGCGCCTACAATATGATCGACCAAAACATTTTCTCAGGTTCGCTACCATTTACTATTAAGGACGAACATCAGGATCACGCACAGCTTAAGCTTGCATCTGAATCGCAAACTATAAGTTACCCAAAGCCGGATGGTAAATTAAGTTTTGACAAACTTTCTTCCGTATTTTTATCGAATACCAATCATGAAGAAGTGCAACCATGTCATTTACAGTTAAAAGATTCTGAAATACCAATCAAAGTGAATTTAGCTAAGTTTGATGAGCCTGCGCAGCGCTACTGCCCTGCAGGCGTGTATGAAGTAAACGAAAACGAGCAAGGTGAGAAGCAGTTTGTTATCAATTCGCAAAACTGTATTCATTGCAAAACCTGCGATATTAAAGATCCGAGCCAAAATATTACCTGGGTCACCCCAGAAGGGGCTGGTGGTCCGAACTATCCAAACATGTAATATCAATAAATCCTAAATTGCGGGGGCGAAATGCCCCTTTCTTTCCTATACTTAGCGTATATTTTTAAAAATAGAGCTGAGCCTATGCCACAACAATCCGTCACCTTTCGATTTTTAGCAGAGCCCACCGACGTCAACTTTGGCGGTAAAGTACACGGTGGTATGGTCATGAAATGGATTGATCAAGCTGGGTATGCTTGCGCCGCGGGTTGGAGCGGCAGCTATTGCGTTACCGTTTCAGTTGCGGGCATGCGTTTCCACCGTCCGATTCTTGTGGGTCAGATTGTTGAGGTTTCCGCGCGCATTGCCCATACCGGGAACACCAGTATGCAGATTTTTATTCAGGTGCGCTGTGGTGATCCAAAAACGCAACGACTTGTCGAAACCAATCACTGTATTATCAGCTTTATCGCCATGGACCAAGCTGGGTATCCAATTCAAATTCCTCAGTTTAAAGCGAAAACCGAAGAGGAGAAAAAATTAGAAGCCTATGCGGTGAAAATGAAGGAAATAGCGATCCAGACCGAATCGCTATTAGAAGAAACCTTGTCCGATAGTAAATAACATGAAGGTTTGATAACAAAAATTAAAGTGTAGAAGTTCAACTACGATTGAACTTCTAGCAGTTTAAAGGCGCTATTCGGCTCACCAAAAACCACGACATTACACTCACCCCAACTTTTCGATATTTGCCACTGCATATTTTCAGCAAATTTAAATTGTGAGAACTGGTTACAATGACGAACTTCGGGGCATTTGGACGGATTTCTTGCAAGTGGACCAGCATTAACAATGTTGACAAGTGCAAATTGGATTCGCTCTATGCAGAGATACTAAAGCTGCTGAAACTAAGTACCATTGAACTAGCGATTTAATCCAATTTTACATTTAAAAGCTTATCCAACAAAGAACATTACTTATTCAAACTTTAAGTTAAATAGCAATTTCACAAAAGGTTTCTTGCAAGAGAAAAAATAACTTTTTCACTTGCAGCTAGCGCATCGCGTTTGCTTAAATTACCGTCTTTTAATAATTGTAAGCTTACTTTTTCAGCCTCTTGACTGAGCAGTACATCCATTTTAGTTGGACTTACTACCCCTTCTGTTAAATCATTAATTATTGCTTGCAATGCAGCTCTACGCTCCGATATAGCGCGGATCAAAATAGGCTTTAAAGGGGATGATTTACAGAGCACTTCTTGACAACTTTGGTCAACCTTTCTATGAAACTCCATTATTTATACTCATCTCGTTTCAGGCGATTAAATGCTTGTAATTTTTCTCGTAAACCTTGAATTGGCTTTATATCTTCTACCAATTGCTTGTACTCGTACGCTCGAGTACCAATAATTTGTTCGTTATCTGTGCGTAAACTCGAACGTAAGCCATTTTGGGGCGAAAAAGTGTGCCGATTCATGTTGCGACTTCCACCAGCAATTCCATTGTTTACAAGGTTATGCGAAAAATCTGAATAGATAAATTACATGACATTACAGGGCTAATTACGAGCAGGGTTTTGTGAAAGTCAGGATCAATAGTAAACTTCGCTCATCTTAATTAAAACAGAGACCATAGTGGAACAAATCACTATCGAGCCCATCGGCTTTATCCAATCTCCTTATAAACAGAAGTTCGCTATACCGAGACAACCAAGGCTTGTCCCAGAGGCAAAAGCCAAGCTTAGATTTGTTGGTGAATTCAATCGCGAAGAATTTGTTCGTGGTATTGAAGCGTTCACGCATATATGGTTGTTGTTTCGTTTTCATGAAACCGCTGATAAAGGTTACTCCGCACTTGTACGTCCTCCGAGACTCGGTGGCAATGAACGTAAAGGCGTGTTTGCGACTAGAGCGACTTTTCGACCCAATGGGATTGGCATGAGTGCAGTAAAGCTCGAGGGCGTAGAGTATAAAAATGGTCAGCTGGCTCTATTGCTCTCCGGCGTAGATTTATTGGACGGTACACCAATCATTGATATTAAGCCGTACCTTCCCTATTCAGATGCCTTGGTGGATGCCACGGCTGGCTTTGCTGATACTCGGCCAGAAACGCAAATGTCTGTTAGTTTCTCAGACGAGGCCAACATTTTTATCGAAAAACAGAAAAACTATCCTGAACTTCGACAGTTCATTACCAATGTACTGAAGCAGGACCCTCGTCCGGCTTATAAAAAGAAACGCACATCACAGCAGGACTATGGTATGAGTTTGTATGATTTTAATATTCGCTGGACTGTGGATGGTGAGCATAACCATGTCACTGAAATATCGTTAGCAAAATAGCAAATTCAGCGGCTTGCCAATAAACTTATAAATTATGAAGATGTTTAGGTATTAAAGCTTTTTAAGCGGCTACTGCACTGCTAGAATAGCCGCCAATAAGAGAACAATAAGTAACTTATACTGGAATAAGAATGCGTACGAGTGAATATATATTAGCGACTCTAAAAGAGACGCCGTCTGATGCAGAGGTGGTAAGCCACCAGCTAATGCTTAGAGCGGGTATGATCCGTAAATTGGCTTCAGGTCTTTATACTTGGCTACCATCAGGCCTAAAAGTTTTCCGCAAAGTAGAGAGAATTGTCCGTGAAGAAATGGACAAAGCGGGAGCGATTGAGCTGCTAATGCCAGTGATCCAGCCTGCAGAGCTATGGGAAGAGTCAGGCCGTTGGGAACAGTTTGGTCCCGAACTACTTCGTATTAATGACCGTCATGGCCGTCCATTTGCACTTGGTCCAACGCATGAAGAAGTGATCACTGATCTTGTACGTCGTGAAATCAACAGCTATAAGCAACTGCCGATCACACTTTATCAAGTCAGTACGAAAGTACGTGACGAAGTTCGTCCACGTTTTGGTGTGATGCGCGCGCGTGAATTCACCATGAAGGATGCCTATTCATTCCACATGACTGATGAGTGCCTTGAAAAAACGTATCACAAGATGTTCCAAGCTTACTGCAACATTTTTGATCGTTTAGGCGTTGACTACCGTCCTGTTATTGCTGACAGTGGTTCAATTGGCGGCAACCTATCGCATGAGTTCCATGTACTTGCAGAGTCTGGTGAAGATGCAATCGCATTCAGTGATGAAAGTGACTACGCTGCAAACATTGAAAAGGCAGAAGCACTTGCACCAACTGAAACTCGCCCAGCGCCAAGTAAAGAACTTAATACGTTTGACACGCCAGAAGCTTTCACCATCGCTGAACTAAAAGCAAAACATGGCGTTAAACCACACCGTGGTGTGAAAACACTCATCGTGTATGGCGCACCAGACGAAGACGGTAAACGTGGGCTTGTCGCGCTTATCGTTCGTGGCGATCATGACTTAAATGAGCTTAAAGCTGAGAAATTAGCACTAGTGGATTCACCGCTCGAGATGGCAAGCGAAGAAGACATTGTTAACGCTATTGGTGCAAAACCAGGCTCTTTGGGACCTGTCGGTCTTTCAATGCCTATCATTGTCGATCGTAGCGCAGCTATCATGGCTGATTTTGTTGCCGGTGCAAACAAAGATGGTGTTCACTATAGTGGGATCAACTGGGACAGAGACGTAAGCGCTTATACTGTTGAAGATATCCGTAACGTGGTTGAAGGCGATCCAAGCCCTTGTGGTAAAGGTAAAATCCTTATCAAACGTGGTATCGAAGTAGGTCACGTGTTCCAACTTGGTACTAAGTACTCTGAAACGATGAAAGCTGGTGTACTTGGCGAAGAAGGGAAAAACCAAACATTAACCATGGGTTGTTATGGTATTGGTGTTTCTCGTATCGTTGCCGCAGCAATCGAGCAAAATAACGATGATTACGGTATCAAATGGCCTGTTGCTATTGCGCCATTTGAGTTGGCAATCGTGCCAATGAATATGCATAAGTCTCACCGTATCCCAGAGATCGCAGAAAAGTTCTATGCAGATCTACAAAATGCGGGGATTGATGTGTTATTCGACGACCGTAAAGAGCGTCCGGGCGTTATGTTTAACGATATGGAACTTATCGGTGTTCCTTATACCCTAGTGATTGGCGAACGTAATCTTGATGAAAATAAGGTTGAGCTGAAAAATCGTCAAACTGGCGAAAAACTGATGCTGGATATTGGATCTGCGGTTGAAACAATCGTTAATGCAATTAGAAGTAAATAAACCTACGTAAATTGCATGACAAAAGAGCATACAGATGTATGCTCTTTTGTCATATTAGCTTCTCCTAACTGCCCCGCCACTGTCATCTTTGCCTCTTAGCATTGTCATTATTACGCTAAAGAGCCAAGCCATGAAAACAACATACTATCCGAGTATTTGGATCTCAGACGTACACTTGGGCTACAAGGACTGTAAAGCAAAGTTCTTGCTAGATTTTCTCAACAAAACCGAATGTGATGTACTCTATCTGGTTGGTGATATCGTTGATCTATGGTCAATGAAACGCCAGTTTTTTTGGGATCCATCCCACTATCAGGTATTAGAATGCATACAAAAAAAAGCGAGATCTGGTACACGCGTTATCTACATACCGGGTAATCACGACGAAACCTTCAGAAACTATGTTGGGCAAACGCTTTTTAAAGTCGAAGTGCATAAAACCTTTATTCATACCACTTCCGCAGGTAAGCGGTTTTTATTACTACACGGTGATGATTTTGACTCGGCAACAAGATACAACAAACTGATCAGTATCATTGGGGATGCCGCTTATGATTTTCTACTCTTCTTAAATCGCTGGACCAATCGCGTACGACGTTTATATGGTGGTCATTATTGGTCGCTTGCATCTTGGCTGAAAAAGCGAGTGCATAAAGCCAGAGAGGCCATTGCCGCATTCGAGAACGCAGCAATTCATGAAGCGAAGAAACAAGGTGTCGACGGTATTATCTGCGGGCATATCCACCAACCAGAGATCCGTGTCGTAGATGGTATTGTGTACTGCAACGATGGTGATTGGATAGAAAACTGCACGGCATTGGTTGAAAACCAAGAAGGTCGTATCGAATTGCTGCATTGGTCAGATGTACAATCTGTCCTCAACGTAGTTGAAATTGACAATGTTAAAACCGATAATGTTGAAGCCGCTTAATAGCGGCTTCAGTTCTTCCAGTCACTCTTCTTTTAATAGCTTATGCAGTAAGTCAGTACGCTTATTGATACGCTTGTTTTGCACGTATGCCTCTGCGCTTAAGCCCATCATTAAAATCAAAAAGATGTATAATACCAATTGAATTAATTCTCTAATCAATTTGAAGGGTGAAATAGCATATTAGCTTCGTTAAAAATTTCTCATCTAGAACAACTAAATAGCAAAATTTTTGCCTTGCTACTAAAGCTACTTCCCCGCTTCAAGATAGATCATTTACTTAATACAACTGGTATAAAACGGGTTGTTCAATAATTTCTGGATAGCGATAGATTAAAAATACTATTGCCACTAGCATACCGATATTCTGGTAGAATCGCCGCTTTTGTCAGGTGTGTTATATCACAAATGTGGTCATTGCCCAGACAATAATACCGATAATAAATACTAGAATACCATATTGAAAGTGCCTCACCATTGGGAACACCGCTTTATCCGTTCGTTCGATAGACAAAGGATATTGCCAATGCGTTAACGCAAGTAAGAGTGGCTCGGCTTCTACGCTCATGCCAGAGAGTGAAACCGTCGCACCATACTCAGTATCAAAGACCAAATCAACAATATGATTACGACGAGTCGAAGAGGTTAACCTATCTAAATCGCTGACTGTAAACGTATTCCAGTGTACCTTAATATTGTTAACTTCATCCTTTTTTACCTCTCGTGCTTGTTTATCTGTAAACAGTAACGCAGGTAGCAGCAAACTATTTTCCTCAACCTTAATTTGGTTACAGGGTGAGTGATAGACAAAATAGTGTTTATTACTGATAAATAAAGACGTCAACCAATAGCTAAAGTACGTGAGCACCAAAAATACCAAACCCGCTATGTAATTTTGTGACGAGTAAAGAATAAAGCAGGTCATTAGAGCAAAAGCCCCTACCACCATCCAAACAATATGCAGCTTATGCTTAGGCGTCGGTAGTGCACATCGTAACACGGAGAATCGCTCTTCAATATCGCGATTGCTATTCATAAACAAAGGAAATAATCTTGCAAGGCTAGTTGGAGTTGAGCGCGTAGTTGATCTCCTATCTGTATCAGCTGTTCGTTGAACGTTACGGTCAAAACCTGATGCAGACAAAAGCGCGTTGAGTTCATCAGTTTGCCGCAAACACGAAAATGAATAGACCGCAGGCTCCTCACTTTCTGAAAGATAACTTATACCGATATAATTGAGTTGCTTGTTACAATCCAAAGATACATCAGTCACAGTAGGAAGTGGTATCACACACTCATCTATTCGCCGAATACTTACATTCAATAACGATAGTTGTTTAGTGATAACAAAGTGCTTTTGTGCAAGGTCAAACATTAAACGATTACGGTATGAAAATAGTAACAAAGAAATCACTAAGTAGATCAGAGCTTCCAAAAAGCTTGACCCGACTAAGTGCAACACCGACGAAAACAAGAATAAAATGGCTATGCCGTTAGTAACCGATTCACTGACTGACTTAAGTACCGAGGTTGATGTCATCCTACATTCCTTGAGTGACTAAAATTGAAACCTACGACTTCCGCAAGCTATCCAAATAAACAGCAGGCTAAGTTACAAAAAGTTAAGCGCTGAATAAGGCGTTTATCGTACAGAAAAACGCCATAATTCTCAATGACTCACACCTAACTGAAGCTTTACCTAAACAAAACGGTTTCTTTATTAAACCATTTAACGCAGCACACGAGTAACCCAGCAGCTAAAACAGCAGAAGCGCCAAAAATTAATGCGACGTAACCATAATCAACCGTGCCTTTGATGATTTCTTTAATCGCTAATGCGACATTGGTAATTGGGATCAATGCAGTTTTAGCGGTTAGCTCCATATTTGGCATTAAAGACATCACAATGGGAATGAAGATCCCCATGCTGAGTGGTCCCATGTAGTTTTGTGCTTCTTTAAAGGTTCTGGCGTAAATTGAGATGGCAAGTGTTAGCGACGAAAGCATCACAGCAACAGGAAGCAACAGTGCAAAAATCAAGACAAAGTCTAATAATGCAACCGACGAGAAGGCGTTTTTAATTACGTCTAGCTCGACAAAGCTACTGGCAATTCCTATCCACAGCGCCATGCTGGAGACCGTGATAAGCGCACAGAATATTGAACTGCTCAATACGGTTAAAAATTTACCTAACACCAGCTCCGTGCGTGAGATTGGTGTTAATAACAGCGTCTCTAAAGTGCCACGCTCTTTCTCTCCAGCGCCTAAATCAATAGCTGGATAGCTCGCCCCCATCAATACCAACGGAATTAACATGTAAGGGATAAACGCACCTAACTTCTCGCCTAAATTTTCGCGTTTGTCAGCAGTATCCACTTTAGTAATCGATATGGGTTGGAGCACTGCCGCTTGCTCCGCTTGCGACAACCCCAGTGAGGTTAACTTCACCGCTCTGAGTTCATCAGAAAACTTCTTAGCAAGTTTAGACAAGCGGTCGTAAATAAAGTTAATAGATTGCGCATCGTTAAACACGATTTTCCATTCACTTTTTACGCCAGACTCTAGATTTTCAACCGGATCGGATGGAATAAAAATCCCAACATCGATCACGCCACTTCGTACCGCATCACTCAATGCTTCGACACTATCAAGCTTGAGCTCACCTGCATATTTCTTAAAACTTTTATGATAAAAAACCTGCTCAGAGAACTTTTCAGCATAGACTTCATTTGCGATGTAATACGTATGAACTTCTTGCTTCGCTTCCATGGCGGCTTGTGAAGCCATAAAGCCGACTAAAGCCATAATCACGGGAAATACCAACATCGGTAGTGCAATCACAAAAAACAGTGTTTTGCGGTCGCGCAGCAGCTCTCTAATTTCTTTTAAAAATACCTCAAACATGCTGTGCTCCCGTTAACAAATTTAAAAATGCTTGATTTAGCTCTTCACTTTGCCCCTTCACTTTAAACTCAGCTAAACTGCCATCAAAACAGGTGATCCCTTTATCGATAACAGACACCCTATCGCACAATAATGCAACTTCATCTAAGTGATGGGTAGAAAATATAACGGGTGTACCACGCGCTTTGAGGTCGCGAATAAAAGAGATAACCGTTTGTGTGGTCATAATATCAAGACCCGTCGTTGGCTCGTCTAATACGACGACTTTAGGATTGTGTACCACCGCCCGTGCAATATTGGTCTTTTGTTTCATACCGGTCGATAGGTGTTCAGCCCTTTTATCTAAAAAGGTTTCCATTTCCAGGCGCTGAAACAGCTCATCGCATTTCGCCTTTAATGCTTTTCCTTTTAAACCATGAAGTCGTGCAAAATATTCAACATTTTCTTTGGCAGTAAGACGCCCGTATAAACCAGTTGACCCTGATAGAAAGCCGATGGCTTTGCGTGCAACAACAGGCTTTTTCACAATATCCTGACCATCCACTAAGATAGTACCGGCATCCGGCGTCAGCGCAGTTGAGAGCATACGCAAAGTGGTGGTTTTTCCCGCCCCATTGGGGCCGAGCAATCCAAGTACTTCACCTTGCCCACAGTGCAGGTTAACCTCTTCTACACTGTGAAAAAAACCATCACGCTCGCGAGGATCCGTCTGACTCTTTTTCTTTTTGTGCTCGCGAGTCAGGGCGAAGCGTTTTTTTAATCCATTGATAGCTATCATGCTATTTCCTTCTTTTCGGCCTGAAATAGTCCGTATTTTGATAAAATTCTAAATCTTGTGGCTCATGCCAGTTTGGGATCCCAAGCAGCGGAATGGGTGACATTTTGGTATTGTCTTCAAGCAGCCCATCATTGATCAGTGCAACCAATTTATCATCTAACCAACGATATTGTTCGCTTAGTGAAAGTTGCCAAAATGCAGCATCAACATTGATACACACCAGCTTTCCCGTTAGCCCAATAAAGGGATTGGTTAGCATCTCGTAGTTTGCGTGGCCAAATACGAAAGGTTTTAGGTTTTGCTGCCATTCTGAACGATTATCGTAAAATACATTCTGCCATTGGTGTGATTTAAAGGCATCACGCCATTTATCATCATCGATTGCCAACACCAAACCACACTCATCAAAGAGTGTTAACGCGTTACGCTTTTTACTCCGCTGCTTTAAACCAAACTGTGCTATTTCTTCGATATGTAGGGCATTTAACAAAGCTTTTGTTTTTGGGAATAAACACCAAATCAACGCGCCAAATAAATCGTGCCAGTTTTGACTACGCGTCGGTACCTGATGGGTTTCAAAGATAATCTCTTCATAGTATTTATCGCCAAAGTCTATCGTTTCATCGGCCACAAAGCGGGTATCATATTGTTGCAAGCTAATGCTGTTTACGTGAGAAGACAGCCACTGGGGGCTTGGCCAGTCTTGTTGACTTTTTAAGTCAAAAAGCTGATTTAAATGGGAAAATGGCTCAGCATGTAAACATGTAACCTGCCACGCCTCAGGCGCTGTAAACTTTTTCATTTGATTGAGATACTTATCATGCAATTAGCCGACTATTTTACTGAAGCGCTTGATACTTGGCAAAAGCCAATTGTAAATGAGCGTAACAGGCTACGTCACACGCTAAAATGAGGATAGCGATTAAAAACAATGCAATGATCTGTTCCACAACGGTTGTTTCATTAATTTCTATCTCCTCTAGCCGTCTTGTCCCGCTCGAACTTTTACGCATTTTATGTTACTACTTATGGGTTCCTAACAAGTAAAAGAAAGGCAATTATGAAACTTAAACTGACGCTCAGCGCTCTATCTATGGCGGTGCTGGCGGGCTGTGTTAGCACTAGCAATAGCCCCCAAGACATCGATACTGCATACAATAGTATTAACGATGCTCAACTCAGAGCCCATATTAAAACCCTTGCCTCTGACGAATTTGGCGGCCGTGCTCCGTCAACAAAAGGTGAAGAGCTAACGCTTGCCTATTTAACCAAACATTTTAAAGCGCTTGGCTATCAGCCTGGCAATGGCAACAGCTTCTTGCAAGAAGTGCCACTGGTTTCGCTTGAAGCCGATCCTAATATGACGTTAACAATCGGTGGCAAAAACTACGAATATAAGAAAGACATGGTGATGGGCTCGGCCCGTATCAGCGAACTCGAATCAATCAAAGATTCAGAGCTGGTTTTTGTTGGCTATGGCGTAAATGCCCCAGAGTACGACTGGAATGACTACGAAGGCCTAGACGTGAAAGGCAAGACAGTGGTGATGCTAGTAAACGATCCAGGCTTTGCTAATCCTGATTCGGGTAAATTTACCGGTGAAGCTATGACCTATTATGGTCGTTGGACGTACAAATACGAAGAAGCTTCACGCCAAGGCGCAGCAGGTGCGATCATTATTCACGAAACAGCGCCGGCTTCTTATCCTTGGAGCGTAGTAGAAAACTCTTGGAGTGGCCCACAGTTTGGCTTCCAAAAAGAAAATAACAATATGGACCGCGTTGCGGTTGAAGGCTGGGTAACAGTAGACGTTGCTAAAGAGCTGTTTCAAAAGGCTGGACTTGATTTTGACACCGCAAAGAAAAAAGCTGCTGAAGGCGCATACCACGTTGATATGGGCAACCTAAGCGCGTCAGTTACCGTCAAAAACACCATCAAAAAATCAACTTCGTATAACTTTATCGCCACTCTGCCAGGTAGTAATAAGTCTGACGAGCACATCATCTACTCAGCACACTGGGATCATTTAGGTACCGATCCAAACCGTAAAGGTGACCAAATTTATAATGGTGCGCATGATAATGCCAGCGGCACAGGCGGTATGATTGAGGTCGCTGAAGCCTTTACTAAACTGCCAACTCGCCCTAGCCGTTCAATTACGTTTTTGGCTGTGACGGCTGAAGAGCAAGGTTTGTTAGGTTCTAAATTTTATGCTGCAAACCCTGTTATTCCAGCAGAGAAAACCGTTGCTAACATCAATATGGATAGCCTAAATTTATTGGGTAAAGTAAAAGACATCAGCGTAGTTGGTATTGGTAAATCTGAGCTTGATGAAATACTAGAAACCGCAGCAAAAGCGCAAGACCGTGTCGTTTCGGGAGATCCGCGTCCTGCCGCTGGTGGTTACTATCGCTCTGATCACTTCGCATTTGCGAACATGGGTGTGCCTGCAATGTACGCAGGTGGTGGAACTGAAGCACGTGACGAAGAGACTGAAACCTATCGTAAACGTATGGGTTTAGTATTGCGCGGTTGTTATCATCAGCCGTGTGACCGCTACCGTGAAGAGTGGGATTTAAGTGGGGCGATACAGGATCTACAGCTGTTCTTTAAAGTTGGCTATGATGTCTCTGAGCAAGACGCTTGGCCAAAATGGAAAGCAACCGCAGAGTTTCAAAGAAAATAATGCAAATGATATTGATTTTCATTTAAAATGAAATTAAAGTGCAACTTAGACAATACACGGGTTGCACTTTATGTTTTCATCTCTACTTCGATACTCTCAACCAGCACATGGCGCTAAGGTGAGTTTGTTGTTCAACAAGCGGTTGATTTTACCCCTCGTTATTATTGTACTTTTAGCATTTGAAACGGCGAGACCAATTGTGGTCAGCGCGCTGAGCGATGCATTCTTTCAAGTCAGCGTTTTTGTTGCCGCTACCCTGCTCGTGTACTACTTTCTTGTTGACAGAATTCCACAGCTTAATCTCAGTTATCTGAGTACCAAATCCCCTATTCTCGAAATAGCCATGGCCTCAATATTAGGCGCGCTGCCCGGCTGTGGTGGCGCGATTATCGTGGTCACCCAATTTACCAAAAAACAAGCGAGCTTTGCTTCTGTTGTCGCAGTACTTACTGCGACGATGGGAGATGCTGCGTTTTTGCTACTCGCCAAAGAGCCCCTGACAGGCCTTACTATCATTGCGATGGGGGTTGGTGTAGGTATCGTGAGTGGGCTATGTGTGCACTTAATTCATCAACCCGACTTTTGTGTCCCGCAGACCATCAATGAGGTCGAAGAAGAAACCTTACACGCGAGCCGTGCGTTTAGTCTAAGCCGTAAGGTGTGGAAGCTGTGCTTACTACCTAGCCTTGCTATTGCACTCGCGATTGCTTTTAACGTCGATTTAGCGCCATTTGATACAGAAATTGCTTGGCTTGGTGCAGCATTATGTCTTTTTGCTGTTTGCGTGTGGGCACTTAATTCAAAGGGCGTAAGCTATAAAGATATCACCTGTGAAGAAGGTGAATGCGACCCACCGTCAAAACTCACTAGAGTGCTACAGGACACGCATTTTGTGACCGCTTGGGTCGTTGCAAGCTTTTTGCTTTACGAGCTATCTACTGCGTATTTAGGGCTTGATCTCGCGGTTTGGTTTAAAGACTATGCGCTATATGCACCACTGGTGGCCATTCTTGTCGGATTATTACCAGGCTGTGGCCCCCAAATTGTTGTTACAACGCTTTACCTGCAAGGTGTCGTGCCATTTAGTGCCCTTGCAGCCAATGCCGTTGCTAACGATGGCGATGCGTTATTTCCAGCGATAGCACTGGCACCAAGGGCGGCGCTATTTGCCACTATCTACTCTGCAGTGCCTGCATTTATCGTGGGCTACGGCCTCTACTACATTAACTTGGCTTAATACTTGAGTACGTCGACGAAATGCTCTGACGCAGCTCAGTGCGCTGGTGTTAACAAGACTCAGTGCGCTGGCTCATACACGATCTGGCAGTTTAGGGTTATGAGTTCAACCAAATCTGACCGTTCGTAACTGATTAATTGCCGAAAGAGCGAATAGCGGACGGTTAAATAAACCTATTTTTGGACAAAAAACGTTTCAGGTCTTCGGCTGTATTAGGCAAATTTCGCTTAAAAGTTTCTATGGGCTAACGCCGCTTTAAGTAGTGAGCAACGCAATACAAAAGCCTCAGCATGCCACCTTAATCACTAAAATCAACGCATAGCGAAAATGCCACGCGTTGCGAATCACTCTTATACAGACTGTTAGGGCTGAAACTCTTTCATTTGCCCATTTTCCAATATATGCTCAATAACCCCATATGATTCAGATGCTGAGATTTTTACAAATCCACTTTCTTTCAGTCTAGTAATAGCAATATCGGCTGACATTTCTGCACTGATAGGGAAAAAAGCACCCTCCGGTTCAGAATGCATAAAAAAGTCACCTAGTGGGGCTTTGCAGTGTTGACAATGATTCATGTAGTAAAATGAATCGGTCGTTGCGGAATAATCCAAGTAATAACTTTTGAAGTGTAGATCCAAGTATACTCTCAGTCTCTCTGGGATAAAGCTGACGTATAAATACTTGGTTAATCCTTCAGAGCGCTCATCACTTTCAGTGTCGATTGTGCCATGACTAGCAAAGGTAATGACTTCAGATGGTTTGTCGCACTTCCAGCAAAGCTCTGTCGATTGAAGCAGATAAAATGGAGAGATAGCTTTTTGCGATGCATGATCATCATAAATCGGTAGCCAATTTTCGAATGGTCCCGTATCTAAACCTTTTGGAACAAACCACTTCTTTCTCTCTGAGTGCCAACGAGCGCCCAACGACTTTACTTTCTCTTTATCCTCAAATGGAACTTCTAAATATGTTATTTCATCCATAAAAAGCTACCTATTTCGATAAGCCCTAACGCCGCGTAAAGGCGTGGAATAACGTTTGCTACGCTTGAGCGAAGCGAAATCGGCACACGTTATGGAATCGCTCTTAAACGCTTTGTTATGTACGTAGTTTGATATCTTGCGTTGAAAACAAAGGTTTTACTTGCTTGGCTTCATCTTGATAACGATTTCGTGTATCCCACAAGTCCACAGCATGTTGAATGTTAAGCCAAAACTCAGGTGTATTCCCAAGTGCAGCCGCTAACTTGATTGCAAGTGGAGCAGTCAGAGTACCACCATTAATTAAGTTACTGATGGTGTTCCTATGTACACCCATAGCTTCTGCTAATGTTTTTGATGTAATCTCCATTGGCTCCAAGAATTCAACTTTGAGCATTTCTCCTACACCAACTGGACGACGTTTAGTTCTGCGCATTATCCTAACCTCAGTACTTATGAGGGTCTAAATAGGTGTCTTCTGCTACACCGTCAACCCACTTAAAAATCAAACGATACTGTTTATTCACCCGTATCGAACACCAACCTTTCAGATTGCCTTCAAGATGTTCAAACCGATTACCCGGTGGAACTCTTAGATCTGATTCAGCTTTTGCTGCATCTAGGATTTCAAGCTTTCGATACAGCGCATTCTCTATAGTTTTAGGAATCAAGCGATGACGCTTATCTTCCTCATAAAATGCTTCAAGCCAATCATCTTTAAAATTTACTGACATATCCTCGCACTGTTTTACTGTGCATCTATAGTGAAATACTATCGCACAAAAGAGATGTGCACAAGTTGGAAGGACAAGAAAGTACATAACGCCGCAAATAAACGGCAAAAATTAGTTGGCTATAATTTGTGAGGTACTAACAAAGCCAACTGGTTTTTGTCCGAGCTTTTAAGTTGCTTTGTTATATGACCAATAGCTTCTATTTTGAAAAAAGCTTTTTGAATAACTCTTCTGATTGCTTAATGCCTTCATCGGTCAATTGCACTGACTTTGCCTTACCAACCGGATCACAAATTAGACCTTTTTCATAAAGCCTATTCATAACTTCCCAGTCAATTTGTTTCCAAGCTCGGCCATAATCATGCAAGGTGAGATGTAATAAAGCTAAAGCTGCTTCATCTATTTTATTTTCATCTATATCCATTCAACACTCCAAAACCTGATGGGCATATAACGAGCCTGTAGAATAACTCGTTTCAAATTTGTTTTTGTAATCAACAAACGATAACTGAGTTCCTATTTTGATTCAATCGTTTAGTTGGGTGTGAGTTGTTATTTTAGGGCGTTTTTTTAAGCTGGTTTGTTGTGGTTTGAGAAGCGCTTCGGAGCTGTTAAGTCAGGTTGTTCTTGGCTTACGACACCCTTTCTCGTAACTTTTCGATATTGTGAACAAGGCAGTATAGCTGCCATTGAGCATTGACTTTTACTTGGCCGCGTAATGTGAGCTTATTCATCCCTTTATTCACCGTGATGTTGCCGAATACAGGTTCGATACATCCAAGTCGTTTGCTGTATTGTCGTCGTCCTATTGGGCTGTCTTTTTTTACTTTCATTTTGTCGATGCAACTGATTTTTTTGCGCGATTCATCACTCTTAAACTGTACTTGCCGCCACGTTTGTATCGGTGGTTTTCGCATACATTGCTGTTGCAGGGAGCAGACTTTACGGTCTTTTAAGTAACCGCAGAATCGTGTGTTTTGTTGATGATTGCTGTTTACATTGATACCACTTCGCCACTTCTCATTGCCTGCGGGGCAGCGGCAGGTTTGTGTTGCTTCATCATAATGGAAGTCGTCTGAGGTAAATAAGCGTGGCTTGCCTTTACTGCGTTTTAATCGCCGCTTTTCTTGCTCTGTTTCGTAGGTTTCGCTCTCTTTAAACAGTGGGTTGCGTTTTCTAAATTGGTTATCAGCTATGTAAGTATCAAAGCCACTTTGCGCCATGAATTCAAGGTTCGCTTCACTATTAAATCCACTGTCTGCGGTAAATTTAATGGCCTGTTTGTTAGAGAATTTATCACTGTTCAGTTTTTCAAGTTGTCGTTTTAATTGCTCAACGGCTGGCTGCAGTGTTTGTTGCTCGCCCACCGAGCCCCATGCCTGTGCTTGTAGTATAATTTGATGTTTATCATCGTTTATCGCTATCCCGTTATAGCCTTGAATTGTGCCTTTTGACGTGGTCATTTTCGCGCTGTCTGGGTCGGTAATATTACTTTTAACCGGCTTACCTTTACTGCCTGTTTTCTCTTCGTGAGTAGCTAAGAACGCGGTGATTTTATCTGCTCTTTTATCTAGCTTTTCTTTTTGCTTTAAGTCTTGAGTGACCAGCTCTTCACTTAAGCCATCTTGCGCTTGATGGCGCTCAATTATGCGTTTGCTTGCGCGTTCTAATTTGGCTTTTTTACGGCCTAGCTCATCGAATGTACCGCTCCACTCCTTGCTCGCATTCGACTTCAATTTGCACCCATCAATGGCAAACATGTTGCGTCCTATCAAGCCTTCTTCATCACATATCATCAGCACTTGCGTAAATAGCGGTTCAATCTGTTCGTGCATTTTAGCCACAAAACCCGCTATTGATGTGTAATGCGGCTGAATATCACCCGACACACTCATAAATAAAATGTTTGTTTCACACGCTTTAGCAATTCGCCGACTACTGATTAAACCATGTGCATAGCCCAGTAAAATAACCTTTAACATCACCGCGGGCGGATACGCCGCAGCGCCTGTTTTGTCGTTGTTATACCACGCGTCAAAGCCCGACAAGTCAAGCTTATTTTCGACTATATAACAAAGCGCATATTCAAAGGTTCCCGGCAAAATTTGCTCAGCGAAATTGATTGGAATGAATTTATTTTGGCGGGATAAGTCTGGCTTATAGTTGGCCATAACAGATTACCGTGGGTGAATAATATCTATTAGATCACAGTAACCAACTCGATTCAAGGTTAAGAAATAGTCAATCCAAAACCAAGAATCCAGTACCTGAAAAGAGTAATTCTACAGCCTCAACGCCCTGTTAAGGGGTGAGCAACGCAATACAAAAGTTACCGCACACCACCTTAATCACTTAAACCAACGCATAGTGAAAATGCCACGCGTTGCGAATCCCTCTTGAACAGTTTGTTATGTTCATTTTCCAAGTTTTCTCGCACATATTTTACAAACCGGGGATCTTGAAAGAGCAAGACTTGAATAAATAGTAAAACAAACAACTATCAAGCTAAAGCCAGACAACACTTCGAACACTGTTAAAAATTGAAGAAACCATATGCTTGGGCTTATATCACCGTAACCAACAGTAGTAATGGTAACACCACTAAAGTAGATAGCTTCGAGTACTGAATTGAATTTATAAAAGTCCTTAAAAAAGCACACTGGCATTAAGAAGTACAGCGTTCCAAAGTTAATAATTAGTTCAATGTAACTGGTCAAGGCTAACTTTAACCTCTCACCATACTTCAAGTCACTATTAGGTAAGTCACCGTTCAACTTATCAATTGCGTCACCCAAAAATGCTTTGGTTATTTCGATTGCTCTTGAGAGCAAAAAAGACCAAACAACCAAAACAATCATGAACCAGTATATGTATTTAATAACCGGTTGAGACTCAAACCCGAAAACAGGAAACAGCTGAAACTCTAATATTGATAGTAATTGAACCGCTAAACAGATCGTTAATGAAGATATAAAGTATCGCATGTTGTACTTTTTTAAAGCACTTGAGAGCTCTGTGGAACTTGCACCTTTTTCGATAAGGGCATTCTTACTGTATTCTGCATACTTATACGTTGGGGTAACAAGCCACCAAGCACATGATGTTTCTTTCTTCTGCATTAATTTTTACTTCTTACTCATATGAACATAACGCCCGCAATAAGGTGTGCCCCACGGAACTAACAAAGCGCACTGAACTTCATACCAAAACCGCCGAGTGTAACGCATCACCTTGATTGCTTTGTTATGTGGCATTTTCCTCAGCCAACAAATGAATCACTGTACCATGAATGTCACTGATCAAGTGTTCTTTCTGTTCAAAAATGCAACTTATATAGTCCTTAAATTCCTGTAGAGTATTCAGTTTTAAACTGATCGCTCGTAACACCGCATCTTGACACCTTGCAGTCCCCATCAACATGACTTGACTGTAGAAACAAAGTTGTTGTGGCGTATAATCAATTTTTCTTGATCCGTGATGTATTGAATCGTTGCGCAAAATCCTGATTTGTTCTAATGCGTCTGACAACCTTTTCTCTGTAATCGCATATTTATCATGACTCTCTAGCTTATCTTTTATGCCACCATCGAGATACTGACATGACTTTCCATTTGGAAACCCAAGAAACCACCTAATGTAGGGCGCAACGTTATCATTTTGGCCTTCTTTCAATAAAGCTTCCACGGCAAACCAATCAAAAATCACTTTGAGATGTAAATTTTTTTCATGCTTACTATGCCTAGACCAATGTAGTGATTTTTTATACCGCTCAGTTAACTCATTATCATGCAATAATACATATTGTGTTTGGTTACATGTTTGTACGATTGACATTTGCCGTATAAACACATTCCCAAAATCATATGATTTTTTTCTAGTCAAGAGTTCAATTTTTGATGTTTCTAGGTTCTTAACAAAGCCACAGTTAGATAGAGCAAGGTTGCTCATTGTGTATTCCCGTGACTTTAAATCTAGTAATTCAGTAAATTTATCATCAGCAATAGATACCGCATCATTTATATTATTGGCGCGAACTATACAACAGATACGTGCATTTAGCGCAATATCTAAATCTTGATTATTCTCCTTAATTGAATTCTCAATCAAAGCTCTTTCTTTATCAGTGTCAGCTTTTGGCGGTCTAATTTCAATATCACGATATACGAAAGTACTTGGTAAACACGGACCAGAATTTTCTAAAATCTTTACAACTAAAAAATTAGCCATTTGCAACTCTCACTAATTGATCACACAGCTTTTCATATGCTATTTTTTTAACATTAGTTTCAGTTTTTGGGTCCAACTTAAGACTATTTTTTCGTAAAAATATGAGCAAAGACTTTATATTTCTTATACTGCGGTTGAAAAATATCGATTCAACTAAAATAGGAAAGTAGCCCTTATCAAACTTCAATATTGGTAACAACTCGTTAATCGTAGCTTCTAAATAAATTGAGTGCTGAATAGAATAGAAATATTTGACCCTTAACTTTAATAACTCTTCTTTGCATTTTTTGTTTTTCGATAAGAAGTCATCGTACATTACTACATTTTTATAATTAAAAGATCTAATAGCAATTTCATAACCTAATGCGTGTACCTGACGGTGCTCAGGCTTGAGCATGAGTAACTCTTCTTGAAAAAAAGCCGCCTCAATTACCCTATCATTTTTCAAGAGAGACTTTATATAACTCGTCAATAATATGTGTTTTTTCTTATCCCCCGAGCCGAGGTACTTACTTTCATGCCTCTCTATATCTTCCATATCATTCTCTCAAATTTCTTACTGATTAAACTCGCCACATAACGCCAAGCTAAGCGGCGCAGCTTTGCTGCGTCCTTGCTTGAGCGCCTTGTTACGTGTTTATAGTGTGGGGTAAGACAGTTTTTCATTGTGGGTTTGTGCATCATCTTCCCAAATTAGCCGAACAACGTGCTTTCGTTTAGTTTGCATATGGACAGCTGCAATAAGCTCAACGGACTGATGTCTTTCAAGGCTTTCCATCGGGAATTTATCAGAGACTTCCGAATCAATAACCACATCGTTTCCTTCGGGAAATTCAATTCTGACATTTCTGGCTGTAGCAGAACCTTTATTCCAAATCTTGAGCCTATATTTACTACTGCCTAGCTTGATAAATGACGCTCCGAGATCCGCACTTTTGTCTTTAACCGCACCTTCATTCTCTTTTTCTAAAAGTAGGTTGTTTAATTTCTCTTGGCTTTCGACAAGAGATTTCTGTTTTTTGTTAAAACTAACCGTTTGCCAAGTTGCGTAGCCAGATAACAGAAATGCTAACCCGGCTATCACATCGCCCGCGTCAATAGTTACCGGCATCATTTGAACCTTATATTTTTGCTACCAGAAAATGCTTTCTTCAAAGACTTACGAAGTTCGTCAGCAACGTCTTTAACGACCTCTTCCTTCATCTCTGAAAGATGTTCTTCAATATTTTCGCTATTTTCTTGGATTAGCTCGTCTTTATTAAACTCACGCTCACATGACGCGCAAGTCATAATTTGTATTGTTTCATCAGACCCTTCTTCATAAGAAAAGTCTGAACAGCCGCATGTAGGGCAAAGCAGGCTTACACTTCTGTTGTATTTTTCAGGATTCATCCTATCTCTCCGACATGTAGTGACACGTAACAATTTAATATCGAGCGATTGGGTCGTTTTCCTGACTATGGAAGAAACTCAATTACAATGGATGTATATACAGTTATTTAGGTGAAAGGATGAACGTCAGCTTTTCGCTCAAAGCCACCCTTAGAGCATTTACGTTAACTCATTTCGGGGCAGAAACATGTTAGTGCCGCAGTCCGCACCAGACCAATAACTGAAATGTCAGTATTCATAGCGTTCTATATTTGTACTCTGTCAGGTTAAAAATTAGCACTTATTCACTTAATTGAATAAGTCACTTTATTCACTTGGATGATAATGGCGAATACCATTGTCATCCACCATAACGTAACAGCTATCGTGGTTTTGAAACGCTTTGTAAAACACCTCGTCATAAAGCAGCTTTTCGCTTTTCGTTTCGCCGCCAACTCCTTGATAACTAACCAACATGTGACATTCGTGACAAATAAGCGGATTCACCAAGCGCTTATCAGCAGCTTTGACTACTGCGGTTACTTCATACACTTTACCGTGCTCTTTATTTTTGAACCAAGTCATACACTAATTTCGCTCCAATTAAATCACTCAGCGCTGTTCCTACAGACTTAAACAAAGTAATTTCATTCTCGTTACTTCGACCTAGGTTATTTTTAGTCATTTCGCTAAGCTCTGCAACCACCTTATCGGGGCTAAACTTACCTTCACTGATCGGTAACAACAATTCGCCTGCCTCGTTCAATACATTGGCGCGACTATCTACAAAAACGCGGCTCTTAGTTACCGTTGTGGTATCAATTTCTCGACAATCTTTATGGTGATTGCCAATGCAGTCTATATGCGTGCCATCGCTCAACCACTCTCCATTGAACAAAGGCGTATGACTGCCTGTTGCACAGCTGATCACATCTGCCGAAGCAATAACAGATGCGGTTGCCTGCTGATACAATGAAAATTCCACTCCCTGATGCTGCGAGGACAATAGCTCCAGCAACAGGCGTCCTTTTTCAGAATTACGTGCAATTATTGAAATTTTAATATAATTTCTAACACTTAAATGCGCATTAATCATGTAACTAGCTAAATTGCCTGAGCCAAAGAAAACCAAATGTTTGGCATGTTTAGGTGCTAAATACTCCGCGGCTAATGCTGACACAGCAGAGGTTCTCCACAACGTTACTTCGGTGCCGTCCACAAGCGCGAGCGGCTCACCGAACTGCCTAGAAAACAGCATGATTTTCGAGTAAAGGGAGGCTTTATCGTGCTGATTGTTATCTGGGAAATAGGTAAAGGCTTTTACGCCAATCACATCAGCATTCCAAGCAGGTAAAACAGCAAAAGCGTCATGATTGTTGTGACTATTATCTAGCTCAAAAACTTGCCGTGTTGGTGTACCTGCTGGTTGCGCAAAACCCTGTTTAAGCGCCTGAATTAAGCTTGGGTAGTTGAGGCTATCCGCGACCTCTTGGCGAGCAATAATTTGCATCCTAACTCCTTAGTTCGTTAGCTGAAATACTTGTGGCGCGTGGGTTAAGCATTCAAAACCATTTTCAGTCACCAGTACATCTTCTTCCAAGCGCACACCACCATAATTTGGAATGTAAATACCCGGCTCTATGGTAATGATATTGCCAGCTTCTAATTGGTGATCGACCCCAGGTTTAATAAACGGCTGCTCGTGTAGAAATAGCCCCACACCGTGACCAAGTCCCTCACCTGTGTATTGTGAAAAGTCACTATGACTTAACACATCGTGTGATGCGTTATTTAAATCTATGCAGTTAACGCCCGCTTTTATTAGCGCCAACGCAGCTCGCTGCGCATGTTGGACCGTGTCATAAATGGATTGTTGTTGCTTCGTCGGCTCCCCTAACACGTAACTTCGCGTCATATCAGAGCGGTAGCCACTTATCACCGCACCAAAGTCGATAAGTACTAAATCGCCTAGGTTAAGTTTTGTCTGTCCTGGGTTTCCGTGCGGTAAGGAAGAACGCGCACCAAATAATAGGATTGTGTCAAAAGAGAGACCTTCGGAGCCTAGCTTTTGCATCTGATACTCAAGCTCAATTGCCGCGTCTCGCTCAGTGACCCCTACTTTTAACAAAGGCAGTGTATGGGCAAGCGCCGAGTCAGCTATCTCGGCGGCGCGTTTAATACAGTTAATTTCATCACTATCTTTAACTTGTCTTAGTGATTCCACCCAAAGCGGCGCGGCAATAAGTGTGGTATTTTTTGCACTGATGTTTAATGAGACATAATCTGCGTGACTAATTTGATGCGCTTCAAATGCAAGCTGTCGCGGCCCATCCAATAATCTAAAAATACAATCAGGTAGCGTTTCTTTATCACGATTTCTTAAAATAACTTCGACTCCCACCGCTTCATTGCTAGCACGCTCAAAGTAACGATAATCAGTAATGAGTCGGTGTCGCCCATTTGAAGACATCAACAATGTTGCTGCATGACCGGTAAAGCCGGTTAAATATACAATATTCTCGTAGCCATAAATAATGATAGCGTCACTTTGATGTTGTTGTAATTTATTGACTAAGCGTTGCTGTCTGGCTGCGTAATCTACATTCATCGTAGTAAAAATCCTCTTACTAATGGATCGTGGTCGTCTAAAATAAATTGGTGTCGGCCTGTAATATAGGCCACGCCCGAAACTATTGGGATCAACGATTTACTATCATCACTAAGTTGATAACAAACATCTAAACCCAAGCCTAATATACCTTCAATAAAGATACGTTGGTTTGCGGCAAGCTCATCTCTGGCGGCAAGAATTGCAGCCCTACCACTGACCCCAGTCCCTGTTGGACTGCGATCTAATTCGCCATCGGCAAAAATGCACACATGCTTACTGTGAGCAGAGTCCGATTTTTGAGAATTGGAATAAAAAATCACACCATATAAAAATGCGAGGCGCGCATCGTCATGCACTAAGCTAATCTGTGTTGCAATTTCTTGTTTAAGCGTTAAACCTAACTGCTGAATGTAAGCTGCATTTGCTGACGTAAGAGCTAAATCGATTGTATCAGCGTCAATATAGGCATAAAACGCACCACCAAATGCGATATCCACTGAGATTAAACCAAATTCAGATGTCTTGACTTGCTTATCAAGTGTCACTACCTCTGCTGGTACATTAGCAAATTCAGCTTGGCCGTCTCTTAGCCATGCGGTAATTAGCCCTGCAGGCGTATCTATCAACAACTGTTTCTTTGCGGGATTGTGCTGTAAAAATAGTGTAGCTAAAGCAATAATCGCATGACCACACATTGTTGAGTATCCTTCATTATGAAGAAATAACACGCCAAAATCGCTTTCTGGTAACTGCTTTTCAACGATAAGCGCACCATACATATCAGCATGACCCCTAGGCTCATACATCAGCGCGGTGCGATAGTGATCAAGATTTTCTACGCAGTATTGCCGTTTATCTAAAATAGTGTTGCCTTGAGGTTCAGGGAAACCATCGACAATTACCCGCAAAGGCTCTCCGGCGGTATGCATGTCAACCGTCTCTATTACTTCCGCGTGGCTCAGTATTTGCTCAAAATCTATTGTTAACGTCATCATACTCTCCGTGACATGAAATAAGCCAAACGTTTTGTTTGGCTTAAACCAAGAACTAGGTGCATAGCACCTAGTCTTGGCTATCACCAGGGAAATTAAAACGTAAACCTTGCAACTAACGACGCGTAACGCTCAGTTTGTCGTAACGTTGTAATGCCGTAGTCAGGGTTAACGATTAAGCCATTTGCACCATCTAAAGATCGCTGTTCATTGATCCCAAGCGCTTTATCACTGTTTAGTAGGTTATAAACGGTGCCCTTGAGTAACAAGTCATGTCCCATAATATCTGTAGAGTAACTGAGTGATAAGTCTATCGTGGTTGCCCAAGGAAGATTACCTACACTACCGCGAGGGGCTGGGTTGCCATTTTCGTCGTAATGCGAAACATGGCCATAATCTTTACTTACGCATGCATCCCAAGGGCTTCCTGCGGTACAGCTATCTATACCGACTGGGTGCTTAGAGAAATAGTTAGTCGGGCGACCTGACGACGTTCTTGCAACCAGACCCAAAGTTAACTCATCTGTGATATCGTAAGAACCTGATACTTTTATTGAATGGCGATGGTCATTCGGTAAATTACCATAGCCGTGATCCATCAGATCCGCGTAATCATAAGAAGTTGTCCAACCTGGATCTGCCTGATCGTTATCGGTTTTCACTAAACCTTCTGTATTACCGTAGCTGTGTGACCAAGTATAAGAAGAATTAATCCGTAACTTGTCGGTAATATTTCCTTCTAAGGTAAATTCAAGTGCAAGATATTTACGTACTGCTTGTTGCAGGGCAAGCTCTTGTGCACTGAGTGTCACTTCATCGACTTGGCCATCGCCATCGAAGTCATAACTCATGGTGATCGCTTCACCCGGGTTATTTAGCACATAGTAAGAACCCTGACCGACATTGTCTTGGATACCGAGTTCGGCCAATTTCTTCTCAAGCACAGGACCAACATCCGTATCTTCAACACTGCGTCCAAGGTCTCGATAAATCGCTCTAACCCCAAATGCCATATCGTCAAAAACGGTGGTCTGATATCCTAAAGTCAATTCATCAGAATACATCGGCTTAAGGGTGGACGAAGCAATCAAACCGGGCTCTGTAATTCCGCGTTGACGCCAGCGTCTATCTCGAAGCATTTCCCCTCGACTTGGCGAGCCATCACTTAATAAAACAGGATAGCCATCACTGTCTACTTGATCGAGGTCGAAATACTCAAACCACTCTACTGAAGCCGAGCCTTGAGTGATGTTCATGTTGGCAGAAACAGGTTGAAAGTACCGCCCGTAAGTAAAGAAAACTTTGGATTCGCCATCACCGTTTAGGTCATAAATCGCTTGAAATCTAGGCGCAAGTTGGTTATCCATATCTACAAACGCTCTACCGTCAGTAACGGTATTTTCAAACTGACTATAACGCAGGCCCAGATTTAACACGAGTTGGTCGGTGACTTGCCAAGAATCATTGACGTAGAAAGCAAGCGAGTTAACCTCAGAATCAACCGTCCTTGTTCTTATTCGACGTTCGATATAATCCTGACCGAGCGCAGCACCAGAAATGCTCCCTTCACCAGCGGTTTTGATTGTCCACCAGCCTTCTGCGTCTCCAAGGCCATTTTGACCTTCAAAGTGATCTACCGTAACTTTAGTATAATCAACACCGAACAAAATGGCGTGGTAATCCAAATCGATATTAAAGTCGACTCTCGCTTGATCACGGATAAACTCTTGCTCAGAAACACTGCTGGCTGTATGACTTGATAAAGTAACGAATCCCTCTCTTTCATCCCAAACACCCGGCACTGTTGATGCGACAATATTTTCAACGTTTTCGGTCACTCGGCCCACCACAGCCGACACCGAGAAAAAGTCAGAAAAGTAACCACTATAATTGACACTGTAAACCTTGCCGCCATCTTCACCAGGAGCTGCAACCCCTTGTTTATCACCAATCGCATCGCTTTCCCAGTCATAGGCATAGGTTTGCCGTGTCCATTCTCTTTTGTTATTCATGGCGGAAAAACCAATGGAGTGGTCTTCATTGATGAACCAATCAACTTTTGCAAACCAGCGATCTTCATCTCGTTTTCTGTCATTGAAGGTCGTTTGCCCAGCCCAACGATTAACCTCCCGTCGAGGTGCATACAAACCATAGTAAAATAAGCTGTCCTCTATTAGTGCACCACTTGCCCAAACTTGTAGCTCTTTAAAAGAGTCGTATTCTTGCTCAGTATTAAGATTCACTGTGCCATTATCTAGGTAGTTTGAGTCGTGATAACTATGGGTTGAAGCAGGGTCTATTCTCACTTCTGCCCCTAAGTTAAATTCGTTATCCCCAGATTTAGAAATTGCGTTAACGATGCCACCTAGTGCGCCACCAAATTCAGGACTAATTCCCCCCGTTTTGATTTGAGTTTGTGAGATAGCTTCCCAAGGCAAACGAATTGAGCCTAAACCAGTTTGAATACTCGTGACATTTAGACCATTAAAATAGTAGCCATTCTCAGCCGATGAGGACCCACCGAAACTTGAGGCTCTATTAAATGAATCACCACCAGGCTCAGCTGTACCCGGTGCCAATAACGCTATACTTTCAAAGCCGGTATTTACTGGCATGACTTTAAGCTCGGCGTCTGTAAACGTTACTCCGGCAGTTGAAGAGGCCATATCCACACGTCGAATCGCCGTGCCAGTCACAGCTATCCGTTCTATGTCCTGCCCTTGTTGTAATAATTGAGCGTCTAAGATTAGCGCCTGTCCAATATTAAGCTCGACATCCTCTTCAATAACGGATTCGAATCCAGCTTTATTAATTGACACGCTGTAACGGCCAACAGGCAGATTACGCAAAATGTATTCGCCCTTGCCATTAGTTTGTACAGCAAACTTCAGCCCCTTGGATTTGTGTGTAAAGGTCAATTGAGCCTGAGATAACTCAGTACCTTGACCATTTACGATGCTCCCTTTCACAGTACTATTGCCATCTGCAGCAAATGCAGTAGAAGTCCCCAATGCTAGAGCAAGTGCTGATGCAGTGAGTGATTTACACAGTGTTTGCGCTGTTTTTTTGTTATTACGCATATTGTTGTCCTTTTGTTCCCATTGATTTGAGTGTTTTTTGGTAACGAACAAACAATACACAATTGATATATTGTATACAATATTAATTATGCAATTAATATTGATAAAAGTGATAACACTATGATTTAGATAAAGATTATTTATATAACTTTTATTTCAGTCTGTTTCCTATACCACTTGTACTCAGCGTAATTATCTGAAAAAGTAGATAGAAAACAACTTAACCAACTGAAATATAACACATTTAAAACTCAACCTATTTTATTAGTGCCCATTCCAGTAAAATTGAATCTACTTCAACCCAGCCTTTAACTTACTCGCTTTACGCTTCATATAAACTCGCCATAACCCAATCAAATTACTCACCAAAAAAGTACTTTCTAACACAATCGCCATGGGAGAGCCGATATAACAATTATGTATCAGCCAACACACCGTACCTAACATCATCACACACCGAAATACCACTTGCTTGCGAATAAATGCACCAAATGTCAATAAAACACTACCAATAACAGCATAAAGTTCGTAATTTGCATTTAATTGTACTAAAGGTGGCACTGTATTGAGTAGTAGAAAGCCGATAAGCAAGCGCTTTGACTGCGACTTGATAAACACCAGATATCTGAGGCTAGCAACCGCCATAAGCAAAGCACCAGCCATAGCATCAAGTAGATAGAAGTGAATTGCAGTGAGTGCAGTCGACAAGCTTAGTGCCAATAACACCTGCTGGCGTTTCATAAATTGAAATGAGGCGAGATCGAGTAAAACAGCAAGGGTAACCAAAACTTGAGATAATAAGAACATGACAAACTCCTAAAAGAAGCATTGTCACAGGCTGTTAGCTAACTGTAATTCACCTAAGTTAATTTTCGACCGCTATTTTCCTAAACGGTACTTTTATCGTAATTTCGACACCTTGTAATTTCGCCGTTTTACAGCGGATCTCGCCTTTTAAAAGTTGCGTTACCAAATTATAAACAATATGCATGCCTAATCCGCATCCGCCTTGATTACGTTTTGTGGTTACAAATGGCTCAAACAAGGTCTTTTGCATTGCTTCGTCCATGCCGACACCATTGTCGCAGTATACAATAGTCCAGTGGCTATCCGTCGCCTCGACTAACACGCTAACCGTACCAGAGGCACTCCCCTCAAAGCCATGGATAACGGAGTTGTTAAATAGGTTTGCCATTATTTGATAAACCGCTCCTGGATAGGTGGAGAGATTTACATCAGCATTCCCATCTATGGACAAATATACTTCTTTATTTTTAGCCAATGGCTTAAGTGAGTCGAATACGTCATTGATATATTCAAGCAGGTTAATATCACGCTCAGTCTCACTGGATTGATCTACTGCAACTTGCTTAAAGTTACTAATAAGGCTTTCTGCTCTTTGCAGATTGCGACTAATCAGCAGATATCCTTCTTGCTGTGCATCGATGGAGGAAACCAAATCTTTTTGCTTAAGGGTTTTATTCTCAAGCTTTTCTACCAACTCAGATAAACAATCTTCGTTATGAGAAAGTGCTGTGATCGCAATACCCAAAGGTGTATTGATCTCATGCGCAACCCCCGCAACCACAACACCTAAAGAAGCCATTTTTTCACTTTCAATCAAGTCTTCTTGCGTTTGCTTTAACTCAAACATTGCTTGCTCAAGTTTTTGATTCTTTTTATATAGCTCATCGGTGCGCATCGCAACTTTTATCTCAAGTTGCTCGTTTAACGACTGCAAGGCTTGTTGATGTGCTTTCAAATCAGCAATATCTTTCAGTGCCCCCGCTATCCGCGTTGCTCTACCATTATCATCTCGTGCAACTACCTTTCCTCTATCTAATACCCAGATCCATGCTCCCTGTTGATCTTTAACTCGAATAGACAATTCATATACGTCTTCACGGCCGTCCACACAAGATTGCAAGCGCTCCTCAAGTAACACACAATCTTTAGGGTGTACAAACTGGTCAAGTTCATCGAGGATGAGTTTATCTTGGAGATCACTAAAGTCGATCCTTGGATTCACGCTGTAGCGATAAATTTTACCCGACTCAACATGCCAGTCCCAAAGTTCGTCACCACTCGCCCACAACGACAACTCCAACCGCTCTTGTAGCGCAGACATTTTCTGATTATCCCGCAGTACTTGTTGATAACGCCGCTGTCTCGCTCGAACAAATGCAGCGATGATCAGCACAATGACTAAGGTGTAAAGGGTTTTCGAGTAAGCATTCCACCAAATTGGCGCGGCAATATAAATGCTAAATTCATGAACGGGCGACTGCATATTAAAGCGATTAACGGTATAGGTTTCTACTCGATAGGTGCCAGGCTCAAGCTGGAGTAAATTTATTTGCCTTGCTCCATTTGCAAGTTTCAGCCACTTGTCGCTTAGTCCTTTAATACGGTAATAAAAGCTCAGCTTCTCAGAGCCAAAGTCTAGACTTGAATATTGCAACGATATGATATTTTGGTCATAGCGTAATCGTAATGAGCCCGCAAGCTCTGGCGCAACAGAGAGGATCCCATCGAGACTTGGCTGTAAAGGCTCGCCCAGTAATTCGATTGTGGAAACTAAAATAGGCCGCGCGGTATTTGAAATTGATACATTCTGGGGGAAGAACTGATTAAATCCTTTGGCTCCACCCATAAAAATTCGGCCGTCAGGGGCTTTCCATGCGGCATTGTAGTTGAATTCGTGCGCTTGTACGCCGTCAATTGGAAGAAAATTATCAATCGCAAAATCCATTACATTAATGCGCGACAGTCCACCACTGGTGCCAAGCCACATATATTCATAGTCATCATAAACCAGCCCCCACACGGCTTGGTTTCCTAGTCCTTCTTGCTCTCCTATGGTTCGGACAACTTTCATTTGCTTATCAACTAAACTAATGCCCGCTTCACTTGCAACCCAGATACGTTGCCACGGGTCTTCATCTATCATAAAAACTAAATTCGACTTTAAGCCATCCTGCGTAGTCAGATTATGGAGCTGGCCTTTACTAAACTTGAACAACCCCTCACCTATAGTGCCAAACCATAAATCTTGCCCAACAACTTTAAATGAAGATACATGTGAAGGTGCATCTGAACGATTTTCGAAAAACTGCACTAGGGTTTTAGACTCCACGTCGTATCTCATTAGGCCTAGCGTTCTGGAACTTACCAAAATCTGTGATTGGTATTCGATAACATCATTAAAGCTAAGCTCTGGACCATTATTCGAGTTGGGCATCAAATGGCTGTATTCCCCTTGGGTTAAAGCATACCTAACAACGCCATCACCTCTTGTTGTTACCCACAAGGTATCATCATAGATCTTTACTTGCGTGATAAAGCTCCCTTTGATTGCAGATAAACTCGGGAAAATTCGATGTGCTTCGATAAAGCTCGATTTTTGATAAATATATAAACCCGATGACGTACCTATCCAAAAACGCTCGCTACTGTCTAGTGCGAAATTCCTAACATCAGGATGCCCCAAAGGAGCATGCGGAAAGTTTTGTTCACCAACGTGACCAAACGATTCGCTCAGCTGACTAAAAAAGTGCAGCCCCTGTGACTCCGTCCCTATCCATAAATCGCCGTTTCTATCTCGTTGAACACTAAGTACATTGTTATCTTGTAGACCATCATATTGTTCTGCACGGCGATACCAATGCCGCTTGATACTACCTTGCAGATCTAAAATAAACACTCCTGTATTGGAAGCAACGAGTATCTCATTCGCCCTTACTTTAATTTGGTGAATGCTGAGGTTTACTTTCGCACTGACCGACTTTTGCCATTGCACTTTATTGAACTGAGTGTCGAAACTAATGATTTTATCATCCGAATCAACCACGAATATCCTTCCGTGGGAAAGCGACAGTGTTTTAAACTCACCTTCCAACAGAACGTTCGCACCTACTTTGTCTTTTGGCTGACTGACTAGGCCATCTGCATTGAGGTAAACAAATGCATCCCTTGTTTCTTGGACTTCACGAACAAATTTACCAGTTAAATAAAGTTTTTCAGGCATTAAGGTTTGGTAGTTAACTCGGTAAGCATCGCCCTCTTCTGTTGATACTGTCACTGATTCACCATAACATGCCACTTTTTTAACTCTATCGGAGCTAACCGCCTCATTCTGCGCCGCTAAGATAGAGCGAAAGGTCCCCGCTTCAGTATCGTAAATGCTAAGCCCAGTACTTGTTCCAACCCAGATATATTTGCCACTGTGGCATAGTGAGGTAATAAAACCACCAGAGAGATGATGTTTGGAGTTCTGCTTTACTTCAAATTGAACAAAATCATGACCATCAAAACGATTTAGGCCAGACTGTGTGCCAACCCAAATGTACCCGAGTTGATCTTGCGCAATGGCAGTGATAGTGACCTGACTGAGGCCAGAATTATAGTCATAGCGTCGCATAACCTGCGCCGTATCGCTAAATTCGGGAAAACTGGCGGCACAAGGAAAACTCGGTAATAACAACAGCAGCAACACACAAAACCATTTCAGTGTGCTGTATGGTACAACGAACAGAGACATGCGCTTGAGTAGAGTCATATAGTCGAGATGTTAGCCCGCATTATATTAACTATAGCAAAAGCGAAAAAGAGCATGTGTTTTTTGACAAGTTTAGCGCATACATGCGCTACAGAGCTAAGCTACAAATAACTAAAATCGGTTTATTCAATTCTAAAATCTATTACCAAGGCTTATAACTCAAAATGACTGTGGATCCCCGTGCCGTGCAGTAGCTCATACTTCTCTAGCAAGCCGTTTTCAAGCGTTACTAAACTAATCGCAGAGTCTGACACCAAATAGCCATGTTTTTTTAGCGATGAAGGGTGCTTACTTACCGATAGCTGCCAGCGTTTAGTAAAGAGATTCAGAGGACTATATTTGGCATACAAAATCGTGTCCATCTTATCTAAAATATTGATAAGCGGCTTTGGAAATTCGTTTTTTATCCCTGATGCGGTTAGCTGCCAAATGCGGTTATCATGACGACCAAAACGAGCCTGAACCGAAAAGCAAAACGAATAATGTACATCGCCTGAGAGTATAATGGTTTCTTTAGGTGTATCTGGACGCTTAAAAATTTCAATTAGCTTTTTCGCGGCCCCTTCATGTGCCATCCAATTTTCCACATCCACCATCAACGGCTCACCACAAGCATTAAATACAGCTTGTATGGTTTCGATTGCCTTTACCCCAAATACTGGCGCTGGGCTTACCATCAATACCGCACTATGGTCGATGAGCGTATCTTGCAGCTCCATCAACATTTCCCAGTCGAGTAAACCACTTGGTTCATTGAAATCCTGTTCATTACGCCACCGATGTGTACGAGTATCTAGCACCACCACTTTTGGAAACGTATCTAAACAATAATGCCAGTGTGTGAATCGACGAACTTGTTTGTCAAACGCCGAAAAGTGCCATTCGTTGTCAATCAGGCTTGAATTAAAAGCTGATGTCAGCGCCCCGCTATACTCAAACGCATCATTACCAATGCCTTGAAACAGCCAATAGCTAATGATGCCATTACTGATAATGCGTCGACTCACTTTATGGTTCGCAATTGCCTGTTCCCATTTAGCCGTCAAGTTCCAGTCATCGGTCACATCATGGTCGTCAAACATCATTAGTACAGGCACGTTCGCACACAACCGCTCAGCGCTAGGCAACGTTTCAACAAAGCCTTTTAAGGCGTCAAGTTCGGACTCAAATATTCGCCTAACTTTGTCGTTACCACCATCATAATGAAGCGCATCAAAGTTAACCAACTGCCAAGCAAGATGAGAGAAGTTTAACAGGTAACAGGCGACAAACTCTTCGAAGAAAATTAGGTGATTAAAGGCCTTAACACTAGAAAAGTGCGGTTCATCCTTTCGAAACCAATAGCCTGGTGAAAACTTTGAGCGCTCCTGCCATGGCGTCTTTGGTAAATATAAGTGACGATGGTAAAGCTGAGCTTGTTGATCAGCTGGTAAGTGCATTGGCAATTTCGTTTCTTTAAACAAACCCAATCGCGCTATAAGTTGGTGAATAGCCAACAACATGGCGCCGGCAACATCATCTGCATAGATCTGATCGCCAGAAAAAATACACAAGTCAGCGCCTAGCTCACCGAGTTCGCGTTGCTGCTCTTGCCACTGATCTGCAGTATGTAGACTGTCTTTTGCGTGGTGATGCGGGTTACGGCATGAGCCATGTAATATTTGCTTGAGCAAAGCAGGTATCGCAAAGCTAAGCTCTTCTCCATAACGCAGATAATCTGGCTTATACGCGGCACCGTTAATAAGCACTTGATACTCGAGCAGCTGCGCTGTTGGCAGAGCCTTCTCGCTGCATATCATCAAAAAATGCAAAAAGCAGGCTGCACCGAGCTGAAACGTCTCAACCTCACATCGACTTTGATGGGCCAATAGCGAAGCCGAAATGTCCACGGCTTCACAAGTAACAACCTGAATACAAATTTTATTCTGCTCAGCTCGGCGAACCAGCGGGCCCATCAACACCTGAGGTAGCTGATTAAGTTGTGCTACCATCTTGGCGTTTCACCAAATTAAATAAAGAGTAAAAGTTATTCGTGGTTTGCTCTGCAAGCGTTTTGTAGCTCACTCCTTTTAAGTCAGCAATATAATATGCAACGTCTTGTACATAAGCAGGCTGGTTAGTTTTACCACGATGCGGTACCGGTGCAAGATAAGGTGAGTCGGTTTCAATCAGCAATCGGTCCATAGGGATTTGCTTAACGACTTCCTGAAGCGCCGTCGCATTTTTAAACGTCACAATACCTGAGATTGAAATGTAAAAACCAAGGTCTATTGCCTGCTTTGCCATCGGCCAATCTTCGGTGAAACAGTGCAACACGCCACCGCAATTTTGCGCATTGTGGGCTCGCATGATGTCTATTGTATCCGCTTTTGCATCACGAGTATGAATGATCAGTGGTTTTTGCAGCTGATTAGCCACGTCGATGTGTCCGGCAAAGCTTTCTTGCTGTACCTGATGCGTATCTTTTGAATAATAATAATCTAATCCCGTTTCACCAATAGCAACGACTTTATCATTACTCGCCAATTGCACTAGCCTTTCAACATCCAGTTTATCTTTTTGATCCAGTGGATGTACCCCACAAGATGCAGAAACATCATCAAAATGGGCTATTTTTTCTAACATCGATGGAAATTGGTCTAGCGTCACGCTAACGCATAAAAAGTGTTCTACTTGTTTTTGTCTCGCGTTGCTGAGTACTTCTTCAAGGCTTAGGCCTAACTTTTCAAAATCGAGTCTATCTAAATGACAGTGAGAGTCTACAATCATACTGGCTCTACATGGTGTAAGTTGGTTTATCTGAATGCAAAGTCGCACCCAAAAGCTTATTTATTTTATCGTTCAGAGCTGGTGCGTCGACAAACGCAACACCAACACCCGAAGGATTAGAATTTTGTGCACCTTGCGGTGTTAACCAAGCAACCACAGCGTTGACTTCGTCCGCCTCTAGAGCGTCAGGCAAGGTAACTCTGAGCTTTAATTCTTGCCCCATATCAAAATGGGCATTGGACTTGATAAATATGCCACCGGATTTCAGAAATGGCATATAACAACGATATAGCTCATCTAAATCTTCAAAATCCGCAAGTAACTCTTGCATGCGCCACCTCTTTATAGCTGTTTTTGTAAGGCAAAAAGTAAATTAGAAATGCTAAGGTTTTGATTTAACCCTAACACATTTTTCTGTTCGTACATAAACCGATGTATCAAGCTCACTAAGTCTTGATACTGGTTAAAACTCAAACCATTCCCTTGTGTCATCGCCCCTTTTAAACGGTTGAGCAAAAAACGGGCGAATACATCACTCATTGCGCTGTGCTTTAACAAAGTTTTTTCAACCGTTTGCGCACTCTCTACTGTTAATTGATTCGCTGCATGATAAAGCGCAGTCACATCGTCAAGCGCACCTTCTTGTTGCCACGCTTCGATAATAAATGGCTGTAGAGAAAATTCATCAAACCAAGGGAAATCACAAGCGACATTTTTAGCTGCCAGCCACTGCGCGGCCTCTGCTTGATTGGGCGAGTGGATCGCCACTTTATTACAACGGCTCAAAATGGTGGCAGGTAACTTACTGTCATCATCGCTGGTAACGACCAAATAACGATTAGCATTTGGCTCTTCAAGTGTTTTTAACAGCGCATTAGCGGCTGAATGGGTCATCAAATGCGCGTGTTCAATCAACGCGACTTTATTGCCACCTTGCTGCGCTGAATGGTTCAAGAAATGCGTAATCTCTCGAATTTCGTCCACCCCGATTGATTTTCCCTCAGGCACTACACTCAGTCTATCTGGGTGATTACCAGCTAAGTTCAAGTTACACGGCTTACATTGCCCACAGGCAGTGAGATTTTGTGGATGTAAGCATAAAAGTGCATCTGCCAAGTGCGCCGCAAGCAGAGATTTCCCCACGCCTTTTTTACCCGATAACAGCTGAGCATGGTGCAAACGACCGTTTTGCTGTGCTCGAGCAAGATAACTTAGAGCGCCACTGTGCCAACTTGGAAGCAAATTATTCATTGCCTTCCACTGTAAGGTGTGTGGCTATCAAGCTATCAAGCAGTTCAATACTTTGCTCAAGTACTTGTGCTTTACTTTGACTGGCATCAATCACAGTAAATCGTTCAGGGTCATTTTTCGCTTGAACGAGATAACCCTCACGTGCGCGCTGCAAAAATTGTTGCTTTTCATCCTCGAGTCTATCTAGCCCCTCACCTCGCGATTTGACTCGCTTTAAGCCCTCTTCAGGATCCAAGTCCAAAATCAAATTCATGTCTGGACGAAAGCCGCCGAGCGCAAGCTGATTAATGGTTGTGATGGTGGCAAGATCTAGCCCTCTTGCATAATGTTGAAAACTAAATGTTGCAGCGTCAAATCGATCAGAAATAACGACTTTGCCTTGCTCAAGTGCTGGAATAATTTTTTCACGAACGTGCTGAGCACGCGCAGCCCCAAACAACATAAGTTCCGTCATGTCTGCCATTTCGGGGGTTGAGGGATCTAGAATGATTTCTCTTATCTTCTCTGAGATCTCTGTTCCACCGGGTTCACGAGTCATCACAACTTCAATACCGCGTTGTTTTAAATGCGCTTCCAATCCGGTAATAACCGTTGTTTTTCCAGCGCCATTGCTGCCATCGCAGACCAGCATAAACCCTTTTTTCATAGCAAGGACGTACTCATCATTCTTATTTGGCTGTTATTTTATCGTGTTTTAGTGAATTATTCACGACTGAAATAGAATTGAATTGTCTAATAAATTGAATTTGTCATTCTGAAAATAATTTAAAACAGAAAAATTTGGTCTACAATAACAAGCACATCCGATTAATTTTATATAAGAAACGCCCAATGCTGAGCAACATTAACATGCCTTTTAGGCCCGTAAAGGAAGCGTATTGATATGCCGCGTAAAATGCTCTATTTGGTGTTCATGTTACTTCTTTTGGTTTATAACCCAGTAAATGCCCGTGCAAGTGAACCGCCAGAGATAGATGTCGCGGTAGGACTTGAAAACTTTGATTTTCAGCCATTGTTTGAAGAGTTTAGTGCAAAAACGGGTATTAAAGTTAATATTCTTGCTTTTAACAACAATCAGTTGAAAAGCGAGTTATTGTTGTATGCAGATGCCCTACAGTTACCGGATGCCGTGATTATTCCCAGCGATTATATGGGGTTGTCAGAACTGCAATTTTCTCAGGTGCCAGAGTCTTGGTTAAGCAAAAAGCTCACACAAAAAGTCATTGAGAATAGTAAGGTCAATGGTGAGCTTAAGGGCGTACCAATTATGTATGGCAACCATCTTGTACTCTATTACAACCGTGCACTTGTGCCACACCCTATTACCGACTTACAAACCTACGCACAGCAAACTGTTGCAGACAAACCTACGCTCGGCTGGAATTTTTATGAAATGTATTGGTTTGTGACGTTTGCGAACGCCCTTCAGCCTAATCTCATTCAGGCAGGCGTGCCACAGCTTGACACCAAAGCGATGCGCCTCGCAATTTCCAATTATCAATCACTTCTCAACAGCGGCATCATAGACGCTGATTGTGTTTACCAATGCTTAATGAATCGTTTTAAGACCGGCAAGCTCGATTATTTTGTGAATGGAATTTGGGCATATCGTCAACTTAAAGACAAGCTTAAAGACGACCTAGCCATCGCGCCTTTACCGAGATGGGGTAATTATCAGCTGATGTCTCTCGCATCGTCTCATGTACTGGCTTTTCCTGCCAATGGCATAGAATCTAAAAAAAGTCCGCATCTAAAGCAGCTTGTTGACTTTATGCAAAGCCAGAAGGTACAAGATAAACTATGGGATGAGCTCAACGCGCTGCCTGCAAACGGTGACAGCTTAGCTGAACTTATAAAACGCGACGACAAAGCACTGTCTCAACTGATCGCATCTCTGCATGAAACCTATCCACAACCGAATGAACCTATTATGGCCTATATTTGGGAAGCCATGTTAAAGGGGCTAACACGCTATTTAGGTGGTGTGTATAGTGTCGAAGAAACGACGCAATATATGCAATTTATCGTCACAAAGTCGGGACAGAATGAAAGCAAATCGCAGCATCGTTGATGAAATAAAAAGAAAAATTACGGCATTATTCTCTCTCTTCCTGGTTGTACTGGTTGCGATGGTTGGCTTTTCCTTAATGCAACAAAAAGCAACCCTAGAGCAAGAAGACGTTAAACGCACTGGCGCAAGTCTTATCAGCGATTTTAAAGCGCAAATCAATGAGCTTATCTATCAAGTTGCACCATTAAGTGAAGACCATATTTTATCTACCTTACCGAGCGATCTACTGTTTACTCAATACGCGGTTAAGGCGCTAACCAACTTAGTCGACAATACCGACATGGTAAAATCTGCGTTTATCAACGATGGCTCCGTGTTTACCGTAGAGGGATATCCTTTTAATACCCTACGTTGGAACAATTCTGTATTTAGCGAGCATGCTCACAAGGTCCTCGCGCAACAGCGACGCACATTAAAAATCGACAAACTAGTTGTCCCAGTTGAAAGCATTGAAAAAAAACCGTCTGATCAGGCCAAATTGTTTCTCGCCATTCCCCTTAGACAAAAATTATCGTCGTTAATGCGTCCTTATAAATATACGGGTGTACTATTCCTCGAAGTCGATCTTGAACCATTTTTAGGTTCCAATCAGGAAAAAGGCTCTATCTGGCTCACCAGTCAAGACCTTGTGCTTGCGGGAACACATCCCTCAGATGCCACTGAAGGTGTATATCACAGTCCTATTTATTCACAAAAAGACGATTTTGTTGAACTTGATTTACAGCTACAACGAGAAGCGGAAGTATACAGTAACGATATTTTAAGCGCGGTGTTATACATTGTACTTATCGGCTTGATGCTAGTGGTATTACTTACCTGGTATTTACGCCGATTAGCAAAACGCTTGACCAATCCGATGCGCGCACTTGAGCGTCATTGCGAACGACTTAAACAGGGACATTATGTTTCTGCAACAAGCGATTTTGAATTTAGAGAGCTAAGAACGCTCCAGGTGACTCTCAACCAACTTGCGAAACAAATTAAGGAGCAGATAGGTTCTCTTGAAAGTGAAAAAGTGAAGGCACAAAGTTCAGAGCGGGCAAAAAGTCACTTTTTGGCAAATATGAGCCATGAATTAAGGACGCCACTTAACGGTATTTATGGTGTATTCCAATTAATGAAGCACCATAGAAATGCAGCAGATTCCAAAGAGCTTATTGCACAGGGCATGACGTCCACAGAAACATTACTTAGCTTACTCAATGACTTACTTGATTTCTCTAAAATTGAAGCTGGTGAACTTAAAATGGAATCAGCGACAGTGGATGTCAGAAGTATTGTCAGTGAAGTAAAACAAGAGTTTGTCCATACTGCCAATGCTAAACAAATTGACCTTATTATTCATACTGAGGAGCTTGCAAATCCTTATCGACTCGGTGATTCGCTGCGTTTAAAGCAGATACTAAGAAATTTAATATCCAATGCCGTTAAATTTACCAGTGACGGTTCTGTAACCGTTATACTCCAAGATGGCGGTAAACATCTCTCCATCCGTGTAATAGATACGGGCGCCGGTATTTCCGAAGTCGCGCTAAAGAAGTTATTTAATCGATTTCAACAGGCAGACTCGTCGACCACCAGAAAGTATGGAGGAACCGGTCTTGGACTTGCAATTGTAAAACAACTTGCCGAGTTAATGGACGGCCGTGTTACGGTGACAAGTAAAGAAGGTATTGGCAGTGAGTTTACAGTTGAACTCGTACTCGATATCTGCGATGCACCAGAACAATCTGTCATGCAAGATTTGCAAGCTATACCCGCTTTGAGGGATAAAAACCTGCTACTTGCTGAAGATAATCCACTTAATCAAAAAATATTTAGCGCCATGATTAAACCAACTGAAGCGAATCTTGTCATAGCTCAGGATGGTGAAGAGGCGATTGAGCTTTATCACGAATTGAAACCTGATATCTTTTTTGTAGATATTCAGATGCCAAAAAAAGATGGCCTAAAAGTATGTTCAGAAGTCAGAGAACAAGATAAGACAACCCCACTTATTGCCGTTACAGCCAACGTGATGTCGGGAGATTTAGAAAACTATCAGCAACTTGGATTTGATAATTGCGTCGCAAAACCGATAGATATGAAAAAGCTTTATGAAGTGATAAATACTATTTTGAGTTAACGGTCAATTTCGCCCCATTTTATATGACTAGATAATTGAATAAAGTTCATTTAAGTTACAATTGAATAACATAGTGAAATTCTTATAATCTTAGCCTGAAAGCAGACATTCACCTCAGGTAAACTTCTTCTCGTGCAACATTCAATTAGCATTCAAGTCTTTATACCATCAGCATTTTTGCCTGCACTAGTTGCATGGTTTCATCGAATGTAATTTCATAGGAGTCAAAAGGAATGACAACCATCGTCTATAACGCTAAAACAGCAGAAATAGCCTGTGATAGTAGAACCACTACCGATAAGATCATCGTTACCGATAACGCCCAAAAGTGGTTTGATTATCATGGTTGGAGAGTGTTTTGCACCGGCCAGACATGCGATATACACAATTTGCAGCACAATTTTTCAAATAATCAATTTGATACGATTGAGAGTTTGGAATTCATTAAATACCACCCCAAAAAAGGCGTATGGTATGGTTGTGTAAAAAGGGGCACCTGTAAATCTGAACCCTTAGCGCAATCTTATGCCATCGGCTCAGGCCAACAAGCGGCAATGTTTGGTTTACTCAATGGCTATAATACGGTGGAAATCGTTGAGCAAGTTAAACGAATTGATTTTAGAACAGGTGGCGATATTCATTGCTTTAAAATTACCGACTCCTTAGAAAACATATAAGCCAGCGTCAAAATACGCTGGCTCTAACTCACTTGAGTGAGTTAACCTGAGCTTCGGATAATTAATGCCTTTCTAGCAGCCAGTTTTAACGCTAACTGCGTTGAATTCACTTCCAATAGCTAGCTATTGGTACGTAAATTCGCCTTGTTATCCTCAAAACTCTCTGGCTAGGTAAGATGATAGTTTAAGGTGATTAAAAAACAGTTAGTTAGTTCATTCCTTATCCAAACCTCAGGTTAGTTAAATAACTGAAAGCTCAACCGCAATGTTGCCACGAGTAGCATTTGAATATGGGCAAACTTCGTGAGCTTTTTCAACGATTGACTGCGCCGTGTCTTTGTCTAAGTCACCAACTGATACCGCCAATTTCACCGCTATCCCGAAGCCACCTTCAATTGGCCCTATAGACACTTCAGAGTTAATATGTGTGTCTTCTGGCAACTTGACCTTTGCTTTGCCTGCCACCAATTTTAATGCGCCAATAAAACACGCCGCATAACCTGCTGCAAACAATTGCTCCGGATTAGTCCCTTGCCCATCATCCCCACCTAAGCCTTTTGGTGTCGAAAGCGCAACATCAAGACGACCATCGTCAGACTTTGCCACACCTTCTCGGCCACCTGTGGCAGTGGCTTTCGCCGTATATGCAATACTTTGTAGTTCTTTCATTTCGTTCTCCTAAGTTTGTGCTTGTAGAGTACTCACCTACACCCTAACGCAGCGAGGCTTTACTCTAGATGAAGTAAAATCAATTGAATCTATTATTTTGCATGCAAAATAATAGATTCAATTTTTTAGAATTGCAAATACTTTGTGTGCAAATTAAAATATAGCTTAGCTACTTTGTAGGAATATGTGATGAACTACCCACAATTAAAACTAGACGCTCAAATCTGCCACCGCCTCTACATGGCTTCCAATGGTATTGCCCGTGCTTACCGAGCATCTTTACAAAAACTCGACTTAACCTACCCTCAATATGTGGTGATGATGGCACTTTGGGAGAAAGATGAAATCAGCATTGCTGAGTTACTAGAGAAAACCGCCATCGATGGCGGTGCTATGACACAAATATTAAAGAAAATGACTGACAAAGCCCTGCTTTCAATCGTTAAAGACGAAAAAGATAAGCGCAAACGAGTGGTAAAACTACAAAGTAGGGGTCAAGATCTGCAACATCAAGCTGCCACAATTCCTGAGCAGATCCGCTGTAAATTTCCAAGTATCGACGAGCAAAAAGCACAAGCACTTATTGAGTTACTAGATTCGATCAATGGTGATTTGGCCTAAAGTAGAAATCAAAAGATAGTCATTGTAGCGCGCGTTCTAAATGTGCCAAAAACGCTGATATTTTTTTGGCCAGATGTTTACGGCCAGCATAGAACGCATAAAGTACAAGGTCTTCCGGTTGCTGCTCTAATTTAAGTGGTACCAGCGCGCCTGACTCAATTTCTGCTTTACAGGAGTTCAGTGGCAAGATAGCAAATCCAACCCCTGAAAGCGCGGCAGACTTAGCTATAAACCCACTGTTTACCCTAAAGTTTGATTTAACATTCACCGTCGTTAATCTTCTTTCATTGTTAGTAAATATCCAAGGTGTACCGTTTACTGCGGTAAGGGTTGAAATACAAGGTAGAGATTGTAAATCTGCTAATCTATACGGCGAAGTATGCTTTTCTAGCAAGCTGGGTGCTGCCACTACGACGCTTGGTAATCGAGCCAGCTCTTTAACCACCCAATTGCTATCCTCAAGCTTGCCACGATGAAAGTAAAGCACGACATCAAAGCCATCTAAGAGATTTTCTCTTGGACTCAGGCTGGTATCACAACTTATTGAAATTAATGGATGTGCAGCGCAAAAGGTTACCACTGCTTGACCAAGAATGGGGATGTCGGGCATCACTATACGCAAATGCCCCATTGGCGTAGAGGCATGTTTATTTACTTCTTGCAACGCATCCGACAGCGAATCGATTAACGGCTTTGTACTCACATAAAGCTGCTCACCCGCTTCTGTCACTGAGATCCGCCTTGTCGTTCGTTCCAACAATCTTGCATCAAGCTTTTCTTCAAGTAGTGCAATATGACGACTTACGTTGGAGGTTGGTATATCCAGAAACTCTGCCGCTTGTTTGAAGCTTAAGCATTCATAAACACAGTGGAAACTGTTAAGCCACTGAGGGTCAATCTGATCAATCATTTTATTAGCCCAACATATGGGTTTATCAATTCAATAATAGACACTTTATTACCTAATTAAGGCTAATACAATCAAGGCTTCTTTGTTTATATCAATTAAGGATGTCTATGTTTTCAGCTTCAATGACCACCTTAGCAAGCCCAAAAGCAAAATTTGGGTTATGTTTTGTCATCCACTTTTTAGTCGCGTTAGATGCATTAATCATTGTACCCTTTAGCGCGGATATGGCGCTAAGCTCAGGTACCAACCCATCAAATTCGGGACTACTCGTTTCAGCTTATGCAATTGCCGCTGCTTTCACTTGTTTATGTGTGCGCGGTACAGGCAACCTTTCAAAGGAGAAATACAAAGTCTTTATTTTTCTGTCAGCAACCACATTGTTAACCTTACTTACTTCAGCACTCGAAAGTTTTTATACCCTGCTTTTCGTACGTGCATTGACTGGTATTGGTGGCGGCGCACTGGTAGTACTCAATCTCAACTTGGTGATTCAGCTAAGCCATGAAAACGACAAGAAAAAAGACACCGCGATACTGTTGAGTGCTTTTCCACTCGCCTTGGCAATTGGGATCCCTGCGCTATTATTTATCACAGCAAATCAAGGCTGGCAGTTGGGGTTCATGATACTGGGAAGTGGCTTAGCCATTACAGTGCTATTATTTACATTTATATTTCTCTTAAACATAAAGCAAGCTTCGCAAAGCATCGATAGCAACCCAATGCCAAGCAACGCATTTAACCCGACCAAAACTCTTAAATACGCGCTATTCATCGCATTTTTTGTGGTGCTAAGTACATTTGCAGTTTCAACTCAATTTCCGGTGATGCTAATTACCAACTTAAACATCTCAAGCTCGATGCTAAGCGCGAGCTACTTATTTAGTGGTGTGTGTTCGTTTGTTGCAGTTCAGCTATACGCTCGAAGTAAGCTAAACAATCACACAACCTCATACTTAATTTACTTTCTTAGTGGCTTGATGATATTGGCAGCCTTGTTTGGTTTTACGATAAGTTCAGTTATTTTTGCAGCCGGACTTTTTACCCTGTTTGTGATTGCAAGCGCTACCCGCTCTATGATCTTAGTGACAGAACTTATAACCTCACTTCACGCAGAAGAGCGCAGTACCTTTATCAGTCTGCAAAATGCGATACAGCACTTTGCGATAGCCTCTGGCGGCACTATTGCAAGTTTGCTAGTCACGCCCCGCGAAAACCACACACTTAATTTTAATGTATTGATTGTAGTTTCAGCTCTATTAATAGTTATAACAGTTGCTATGTGGAGAAACTTTCAAAGAAAGCGCTTTTAATCGCGATTTAGTGATTGAACAATAGGTAATTGGGCAGTTTGATTGTCAATAAGTGACGTAGCTTCCCCAATTACCGCTCTGATTTGTTTTAATAAGACAATCCGCCATGGTTATACCTTACTCTAAGCGCGCCTCTATGCGATAATGCTTGCCTATCGTTAATCATATTTGTCGTGATGATATACACAGTTGTCATACCATCACGACAAATATAATTAACCAAAACAAACAAAAACAGTAGAATAACTTTTTGACTTTATGACAAATACAAACCAATCAGATACACCGAATAATGCCCAGAACATCCCAACTATTTTCTGGCACGACTACGAGAGTTGGGGTGCCACGCCGCAAAAAGACAGGCCAAGCCAATTTGCTGGGATCAGAACGGATCTGGACCTCAATATTATTGGTGAGCCACTGATTGAGTATTGTCAACCAGCACCTGACTATCTCCCGCATCCTCAAGCCTGTTTGGTCACTGGGATCACACCACAGTTAGCACTAAAAAAAGGCCTGACCGAGGCTGAGTTTATGGCAAGGATCCACACTGAATTTGCAAAGCCACAAACCTGCGTTGCTGGATATAACAGTATTCGGTTTGACGATGAGCTAACCCGTTATAGCCTTTATCGTAACTTTTATGACCCCTATGAGCGTGAATGGCAAAATGGCAATAGCCGTTGGGACATCATAGATCTGGTAAGAGCCTGTTATGCGCTTCGCCCAGAAGGAATAGAATGGCCAACCAGAGAAGATGGCAATCCGAGTTTTAAACTGGAACACTTAACCGTCGCCAATGGCATTGAGCACGGCGCCGCGCACGATGCATTGAGTGATGTTACCGCAACGATCGCGCTGGCTAAACTGATTAAAACCAAACAGCCAAAACTGTATGAGTTCTACTTTAATCACAGACATAAAAAAGCGGTATCGAGCCTAATCGACGTTTTCAATATGCAGCCTTTGGTACACGTTTCTTCTATGTTTCCGGCACAACAAGGTTGCACCACTTGGATTGCGCCGATGAGTTTTCACCCGGTCAATAGCAATGCCGTGATCTGCTTTGACTTAACACAGTCGCCAGAGGTATTGAATGACCTTGACGTTGAGGCGCTCAAACAACGGCTTTATACAAAACGCAGCGAATTGGGTGATGATGAGTTACCAGTTGGATTAAAACTAGTACATATCAATAAATGCCCGTTGGTTGCGCCCGCTAAAACCCTCTTGCCCGAAAACACAGCGAGGCTTGGAATTGACCGCGAGCAATGCCTTGAAAACTTAAAGTACCTTAAAGCACGTCCAGAGCTAAGGGATAAGGTTGCAGAAGTCTTTAGCGATGAAAAGGGATTCGATAAACCAAGCAATCCGGATTATCAACTCTACAACGGTTTCACCAGTAAGGCCGATAAAGCCAAATTTGCAATCATTCGCAATGCATCTCCTGAAGAGTTGGCAACCATTGAACTGGATTTTGAAGACAGTAAATTTAACACGTTGCTGTTTCGCTATCGAGCAAGAAACTGGCCGCAGTCGCTCTCACCTGTAGAGCTTGATAAATGGCGTAAATACTGCCAAAACAAGTTGATGCATAATGAAGATAACCCTTCAATTTCAGCCGAAGATTTTATGCTAGAGCTTGAAAATTTAGTCGCAGAGAATGAAGGTAATGAGCACAATATGCAGATCTTAAAAGCGCTTTATCATTACGCTCAAAGTTTGTAGTTAATGCCGTAATAGCCCGCACCGCTTGGCGCTAATATGAAATGCTGACTTCGTCGATAAACAGCAGTGCGGCTTACTAATATAATTTGCATTGGCAAAATATTCGTTCTGCTTGTGTTGAAATAACCCCTCTAAGAAATGAAGAGTTTATATTGCATTAATACCAATTCGCTTAATTAAGCTACCTATTTTGAGGCGAAAAAATCTTGTCGATAATCAGAAAAAAATCCTATTTAACCTGAGGTTTGGATAAGGAATGAACTAACTCACTGTTTTTTAATCACCTTAAACTATCTTCTTAACTAGCCAGAGAGTTTTGGGGGATAACTCCGATCTCGCGCCCTGCTACCGCACTGGTACCTACATCCTTGTAGGCAAGGCAAATTTACGGCCCAATAGCTGGGCTATTGGAAGTGAATTTAACGCAGTTAGCGCTAAAACTGGCTGCTAGAAAGACATTAATTATCCGAAGCTCAGGTTATTTAGTGTTCTAAATAAGAAAGCTTTAACACCGTTAGCGTCAGGTTTGCTTCTTCAAATTGAGCAAGTGTTAAGGCCAATTGGTATAATTCTCTCATCTATTATGGTGTTGGCATGTATTCCACATTAGCTGTAACTCTTCAATAATGGTGGGGTCGTCAATGGTAGATGGCACGATGATGTCTTCACCGTCCACCAGCTGGCGTAAGTTCTTTCTGAGTATTTTACCTGAACGGGTTTTGGGTAAACGCTCAACCACTTTAATGGTTTTAAGACAGGCAATCGCACCGATTTTTTCGCGGATCAGGCTTCTTATTTCCTCTGCAATGGCCGTTTCTGTGGTGTTTACGCCATCTTTCAGTACCACCATGGCAATAGGCACTTGGCCTTTTAGCTCGTCTTTACCGGCAAACACGGCGCATTCTGCAATTGCATTGTGGCCTGCGACGATCTCTTCCATTTCACCGGTTGACAGTCTATGCCCGGCTACGTTTATTACGTCATCGGTGCGGCCCATAATAAACAAGTAGCCGTCTTCATCAAAATACCCGCCATCGCCAGAGAGGTAATAGCCGGGGTATTGTGATAAGTAACTGCCTTTAAAGCGCGCCGTGTTATTCCAAATAGTGGTTAAACAACCGGGAGGGAGTGGTAATTTCACTGCAACGACACCTTGTTGATTGGCCTCGCAAGGACTGCCGTCCACATCAAGGATCTCGACTTGATAGCCCGGTGTGGGAACAGTGGCACTGCCCGCCTTTGTTGGCATCAATTCAATTCCAACTGGGTTAGATGCAATTGCCCAACCCGTTTCGGTTTGCCACCAGTGGTCAATTACCGGCAGCTTTGTGGTGGACTGTAGCCAATCGTAGGTAGCAGGGTCAAGTCGTTCACCAGCTAAAAATAGCGCTTTTAGACTGCTTGTGTTGTAGTTAGCCAAGAGCGCAGCGCTCGGATCTTCTTTTTTAATGGCACGAAATGCCGTAGGTGCACTAAAAAGTGCAGCCACTTGGTATTCTTCTACCACTCGCCAAAACGCCCCTGCATCTGGGGTTTTAATCGGTTTACCTTCGTATAATACGCTAGTGCAACCATAAATCAGTGGGCCATAAACAATGTAAGAATGGCCCACAACCCAACCAATGTCAGATGCTGCCCAAAATACTTCGCCGGGCGCCATGCCGTAAACGGTTTTCATACTGTAGTTTAATGCCACAGCATGACCGCCCTGCTCTCGCACTACTCCTTTGGGTGTACCTGTGGTGCCAGAGGTATACAAAATATAAAGCGGATGCGTGCTTGGTAACGGCACGGCATCAAAGGATTCTGGCGTGTTTGCCACCACCGCCCAGTCTAAGTCTCTTGGCGATGACATCTGCGCTTGGTATGCTTCACGCTGTAACACAACGCAATGTTCAACTTGATGCTTTGCCAGCGACAAAGCCTCATCCAGCATAGGCTTGTATTCAATAGTGCGGCCTACTTCAATTCCGCAAGAAGCACAGATCACTAGCTTTGGTTTAGCATCATCTATTCTCACCGCAAGCTCATGGGGCGCAAAACCGCCAAACACCACGGAATGAATAGCACCAACGCGCGCGCAAGCAAGCATAGCAACGACCGCCTCAGGCACCATGGGCATATAAATTACGACCCTATCCCCTACGCTCACATCAAGCTGATTTAAGCCTGCCGCAAAATGGCTCACTTGAGTGAGCAACTCGCGATAGCTAATTTTGCGTTTGGTATTCGTCACCGGCGAGTCATAAATTAATGCTGTTTGCTCTCCTCTCCCTTGGTGTACATGATGGTCGAGTGCCACATAACTGGTATTCATCAAACCATCGCTAAACCAATGACTCAACCCCTCTTGGTCTTGGCTATGTCCGATTTTTGGTGGCGTGTGCCAATCAAGCCGTGTCGCTTCTTTAAGCCAAAACGCCTCTGGGTCTTGGGTAAATGTGTGGTATGCCTGTTGATAGGTTGTTGTTGTCATAATAAGTTACTCAGTTTCGCTGGAACTTAGTAAAGATAGATAAAAAATCGCCAAGTTTTGATGAGACTTTAGTCTTGCGAGGATGATATAGATCAAGGTTGGGGGCGTTAGATACGATTATGGTTTGTATGGGGGATACAATAGCTTAGCTAATGTACATTTCCAAAGTTAAGCTTACTTTCTTTTAGAGTTAAGAAAGTGCCTTTGGGAGTCATCTACTCGCTACGAATAAATTGCCCTACTTTTTAACAAAGAAAGTTGGTGGATGTTTGATTAATCTGGTACTAATATAAAGCAGAATGAGGCGATTGCAGGTGTTACTGTTTACTGTTAGTTTGCTCTGCACGCTCAAAGTTATTTAAAAAATAAAGGATTATTTCTATGTCTCCCCCTAAAAAGCTAAACAATCAGTTTCTTGGAAAAAGTATTGCAGTTGGCGCAGTTATTGGAACTACAATAGGTGTTATGGTTGGCGTAGCGTTTAACATACTAGCCTTTAGTGTGGCAATAGGTGCGGCTTTTGGGTGTAGCCTTGGAGTTGCAGTATGTGCCGCCTTTACTCAAAAGAGTTAGCATAAGTTAAAAGATAACCTTAAATGAGCACTTGCTCTTGCAAGCAAATATAATCACAGCCCCCTGAACAATCGAGCCGCCATTGGAATATACGTGACGATTGTTCAGATATCCGCCGAAGCCTACCCCACCAAGTTTACCTACTGCTCGCTTTCAAGCTTAAGCAGCAATGCTTTGATATCATCTTTTGCGCCAGTAATATGTTTTTTCAAAAAGTCACATGCCCCTTTGGTATTTTTATCGCGGCACAATTCCAATAGCTGGCGGTGTTCATCTGGTGCGGTTTTAATGCCACCTGCAAGTAGGATATGCATGCGCACATAACGCTCGGAATTTTTACTGTACACATCCACCAGCTCACGAGTCTGTGGGCGCTGTGCTTTGCTGTAGAGTTTGCTGTGAAATTCGGCGTTAAGCTTGCCAGTTGCCAGTTGTGTATCGCCAGCAGCCATTGCTTCTTCAAGCTCGGCTAAGATGGCTTCAGCTTCTAGCAAGTCGCGCGCCGTTAACTTATCGATTGAATGGCATAAAAGCTCGGCTTCCAACAATGCGCGTAGGTCAAAAATTTCGTCGATTTGCTCAGCGCTTAAACGTGTGACCGTCGCGCCTTTGTGCGCTTCGAAGTTAACTAAGCCTTCGGCTTCTAGTTGCAGCAGTGCTTCTCTAACGGGAATACGACTTACATTTAACTCATCTGCCAGCGCGGCTTGCCTCAGCGGCTCGCCCGCTTTGATTTCGCCTGTGAGGATTTTTTCACGAATTGCTTCAGCAACTAATTGAGTTCGAGTTTTATGTACAATCGCCATAGTATTTAGTAATTATTGTTTTATGAACTCATTATAAACGCATCTGAGTTCAAATTGCATGTTTGTCGAGTATATAAGTTTGATGTGCGAATTATGTCTGAATAAAAAAGCCCATAGCAATGCTATGGGCTTGGTTTGCTTAACTTTGTATACAAATTGGTCTTACGAATCGTTTTAGCGCTTCTAACCCTACCGACGTTGAACGTACATCAGTTGATGACGGGAACGGCCCGCCATGGTTCATGGTGGCACACACTTCAACGCCCGTTGGCATTTGCCCATAAATCAATCGACCTACGCGGTATTGTAACGCCTCTATGATGTCTTCGGCTTGATGTAAGTCAGAATCAGTGCCATGAATACTGGCGGTGAGCTGCCCATCTAAGTCTGCGATTAAGTCCTCAAGCTGCGCTAAGTCGTCATAGCTCACCACTAAAGCACTTGGCCCAAAGACTTCTTCTTTAAGCCTCTCGTCAGATACAAAACTTTTGCTATCCGTTGAAAACAAGTGCGCGTTGGCGTGAAACGGCTGTGCTTGCTCACCAGCGCTCAACAACGTTACTTGAGGGTGTGCTTTTAGCGCCGCAGTGCTGTTTTGATAAGCTTTTAAAATGCCAGGGGTTAATAAGGTATCGGAAGGTGCTGCGCTAATATTTTGCTTAGCTGTCTCGATAAATGTTTGTGAATGATTGCTTGGCACCAGCCAAATACCGGGGCTAGTACAAAATTGACCATTGCCCATAAGTAAAGACTGGACAAATTGTGCACCAAGCTCTGCGCCTTGCGACTGTATTTTTTCAGGTAAGACAATTTGCGGGTTTACGCTGCCAAGCTCACCGTAAAGCGGGATAGGTTCATCGCGCTTCGCTATAGTGCCCTGCAATGCTTTTGCGACGCCAAAGGAGCCCGTAAATCCAACCGCTTTGATAGGCTCAGCTTTAACCAGCCGATGCGCGACATCGTACGCTTTCGCTTGCAGCATTGAAAACACCCCGCTTGGCATATCACATTTGCTTATTGCTGCAGCAATGGCCTTGGTCATTAGCTCACACGTTGCCGGATGTGCTGGGTGACCTTTATACACCACGGGGCAACCAGCGGCTAACGCAGCTGCAGTATCGCCTCCAAGCGTTGAGAAAGCGTAAGGGAAGTTTGATGCACCAAACACCGCAACAACGCCAATAGGAATATGCTTAAGCTGTGTTTTTGGCTTAGGCAGCGGCGTGCGATTTGGGTCCGCTTGCTCTTCCTTAGCAAGGCAAAGCTCAGCTAGGTTATCTCTCAGCGCTGCAGCAAATGCGTTTAATTGGTTTACCGTGCGGCCACGCTCGCCCTCGAGCCTTGCCCTTGGCAGGTTAGTTTCTGCCATTGTTGTGGTTATTAGCCCATCACCTAAGGCAAGAATTTCTTGGGCTATGGTTTCTAAAAACTCTGCTCGAGCAGTCATCGACGTTTTACGATAAGCCTTAAAAGCCTGCTCTGCCGCATTAACAGCTTCCTCTACTTGTACTTCACTAGCGTTAAAAAATGCTTGCGTCAGCGGCTCATTGGTTGCTGGGCAAAACGCGTAAAACGTTGTTGCCGTTTGTGCGGCTTGCCACGCACCGTTAATGTAGCTCTTTCCTGATAAATTCATTGTTAGCTCCTGTTTTCTTTCAATCTTAATGGCTAGGGCCTGTTGATCTTTCAAGTTTGTTTTTGCAGCAAAGGTCAACAGGCCCTAGAGCACCTGAAAACCAAATGCATACGGATCTTCGTCATCTACAGTGATACAATTACTCCCCGTTTGACGTGCCCAACCTTGAATACTTGGCAGAATTGCGGCTTTTCCCGCGACTTCAGTTGTGCCTTCAACCTTACCGATAAATTGGCTGCCTATGATGCTCTCGTGAACAAAAGTGTCGCCATCTTTTAGCAGTCCTTTTGCAAACAGCTGTGCCATGCGTGCACTTGTGCCGGTGCCACAAGGCGATCTATCAATCGCTTTATCGCCATAAAATACCGCGTTTGCAGCATGACTATCTGGATGTTGTGGCTTGCCTGTCCATAACACATGGGAGGCGCCACATACAGAAGAATCTTCGGGATGAATTGGATTTATTTGCGCGTTAACTGCCGCGCGCACTTTGGGGCTCCATGCCAATAATTTAGCAGCGCAGCTTTGATCCACACCAGCAAATAGACTTTGAGGCTCAACAATAATGTAAAAGTTACCGCCGTAGGCAATATCAACGATGAGCTCCCCTAGCCCATCAACATGGACAGGCACCGCTTGGTACGCCAAAAATGCCGGCACATTGTAGAGCTTTACCCAAGTCACTTTATCTGCCTTCATCTCATAATAGGCATTCACGCGCCCCGCAGGGGTGTCAAGCTTGAGTACACCATGTTCCTTTGGAGTTATAAGACCGCTTTCAAGGCCAAAAGTGACAGTCCCGATAGTGCCGTGCCCACACATCGGCAAGCACCCAGAAGTTTCGATAAATAGGATTGCCACATCCCCATCAGCAGTGGTCGGTGGATATAAAAAGGCACCCGACATCATGTCATGGCCCCTGGGCTCAAACATCAGTGCGCGCCTTATCCAATCGTAGTCGCGTAAAAAATGTTGGCGCTTTTCACTCATGCTCTCGCCCAAAAGCGGTGGATGACCACTCGTGACCAAGCGCACGGGATTGCCACAGGTGTGGCCATCTATACAATAGTAGGTGCCTAAAATCATACGCCTAGTCCAAGTTATATTGGCTTAAGTCAATTCGATTTGCCATCGCTTCATCGTACAAACGACTCACGTAAGCTTTTTGCTCTTGGGTGAGTGGCAATCTTGGAGAACGAGTCACTTCACTACCGCGTCCAGCCAAATGTTCTGCATATTTGATGCACTGCACTAGTGTCGGAATAGTATCTAAGCGTAGCAAAGGTAAAAACCAACGCCACAATGCGCGCGCTTCCTCATAGCGACCTTGTTCAGCAAGTTTATAAATAGCCACTGACTCGCGTGGGAATACATTGGTTAATCCCGAGATCCAACCTGTCGCACCAAGCATCAGGCTTTCCAGTGCGATATCATCAACACCACCAAATACAACGTAACGATCGCCAAATGCGCTAAACAGCTCGCTAATACGGCGGGTATCTTCCGTTGCTTCTTTTACTGAAACAATATTGGACTCCTCAGCTAAGGTTTTCATACCTTCAATAGACACATCGACACCGTAGGTCACCGGATTGTTGTAAATCATAATAGGTAATGCCGTGCTTCGCGCTACCTGTTGGTAATGATGAATCGCTTCGCACTCGGTTGAGCGGTAAACCATCCCCGGCAATACCATCAGTCCATCTATGCCGAGCGCTTCTGCATCTTTGGCAAACTCGACAGCCAGTGCAGTTGTGGTCTCAGCCACACCACTAAGTAGTGGCACTCTATCACCTACCACTTCTGTCGCCGCTTTTAAAACTTGGCGTTTCTCGTCAGCCGTGAGTGAGCAGTTTTCACCGACGGTGCCTAATACTATGATGCCATGAACCCCTTCGTTAATCAGGTTATCTATCATCTCTTTGGTGGTATCAAAGTTGATGCTTTCGTCATCATGGAATTGAGTGGTTACTGCTGGATATACACCCTGCCAATTTACGTTCATGGTTCTCGCCTTTCATTAGGTTGTTTAGTTATTGTGCTTGCCATAATAGGTATATTGTATACAATAATCAATATTCAAAAGAGAGATTTTTTAACCATTAGCTCAAATGACTGACTTAAACGTCTGTAATCTTATGATTTGTAAGTGGTAAATTTTTTCTTTTTGGTATTTAAACGAGACCTGATTGATGTCTATGTGGAAATACAATTTAGGATGGAGAGGTAAATTGTGGAAAGTAATAATAAAATTGCAGTGATCGGTGCAGGGATCATTGGGATAACCACCGCGCTGCAATTAGCTAGACGAGGCCACGCTGTTACCTTGCTCGATAAAAATCAGCCCGCAGAGGGATGCTCCAAGGGTAATGCTGGGCATTTTGCCACGGAACAGGTATTTCCAATGGCAGACGCAGCTTTACTAACAAAGGTGCCTGGCATGTTAGTCAATCCGGTGGGGCCTTTGCGAATTGAGACCACCTCTTTGCTCAAAAATATGCCTTGGTTTGTACGATTCTTAAAGCAAATGAAAAGTAGCTGTTTCCACGAAGGTACAATCGCACTTAGAAGTTTAAATGAACGCGCACTACCCGCATATCAGCGTTTACTTGGTGATAAGTATCATACACTTATATCTAGCAACGGCAGTTTACTGGTATTTGAAGGTGACGAAAGCTCTGCCCGTAAAAGCTATAACAAATACACCGAACAAGACATCTCAGTGAGCTTAATTACAGGTGATCAAGCCCGAGAAATGGAGTCGAGCCTATCAAGTACCATTACCTCAGCACTGTATTTTGATAAAGTCGGGCATAGCACAGATCCCTACGCCCTTTGTTTGACTTTATATGAGCAGTTTATGCAGCTAGGGGGAGCATTCAAACAAGCCTCAATCGACAATATTATCCACACAGAGCATGGCTATACACTTCACTCCAAAAGCCACAAGATGACCTTTAACAAAGTAGTTGTAGCAACAGGAGCGGCAAGTAAAACACTCTGTGCGTCTTTAGGTTACTCACTGCCCATGATTGCCGAGCGTGGTTATCACAACATGTTGGCAGTGAAGAATACGCTTACACGACCTGTTGCATCAAGTGAGCGAGGGTTTATCATGACGCCCATGTCACAAGGTTTACGACTGGCCGGCACGGTAGAATTTGCCACACTGGATAGTAAACCCAACTACAGCCGTGCTCGTGCATTATTACATCACGCAAGCATTCTATTAAGGCAAACTCTGCCACAACACAGTGAGGCGCTTTGGGTTGGCTGCCGCCCCTCACTCCCAGATTATTTACCTGTCATCGGACAAGCGCCAAATCATCACAACCTATATTTTGCACTGGGTCATCAGCACTTAGGACTGACCCAAGCCGCAATTTCAAGTGAATGTATCGCAGATCTTATTGACAACAAGCCCAACGACATCGATCTTACTCCCTTTAGTATTGCTCGATTTAATTAGCTAAGGATCACAATAAATGAAAGGTATTGCATACCAGAGCGCGCAGCAAGCGCTAGATAACTTAGAAGATATGACCAAAGGTGTAGCGCCAATTGCCGAAAGCGAGTATTTAGCAAGAATAGAAAAAGCTCAACAATATATGCAGCAAAACAACATTGATGCACTCTATTTAAATGCTGGTACAAATTTAAAATACTTTACTGGTTTGCAATGGTACGCCAGTGAGCGTTTGGTCGGTGCTATTTTACCCGCCAATGGACAAGTTCAGTTTATCGTCCCGTTTTTTGAAATTGGCTCTATTAAGGATTATTGGCTGATTGAAGGCCCTATTCATGCTTGGCAAGAAGAAGAATCTCCTTACGAGGTCGTTGCAAACGTACTTAACACACTCAATATTGATAGCACAGGCACACTCGCCATTGACGAAAGCACTGCGTTTTTTGTTGCTGATGGGATCAGACTCGCGGCACCTGAGCTTTCGCTTATCAATGCAAAGGCAGTAACCGCGCATTGTAGAATGCATAAATCGGCCAATGAAATTGCCCTTATTCAACGAGCAATGGACATGACACTTGCCGTACATAAAGCAACGGCATCTATGCTGTATGAAGGGATCACCACAACCGAAGTTGAAGCCTTTATTAATGAAGCGCACAAAAAAGTGGGGGCACCGGGCAATTATTTTTGTATTGTGCTATTTGGTGTCGCGTCGTCATTCCCACATGGTGTAAAAAATCCACAAACGCTGAAAAAAGGCGATGTGGTTCTCGTCGACACTGGTTGTAAGTTACACGGCTATCTTAGCGATATCACCCGTACTTATGTTTTTGGCGACCCCAGTGAAAAGCAAAAGTCCGTTTGGCAAATCGAGAAGCAAGCGCAAATTGCAGCATTTAATGTAGCCAAAATTGGTGCGCCCTGTGGCGCTGTTGATAAAGCCGCGAGAGAGTATATTGCCAGCAATGGGCTCGGTCCTGATTATCAACTACCAGGTTGCCCACATCGCACTGGGCACGGTATCGGCTTAGATATCCACGAATGGCCTTATTTAGTCAAAGACAACCCAGAACCGCTTGCAGCTGGAATGTGTTTTTCAAACGAGCCTATGCTGGTTATTCCTGATGAATTTGGCATTCGCTTGGAAGACCATTTCTATATGACCGACGATGGTCCACGTTGGTTTACTGAGCCTGCGCACAGCATAGACAACCCTTTTGGGGTTGAGTGATATTAGAAATAAATGATGAGTTGCTCTGATGAGGAACTCATCATTTATTGTGATTGATTAGAGCACAGGTTAATTGGTATAAACATAGCATCTACAATTTACTGCGCTACAACTTATGATTGCAACTACTCCACCACCACCCTATTACGCCGTAATTTTTACCAATATAAAAAATGAAGACGACGAGGGCTACGCCCAAACCGCGTCTAGAATGGTCGAGCTTGCACAGCTTCAACCCGGTTTTTTAGGATTAGAATCTGCGCGTGAAGAGGTTGGGATCACCGTTTCTTATTGGCGAGACCTTGAGTCAATCAAAGCATGGAAAGCCAATGCTGAGCATATTGAGGCGCAAAAAAACGGCAATAAAAAATGGTATCAAAGCTATACAACTCGTATCGCCAAGGTAGAGCGTGAATATAGTCTTTGAGCTAACGCTTAGTTGTTGTCGCTTGCGCTTTGTTTACTCGCGACTTTAATCGTGATAGCCCTTGAGGTGTAACGCCCAAATAATTAGCCAGATCATAATTTGCTAAACCATTAACCCAATGCGGACGTTTGTCACGCAAAAAACAATATCTTTGCTCCAGCGTATTTAGTAGTAGAAAAGCTTCTTTTGCTTCTTTAAATAGCAACTGCTGTTCTAATAATTTTAATTTAAGTGCGCGAAGAGTATCTTGTTCTAATTCGGCTAGCGGAACGAGTACCAACTCCACATCATCCAGCGCAGAGATTTGATAGAAGCTAGGAGATTTTTGGATCCATTCAGCAAATAGAATACAAAGTTCACCAGCAAAATAGAACTCCTTATGTCTTAGCTCCCCTGTTTCATTTACAACCGATGATACAAGCTTACCTGAGCGGATAAAAAAGCCATGACGCTGCACTTGCCCTTGTTGCAATAATATTTCATTGCGGCTGCAGCACTTAGTGTCGAACGTTGGGTTTTGCTGAGTAAGTGTTAATAATTCATTTTTTGTGACTTCACAGAGCTCACCGAGTTTATGAAAAGGCATAATCCCCTCATGCAATTGGTATAGCGAGATCAAAAAAGGCTCCTTGAGGAGCCTTTTTAACGTGCGGTATTAACTTACCAACCCGCTTTCTCTTTTAGTGCAGAACCGATTTCTGCAAGAGAGCGAACTGTTTTAACACCCGCGGCTTCAAGTGCTGCGAACTTCTCGTCAGCTGTACCTTTACCGCCTGCGATAATTGCACCAGCATGACCCATACGCTTACCTGGAGGAGCTGTAACACCTGCGATGTAAGAAACAACAGGCTTAGTTACGTTATGCTTGATGTACTCAGCCGCTTCTTCTTCAGCTGTACCGCCGATCTCACCGATCATTACGATAGCTTCAGTTTGCGGATCGTTTTGGAACATCTCTAGTACGTCGATGAAGTTAGTGCCTGGGATTGGATCACCACCGATACCAACACAAGTAGATTGACCGAAGCCAGCGTCAGTTGTTTGCTTAACTGCTTCATAAGTCAAAGTACCAGAACGTGACACGATACCTACTTTACCAGGCAAGTGGATGTGACCTGGCATGATACCGATCTTAGTTTCACCTGGAGTGATAACACCTGGGCAGTTAGGACCAATCATGCGAACGCCAGTTTCTTCTAGCTTCACTTTAACATCAACCATATCTAGTGTAGGGATGCCTTCAGTGATACATACGATTAGTTCGATACCTGCGCTGATCGCTTCAAGGATAGCGTCTTTACAGAATGCAGCTGGTACGTAGATAACAGATGCAGTTGCACCAGTTGACTCTACCGCTTCACGTACTGTGTTAAATACAGGTAGACCTAGGTGAGTTGTGCCGCCTTTACCAGGAGAAACACCACCAACCATTTGCGTACCGTACTGGATAGCTTGCTCAGAGTGGAAAGTACCCTGACCACCAGTGAAACCTTGACAGATTACTTTAGTATCTTTGTTAATTAGTACAGACATTATTTGCCCTCCGCAGCAGCAACTACTTTCTCAGCAGCGTCAGTTAGTGACTCAGCTGCAATGATGTCAAGGCCAGAGTTAGCTAGTACTTCACGACCAGCTTCAGCGTTGGTACCTTCAAGACGTACAACTACTGGTACGTTTACGCCAACTTCTTTAACCGCACCGATAATACCTTCAGCGATCATGTCACAACGTACAATACCACCGAAGATGTTAACTAGTACTGCTTTAACATTGTCGTCAGAAAGGATGATCTTGAATGCTTCAGATACACGCTCTTTAGTCGCGCCGCCACCAACGTCTAGGAAGTTAGCAGGCTTGCCGCCGTGTAGGTTTACGATGTCCATAGTACCCATCGCAAGGCCTGCACCGTTAACCATACAACCAACGTTACCGTCTAGTGCTACGTAGTTAAGCTCAAAGCTTGCTGCGTGTGCTTCACGAGCGTCTTCTTGTGAAGGATCGTGGAATTCACGGATCTTAGGCTGGCGGAACAATGCGTTGCCATCTACACCGATTTTGCCGTCTAGGCAGTGTAGGTTACCAGCGTCTGTGATCACTAGAGGGTTGATTTCTAGTAGAGCAAAGTCGTGGTTGATAAACATTTGCGCTAGACCCATGAAGATCTTAGTGAATTGCTTAACTTGAGTTGGGTTCAAACCTAGTTTGAACGCTAGCTCACGACCTTGGTAAGCTTGAGGACCTACTAGTGGGTCGATCTCAGCTTTATGAATTAGTTCAGGCGTTTCTTCTGCAACTTGTTCAATTTCTACACCACCTTCAGTTGATGCCATGAACACGATTTTACGTGAACCACGGTCAACAACAGCACCTAGGTATAGTTCATTTGCAATATCAGTGCAGCTTTCTACTAAGATTTTAGCAACAGGCTGACCTTTCTCGTCTGTTTGGTAAGTAACTAGGTTTTTACCTAACCAGTTTTCAGCGAATGCGCGGATTTCGTCTTTGCTGTCTGCAAGTTTAACACCGCCAGCTTTACCACGGCCGCCTGCGTGTACTTGACACTTAACAACCCACTTGTCTCCACCGATTTTACCAGCAGCTTCAACTGCTTCTTGAGGTGTATCACAAGCAAAGCCTTCTGATACAGGTAAACCATATTCGGCAAAAAGTTGTTTTGCCTGATACTCATGCAAATTCATGATGCTTTATCCAATTTTTTATACTAAAAAAGCTGAATATTTATGCAAATAGTCAGCTATCCCAAATTGCGCACATAGTATAGATCCCAAGGCTTCTGATGAAAACCCCACTTAGACCAAAGGCGCAAAAAAAAAGCTGTATGCGAGCATACAGCTTATTCTTTAAACAAATATTATACGTCTAGTAGTAGACGTGTTGGATCTTCAAGTAACTCTTTAATTGTTACTAGGAAACCAACTGACTCTTTACCATCGATTTGACGGTGGTCATAAGATAGTGCTAGATACATCATAGGTAAAATTTCAACTTTACCGTTTACTGCCATAGGGCGCTCTTGGATTTTGTGCATGCCCAAGATTGAAGACTGTGGCAAGTTGATGATAGGCGTAGATAGTAATGAGCCGAATACACCACCATTGGTAATAGTGAAGTTACCGCCAGTCATATCGTCAACGGTTAGTTTGCCATCACGACCTTTGATAGCCAATTCGCGAATATTCTTCTCGATTTCAGCAACAGAAAGCTTATCGCAATCACGTAGTACTGGAGTCACTAGACCACGAGGTGTTGATACCGCGATGCTGATGTCAAAGTAGTTGTGGTAAACGATATCATCACCGTCGATTGACGCGTTTACTTCAGGGAAACGCTTAAGCGCTTCAGTTACTGCTTTCACGTAGAAAGACATGAAACCTAAACGAATACCGTGACGCTTCTCAAACACTTCTTGGTACTGCTTACGAAGGTCCATGATTGGCTTCATGTTTACTTCGTTGAACGTTGTCAGCATTGCTGTTGAGTTCTTCGCTTCTAATAGACGATTAGCAATTGTCTTACGTAGACGAGTCATAGGTACACGTTTTTGAGTACGCTCACCTACCGGGGCAGCTGGTGCAGAAGCCGCAGGCTTAGACTCTGATTTTGCTGGTGCTTTTAGGAAAGCATCCACGTCTTCTTTAGTAATGCGACCGCCTTTACCAGACCCTTTGATCTTAGCAGCATCAAGGCCTTTCTCTGCGATAAGACGACGAACAGATGGTGTTAGTACATCTGAGTTTTCGTCAGAAGCAGCAGCTGGTGCTTCTTCTTTCTTCGCACTTGATGATGCAGCTGGTGCGCCACCGGCAACGATTTTACCGATAACTTGATCACCTAGTACTGTCTCACCTTCAGCGTGGATGTGCTCACCCATCACACCGTCTTCAGGTGCAACAACTTCAAGAACCACTTTATCTGTTTCAATATCAACTAGATTCTGGTCGCGGCTAACCGCTTCACCTGGTTGAACGTGCCAAGTTGCGATAGTAGCGTCTGCTACTGACTCAGGAAGTACAGGTACTTTAATGTCCACTTCTTTACCTTCTGCTGCTGGCGCCGATTCTGACGCTGCTGGTTTTTCATTTGATTGAGCAGGCGCTGCTGCTTCATCAGCAGCACCTAGTTGTGCAATAACTTGTTCGCCAAGAACGGTTGCGCCTTCCTCTTCAGAAATTGCAACGATAACACCATCTTCTGGTGCTACAACTTCTAAAACGACCTTATCCGTTTCGATGTCAACTAAGTTTTGATCACGAGTCACTTTATCGCCAACGCTTACATGCCATGTAGCAACCGTTGCATCGGCAACAGACTCAGGAAGAACAGGAACCTTAATTTCGGTTGTCATCTCTTATTCCTTATTTCTTAATTGTTAAAGCGTCAGCAATTAACGCGTTTTGTTCTTTAGTATGTGTAGACATGTATCCACATGCTGGTGCAGCTGAAGCCTTACGGCCTGCATAAGTCAGATTTGCGCCAGCTGGGATAGCTTCCCAGAAATGATGCTGTGAACAGTACCAAGCACCTTGGTTTTGTGGCTCTTCTTGACACCAAACAAAATCTTTTACGTGCTGGTAGCGAGCCATGATCTCATCCATCTCTTTGTGAGGGAATGGATATAGCTGTTCAACACGAACGATAGCCACGTTGTTAAGCTCTTGCTTACGACGTTCTTGCAGTAGTTCGTAATAAACCTTACCGCTACAGAACACAACACGCTCAACGTTTTCAGGATTGATATCATCAATCTCATCGATCATGTTATTGAATACGCCTTCGGATAGCTCTTCTAGGCTAGAAACAGCTAATGGATGACGTAATAGCGACTTAGGCGTCATTACAATCAGAGGACGACGTAGTGGACGAACCGATTGACGACGTAGCATTGCGTATACTTGCGCTGGTGTTGACGGCACACATACTTGCATATTGTGGTCAGCACAAAGCTGTAAATAACGCTCTAAACGCGAAGAACTGTGCTCTGGACCTTGACCTTCATAGCCATGAGGAAGTAGTAGTGTTAGACCACATAAACGACCCCACTTCTGCTCACCTGAACTTAGGAATTGGTCGAATACGACTTGAGCACCGTTGGCGAAGTCACCAAATTGCGCTTCCCATAGTACCAATGACGTTGGCTCTGCTGTCGCGTAACCATATTCGAACGCAAGTACCGCTTCTTCCGATAGTACTGAATCGTACACTTCGAACAGGCCTTGACCTTCACGAATGTTTTGCAGCGGAAGATAAGTCGACGCGTCTTTTTGGTTATGAACTACGGCATGACGGTGGAAGAATGTACCACGACCAGAATCCTGACCAGTAAGACGAATATCAGTGCCCTCATCAACCAAGGTCGCGTAAGCCAATGTCTCAGCCATACCCCAATCAAGCATTTTCTCGCCTTGCGCCATAAGTTTACGATCATCGTAAATCTTTTTAACGCGTGATTGTGCTTTATGAGCCTCTGGGTAGCTCGCAATCTTTTCGCCAAGCGCTTTGAGTTTATCTAGCGCAACCTTTGGCTCATACGGCGTATCCCAATCGTGACCAACATACTTAGACCAATCTGATGAGTGTTTGGTTTCTTTTTGAATTTCTTCAACGACACAAACGCCTTTATCAAGACCATTTCGGTACTCGTCAGCAATTTGTTTCGCATCGTCTTCAGAAATCACACCTTCGCGTACAAGTTGATCAGCATACAATTGGCGAGGTACTGGGTGCTTTTTGATCTTCTGATACATCAGCGGTTGCGTCGCATTTGGCTCATCCGCTTCGTTGTGGCCGTGGCGACGGTAACATACTAAGTCAATTACCACATCGCGTTTAAACTTGTTACGGAAATCAAGTGCAACTTGTGTAACAAAAGCAACAGCTTCAGGATCGTCTGCGTTCACGTGGAAGATAGGTGCCTGAACCATTTTAGCGATATCAGTACAGTATTCAGTCGAACGAGTATCTTCGCGTTTTGACGTAGTGAAACCAACTTGGTTATTAACTACGATACGGATCGAACCGCCAACGCCGTATGCACGTGTTTGCGATAAGTTAAACGTTTCTTGAACGACACCTTGACCTGCGATTGCAGAGTCACCGTGAATTGTGATTGGTAATGCTTTAGAACCACTTTGGCAATTCAAACGGTCAAGACGAGCACGTACCGAACCCATTACTACTGGGTTTACGATTTCAAGGTGAGATGGGTTAAATGCCAATGCCATATGAACATTGCCGCCCTTCGTACCGAAGTCAGAAGAGAAACCCATGTGGTATTTAACATCACCAGAACCTGCGTGCTCGCCATATTTACCTGCGAACTCGTCAAATAGTTCTTGAGGGTTTTTACCCAATACATTCACTAGTACATTTAGACGACCTCGGTGGGCCATGCCAATTACGGCTTCTTGCTGACCGCTTTCACCAGCACGGTGAATAAGCTCTTTCAGCATAGGCACAAGTGAGTCACCGCCTTCTAGAGAGAAACGCTTAGCGCCTGGGAATTTTGCGCCCAAGTACTTTTCTAAGCCGTCTGCAGCAGTTAGACCTTTGTAGATTCTTAGTTTGGTTTCTTTGTCGAATTGTGGCTTCGAGAAGGACGATTCCAAACGCTGTTGTAACCAACGTTTTTCTTCGGTAGAGGTGATGTGCATGTACTCTGCACCGATAGAGCCACAGTATGTCGCTTTAAGCGCAGCGTACAAGTCTTTGAGTTTCATTGTCTCTTTGCCACAAGCAAAAGAGCCAACGTTAAATTCTTTATCTAAGTCTGCATCAGTTAAATCATGAAAAGCAGGGTCAAGATCGCGAACACGTTCTCTATCCCAAATCCCTAAAGGATCTAGGTTTGCGTTCTGATGACCTCTGAAACGAAATGCATTAATTAACTGCAGAACTTTAACTTGCTTGGCATCAGCAGAACCCTCTGCGGAAACCACGACTTCTCTGTGTTTGTTTTTAGCAAGCTCCGCAAATTGCGCTCTTACTTCTGAATGTTTAGTGTCAACATCCACTCCATCAACTTTAGGTAGTTGATCAAACACCTCTCGCCACTCTTCTGGCACTGAAGCTGCATCATCTAGATACGCCTCATATAGATCTTCTACGTACGCAACGTTACCGCCGTACAAATGCGAAGATTCTAGCCATGCCTTCATCACACCTTCGTGCATCTATTAGCCCTTTTATCTAGCGCAGAAACTCAAACGAAAACAAGATGGCAAGCTTTTGCTTGCCATCTTAGCTAGTAGTATGTGTTATACCGAACGGTTTAACAACATTGATTTAATTTGTCCAATTGCCTTAGTTGGATTAAGGCCTTTTGGACATACGCTAACACAGTTCATAATACTGTGACAGCGGAATACGCTGAACGCGTCATCAAGACCAGCAAGACGTTCTTCTGTCGCTGTATCGCGGCTATCAGCCAAGAAACGATAAGCATGTAGAAGACCCGCAGGACCGATGAACTTATCTGGGTTCCACCAGAAAGAAGGACAAGACGTTGAACAACATGCACAAAGAATACATTCGTACAGGCCATCTAGCTTTTCACGTTCTTCAATAGACTGAAGACGTTCTTCACCACCAGTTGGCTTGTCGTTGATCAAGAATGGCTTAACCTTCTCGTATTGCGTATAGAACTGGCTCATGTCGATTACTAAGTCACGGATCACCGGAAGACCTGGTAATGGACGAATGACGACCTTGCCTTTACCACCGTTCTGCAAAGCAGAAATTGGAGTAATACATGCCAGGCCGTTTTTACCATTCATATTAATACCGTCAGAACCACATACCCCTTCACGGCATGAACGACGGAAAGATAAAGATGGGTCTTGCTCTTTTAACTGCATAAGAGCATCTAACACCATCATGTCACGACCTTCCTCTACTTCTAGAGAATAGTCTTGCATGCGTGGCGCCGCATCTTCATCAGGATTATAACGATAAACAGATAATTCTAAAGTTGCCATCGCTTAGCTCCTAGTATGTACGTGCTTTCGGTGGGAATGCTTCACGAGTCTTAGGCGCGTAGTTAACTTCACGCTTACTCATAGACTCAGACTCTGGGTTGTAAATCGAGTGACACAACCAGTTTTCATCATCACGCTCTGGGTAATCGAAGCGAGAGTGTGCACCACGACTTTCCGTACGGAAGTTCGCAGCAACCGCTGTCGAGTACGCTGTTTCCATCAAGTTATCTAACTCTAGACACTCGATACGTTGCGTGTTGAATTCAGCAGACTTATCGTCAAGACGTGCGTACTGTAGACGCTCACGAATTTCTTTAAGTTCTTTAAGACCTTCAGCCATTGCATCACCTTCACGGAATACCGAGAAGTTAAGCTGCATACAACGTTGTAGATCTTTCTTGATTTGTACAGGATCTTCACCCTGACCTTTCGCAGAAGTTTCCCAACGGTTAGTACGCGCAAGTGCTGCGTCTACGTTATCGTTGCTTGCTTCTTTGGCGATTTCAGCATCTTTCAAGTAAGTACCAAGGAAGTTACCCGCCGCACGACCGAATACGACAAGGTCAAGCAGTGAGTTACCACCTAGACGGTTTGCACCGTGTACAGATACACACGCAATCTCACCTACTGCAAATAGACCTTCAACGATCTTTTCATTACCTTGACCGTCTACGTTCAGTACTTGACCGTTTACGTTAGTAGGTACACCACCCATCATGTAGTGACAAGTCGGGATTACTGGAATTGGCTCTTCCGCTGGGTCTACGTGTGCGAATGTCTTCGCTAGATCACAAACGCCAGGAAGACGTAAATTAAGTGTCTCAGCACCTAAGTGGTCAAGCTTCAGCTTGATGTGCGGACCCCAAGGACCATCACAACCACGACCTTCACGGATCTCAGTCATCATTGAACGTGCAACAACGTCACGTGATGCTAGGTCTTTCGCGTTTGGCGCATAACGCTCCATGAAGCGCTCGCCATCTTTATTTAGAAGGTAACCACCTTCACCACGACAACCTTCTGTTACTAGTACACCCGCACCTGCGATACCTGTCGGGTGGAACTGCCACATTTCCATGTCTTGCATTGAAATGCCAGCACGAACCGCCATACCAACGCCGTCACCTGTGTTGATGTGCGCATTCGTTGTCGATGCGAAAATACGACCCGCACCACCAGTTGCAAGAACAACTGCTTTTGATTTGAAATAGGTGATTTCACCTGACTCGATGTCGATTGCGGTGACACCCACTACATCGCCATTGTCATTTTTTACTAGGTCTAGTGCATACCACTCAGAGAAAACGTTTGTTTTGTTTTTAACGTTTTGCTGGTATAGGCAGTGTAGCAACGCGTGACCAGTACGGTCCGCTGCGGCTGCTGTACGTGCAGCTTGCTCGCCACCAAAGTTTTTTGACTGCCCACCGAAAGGACGCTGATATACGCGACCATTCTCAAAACGAGAAAAAGGTAGACCCATGTTCTCAAGTTCAGTGATAGCTTCTGGACCTGTTTTACACATGTACTCGATAGCGTCTTGGTCACCGATGTAATCAGAACCTTTAACCGTATCGTACATGTGCCATTCCCAGTTGTCCTCGTGAGAGTTACCTAGCGCAACGGTGATACCACCCTGTGCTGATACTGTATGAGAACGAGTTGGGAAAACTTTTGAAATAAGAGCACAAGTTTTGCCTGATTCCGAGATAGCAAGTGCCGCGCGCATACCCGCACCGCCTGCACCGACTACAACTGCGTCAAATTCACGTACGTTATATTTCACTTAAACACCCCACAGAACAAACAGACCAATAGCTACGTAAGCTAAAGCCATAAGGTTTAATACAAAGCCAAGAATAGTGCGAGTTGTTGAGTTCTTAACGTAGTCAGTTAGAACCTGCCACAAACCGATGCGTGTATGTACCATGATACATACTAGTGTGATCATCGTTGCTGCTTTCACAGCTAAATTTGAGAACAACCCTGACCAAGCTTCATAAGTTAGTTCAGGAGTAATTAGAAGATAGCCTACGATGAATACCGCGTAGGCTAGGATAATTAACGCAGTTGTACGTAGTGACACGTAGTCTTGTACGCCATCACGCTTTAGAGTCGCTTGATTTAAGACCATATCCATACTCCAGCCAAAATTGCTACGATAACCCAAAGTGCTAGTGCAATCTTCGCGCTATTGTTGCCTGATTCTAATTCTTCCCAATGTCCCATATCCTGGATCATGTGACGGATACCACCGATGATGTGGTAAGACAATACAGTTAGGGTGCCCCACGCGATGAATTTCGCGATAAAGCCAGACATCAGTTCTTTTACAAACTCGAAGCCTTCAGGAGAAGAAAGGGATTCAGACCAAGCCCAAATCACAAAGGTCAAAGCGAAGAAGAAAGCAACACCGGTGACACGGTGAAGAATCGACGCTTTAGCCGTTGGCGGCATAGATATAGTCGTAAGATCTAGATTTACAGGTCTTTGCTTTTTCACAGTTACTTGCCCATCTTTGCCCACAAAGGAGCTCATCTACTTGTTTTTATGAAACCCACCTACATATTGCAAATGTAGGTGGCACACTCTAGATAAACCAATTAGGACACCAAAAAGTTCACTCGAGTGTAAAAATTGATGTAAAAATAGGTTTACCCACAGACGATACGGTATAAAACCGTTGACAGTATATAAGGCTATGCGCCCTTTTACAATTCTTGTTTAGATAGAGACGCTTGCGAATTAGCGAATGGTCTAATATTTAATCGTCGTAGAATATTTATTATACATTTATGCATAAATCACAGAAAAATTGACTTTTAACCTAGGTTATAAGTTAGAATGATCTGAATTTGCTTAACATTAGTATCACAACATAACAATCAGAATATTGTTATTAAATAGGAGACAAATAGATGGCAGATAAAAAAGCCACAGTCCATATTGATGGTCACGATCCGATTGAGTTACCAATTTACGAAGGTACAGCTGGTCAAGACGTAGTTGACGTTCGTTCTTTAGGTGCTCACGGCCTATTTACGTATGACCCAGGATTTATGTCGACTGCCTCTTGTGACTCGTCTATCACTTACATTGACGGTGCCAAAGGTGTACTGCTTCATCGCGGTTATCCAATTGAGCAACTTGCTGAAAATTCTAACTATATTGAACTTTGCTACCTACTATTAAACGGTGAACTACCAAGCGAAGAACAACTAGCTGAGTTCTCAGATGAGATCACTCGCAACACAATGATGCACGAGAAGATTGCTGCGTTTTTCCAAGGCTTCCGTGTAGATGCACACCCTATGGCAATGCTATGTGGTGTAGTTGGTGCGTTATCTTCGTTCTACCACTCAGATTTGGATATTTCTGACGAAGATCAACGTATGCGTTGTGCAATCAAGTTAGTAGCTAAGCTACCAACAATTGCTGCAATGGCGTACAAATATAACGTTGGCCAACCGTTCGTATACCCACGTAACGACTTGAGCTACGCAGAAAACTTCCTCCACATGATGTTCTCTGTGCCAGCTGAAGACTACAACGTCAGCCCTGTACTTGCTAAAGCAATGGATCGTATTTTCATGCTTCACGCAGATCACGAGCAAAACGCGTCAACTTCAACAGTTCGTCTTGCTGGCTCTTCAGGTGCAAACCCTTACGCGTGTATCGCGGCAGGTATTGCATCACTTTGGGGTCCTGCACACGGTGGCGCAAACGAAGCATGTTTAACTATGCTTGAAGAAATCGGCTCTGTTGATCGTATTGACGAGTACGTTGCAAAAGCAAAAGACAAGAACGATCCGTTCCGTCTAATGGGCTTTGGTCACCGCGTTTATAAAAACTTTGACCCACGTGCGACGGTAATGCGTCAAACGTGTCACGAAGTGCTTAAAGAGCTAAACATTCAAGATCCACTGCTTGACGTAGCAATGAAACTTGAACAGATTGCCCTAGAAGACCCTTACTTCATTGAGAAGAAGCTATACCCGAATGTAGACTTCTATTCAGGTATCATTCTTAAAGCAATCGGTATCCCAACAAGCATGTTTACAGTTATCTTCGCGATGTCTCGTACTGTGGGTTGGATTTCGCACTGGAACGAAATGCTTTCTCAGCCAGGACACAAAATTGGTCGTCCGCGTCAGCTTTACAAAGGCTACACGTCTCGCGACTACAAAACACAAAACGACAGATAATCTCGTTATTGTGTTTGAAAAGGCCGCTTAATGCGGCCTTTTTTGTTTTAATATCGCCGCGTATTCGTTAGAATCGCGCTGCTCAATTAACTCAGGTACGTTATGACTGACATCCAATCTCTGCGCAACGACTTTCCAATTTTGAACAAACAACTCGATGGGCAGCCGCTTTGCTATCTTGACTCTGCTGCAACTGCGCAAAAACCGAACAAAGTCATCGATGTCATAAAAACTTTTTATCAAAATGAGAATTCAAACGTACATAGAGGTTTACACACGCTTAGTGAAAACGCCACCGTTCGCTATGAAAGTGCCCGAGAAACAATTGCCAATTTTTTAAATGTTGAAACACGAGAAATAGTATGGACCGGCGGCGCAACTGAATCACTAAACTTGTTGGCTCATGGCCTGAGTGCACGTTTCACTTCAGACAGTGTAATTGCCATCAGTCCCTTTGAACATCACGCTAACATAGTGCCTTGGCAAGAAGCTTGTCAGCGTACCGGCGCAACTTTACTGGTGTTACCTATGTTAGACGGCATCCTCGATGAGCAAGGCGCAATTGCGATGTTAAAGCAGCATAAACCTGATGTGTTAGCGATGGGCCATGTTTCAAACGCTCTTGGGAATATTCATCCAATTGAGTCGCTCATTTCGGTTTGCAAGGCCTTAGGTACCATCACGGTTATCGACGGCGCACAGTCTTTACTGCATTTAAGACCTGATCTAAAAGCACTGGATTGCGACTTTTATGTTTTTTCAGCTCATAAAGCACTTGGACCAACAGGTGTCGGCGGACTTTATGGTAAATACCAGCAACTAAATGCGCTCCCCGTATACAAAACCGGCGGCGAAATGATAAAAGAAGTGAGCTTCGAAAGATCCAGCTATCGAGAGGCACCTGGCAAGTTTGAGCCCGGCACTCCCAATATTTCTGGCGTTATCGGTTTTGCCGCAGCGATAGATTATGTAAACGAGATTGATCCCTGTGCACTTCAACGCTATGAGCAAGCGCTCTATCACTCCCTTCTAGAAAAGCTAAAACAGATTGAAGGCATCACGGTTTATGGCGATACACAAAACAATGTTGGCGTCGTCAGTTTTAACTATAAAAACGAGCACCACTACGATCTTGCCACACTACTCAATACATACGGCGTAGCAGTCAGAAGCGGACACCATTGTACTCAGCCGCTAATGAAAATGCTCAAGGTTAATGGGACTGTACGTGCAAGTTTGGCTTTTTATAATAACCAAGATGATATTGAGCATTTTATTAATGCATTAGATGCCACAATAGAATTATTAGATTAAACTTATGAATATTGAACATATCACAACAAAATTATCTGAAAGTCATGGCTGGCAAGCCAAGTACCGTGAAATTATGCTGCTAGGTAAACAACTTCCTGAGCTTCCTGATGCGCTGAAAGTTGACTCAGCGTTAGTGTCGGGCTGTGATAGTAAAGTTTGGCTCTATGTGGACTTAGATGAAAGTGCGCAGCAACTCGTACTTATTGCCGACTCAGATACGCGTATTGTTAAAGGCTTACTTGCAATCATCATTGCAGCGTACGCAGGTAAAACGCCAGAACAAGCAAGCCAATTTAATGCTTATGAACTGTTTGAGTCGCTTGGATTAATTACTCACCTAAGTCCATCTAGAGGTAATGGTATCCGTGCGATTGTTGAACAGATCCAAGTGCAGGCAGAGATATTAAAATAACGTGATATAAGGTGCTCAAACGAGCACACTTATTCGCTGCTTTTGCTTTGTTTATCGAGGTACTTACGTATTGCTTTGGACGCCGCAAAAAAACCAAAACTCCCGGTTACCATAGTGGCAGAGCCAAACCCGGTGGCGCAGTCCATGTTTTTCCCACCTTCAGCTTGTTGCTTTGCTTTGCACACGGTGCCATCGGTACTTGGGTAAACGAGTTGCTCTGTGGAATACACGCAATCTACGCCAAATTTACGTTTTGGATTATCGCTAAAGTTATATTGTTTTCTGAGAATATAGCGTACTTTTGCCAGCAGCGGATCATGGGTCGTCTTTGCCACATCCCCATACTGGATCTGACTCGGATCGGTTTGACCGCCTGCACCACCTGTGGTGATCACCGGTATTTTATTGCGCTTACAATGTGCGATTAGCCCCGCTTTCTCTTTAACCGCGTCGATACAGTCGATAACATAATCAAAGCCTTGAATGTAGTTTCTAATGTTATCTAACATCAGAAAATCATCGATCAGGGTAACTTCACAATCTGGGTTAATCGCAAGACAGCGATCTCGCATTGCTTCAATCTTTTGCATCCCGATACTTTCGCTATGAGCATGTAACTGACGGTTGATGTTGGTTACACAAATATCATCCATATCGATAAGCGTTATTTTACCTATACCCGTTCTCACTAGCGCTTCTACAGCCCAACTGCCAACGCCACCAATACCAATGACACAAAAGTGTGCTTTACTTAATGCTTCCAACTCGGCGTTACCGTATAACCGACCAATACCGCCAAATCTTAGTTCTCTATTCGAATCCGTCATGTTACCACTCTAATTGACTTGGATTTTGCCAACTTGCAAAGATTTCATGTGCCAATAAATGGCCAAATGCACCATCACCTTCAGGCGCAGCTTGATAGCGTTGATGTATACCTTGCCATTCAAATTCAAGGCAAAATGCATGAAGATACGTTCTATCCGCAGGCTCTCCACTATAGGCTAAATCACCTAAAATTGGTGCACCGATGCTTTTTAGTGCCACCCGAATTTGGTGTGTTTTACCGCTAAACGGTTTGACAATACAAGCGCGTAGGTTGGTCGCAACAGAGCATGAATAAAATCGAGTCACCGCAGGATTTAGCTTAGTTTTAATCAGTTTATAGGTGCCTCTGCGCGACTTAGCCATATCGCCTTTTATCCAACCTTGCTTTTTCTTCGGTTTCGCACTAACTAACGCCAGGTAAAATTTATCTATTTTTCGAGCGGAAAACAGGCTCGTCAGCTGCTTTGCAGCCTCGCTAGACTTCGCTAAAAGGATGAGTCCCGACGTGACTTTATCAAGGCGGTGAACCGCAAATAAGGGATAGCCTAGTTGCTCCGTCAGTAAGGCAACAAAACCTGCACCGTCCTCACTATGGAAGCTCAAACCTTGTGGTTTGTATGCAACCACATAGTCTATCTCGTCCGCAATGAGCTTAAACTTTTCCATTCAGTATCTCTTGAACCCGTGCCAAATCTTCGGGGGTATCCACTCCAGCATGCACCGGCTTAACCGCTTTAGCGACCTTAATTTTGTATCCATGATACAGCACACGTAGCTGCTCTAGTGACTCTTGCACCTCTAGCGGTGAAACACTTAGCGATAAATAGGTTTGAATAAAGCCCGCACGATAGGCATATATGCCAACATGACGTTTAAAATGGCTCACTGGAATGCTATTTTTGTCGAGCGTTAACATGCTGTTACGCTGAAACGGAATAGACGAGCGAGAGAAATACAGTGCGTTGTCTTGAATATCAGACACCACTTTCACCGCATTCGGATTCAACACCTCTTCCACATCTTCCACATCAACGCACAAAGTCGCCATCAGTGCATCAGAATGGTGCAGTAGTGCTGCCACTTGTGCGATGTTATCAGGCTCTAGCAGTGGCTCATCACCTTGTACATTGACCACCAAGGTTTGTTCGTTCAGCCCCAGTTGTTCAACAACTTCGGCGAGTCGCTCAGTTCCAGATTGGTGATCTTCACGCGTCATGAGCACGTTATCAGTGAAGTTTTGCGCTGCCTCAAATACCGCACTGTGATCGGTTGCGATATAAACCGCTGCCGCGCCAGATTGAATCGCCTGTTCGTAAACACGCTGGATCATTGGTTTACCGCCGATATCAGCAAGTGGTTTACCAGGCAGCCTGCTTGAAGCATAACGCGCCGGAATAACGACTACGAATTCCACTGCTCAACCTCATCGCTGCTCAGCTCGCGCGCTTCGTTTTCCAATAACACAGGAATATCATCTTTAATTGGATAAGCAAGCTTCGCTGCAGTGCTGATCAACTCTTTGTTTTCTTTGTCATATCTTAATTTGCCTTTACATACTGGGCAGGCAATTATTTCTAGTAATTTGGTATCAAAGGCCATGATAAATCTCTTTCTTTTTAAGTAAATTTAATACCGCTTTTTCAAGCGCTGATGTAGGTTTGGCATCTACTTTGAGGTAATACCAATTATCTTTTGCAAAAGTGCGACACTTTACCGCATCTTTCTCTGTCATAAAAATAGCGCCGTTATCGATTTGCGCGAAGTCGGACGCTTGATATGGATGATGATCCGCAAAATGTAGGCTTTCACTCAGAACAATCCCCCTATCTCGTAGCGTATTTTCAAATCGCGCGGGATTGCCGATAGCACAGACTGAAGCGCCAGCCATTTCAATATTGGATGCTGGACTATCATCTGTAACACGAAAAAAACCAACGGTCTCTAACGTGTAGGAATAACTTTCGCATCCACCATTATATACGGCAAGATCAACACTCTGAATACGCTTAGGTAATTCCCTAAGCGGCCCTGCTGGCATCCATAAGCCATTACCAAAGCGTCGCACAGCATCAACAATACAGAACTCAATATCTCGTGCCAATTTATAGTGCTGTAGCCCATCGTCGCTGACGATGATGTTTACATCGCTATTACCCAATAATTTTTCAATACTGGCTTGTCTATCAGCACCAATCATCACTGGGCATTTCAATCGTTTGGCGAGCAAACAAGGTTCATCACCGCCCTCTTCCGTTGAGGTCGCTTCAGTGACCAAAAATGGGGTTGAACTGGGTTTTGCACCGTAGCCTCGACTGATCACCCCAACCTTAAAACCAAGATTTTCAAGAAAAGGGACTAACCAAAGTACAAATGGCGTTTTGCCGTTACCGCCCACACTGATGTTACCGACAATAATAACCGGAACAGGCGAGCGGTACGCAGGGCAAAAGCCGAGTTGATAAAGCCCCTTTCTAACCGAGCTAATAAGTCCAAATAACAGGCTTAGCGGAAGCAATAATAGTGTTAGTAGTCCCGGTTTTTTATACCAACTTTGCTCTATTTTGGATGCCATTTATTGCTCACCAAACTGCATTTTGCAAAGTGCATAATAAACCCCTTCCTGCGCGACCAATTCAGCATGCTTGCCTTGTTCGATGATCTTACCTTTATCTAGCACATAGATGCAGTCGCAACGCTCGATTGTCGATAACCGATGGGCAATTACTATGGTTGTTTTGTCGGCCATCAGCTCTTCTAACGCTTGTTGGATCAAACGCTCAGATTCTGTGTCTAATGCTGATGTTGCTTCATCTAAAATAAGGATAGGTGCATCTTTCACAATAGCACGCGCGATAGCGATACGTTGTCGTTGTCCGCCAGAAAGCATCACGCCATTTTCACCAACAACGGTATTTAGACCCTCAGGAAGATCTTTAACAAATTCCCAGACGTGGGCTTGTTTTACTACTTTTTCTAGGGCTTCTTGCGATAAGGGTTGCTTTAACGAGTACATAATATTGTTTGCAATGGTGTCATTAAACAACACCACTTGCTGCGACACGATGGAAAACTGCGCGCGTAGATCCGCAAGCTGGTAATCATTTATGTTCGTGCCGTCTAACTCAATACTGCCCGCTTCAATATCATAGTAACGTGGTAATAGATTAGAGATAGTTGATTTGCCTGAGCCACTTCTACCTACCAACGCAATACTCTGCCCAGCTTTGATTTCAAGGTTTAATGACTCAATCACCGGATCGTTTTTAGATGGATAAGTAAAGGTTAAGTCTTTGACTTGTAGGTTACCTTGAGCACGAGATAAAGACTGAGTGCCAGTGTCCTTTTCTTGTTCAAGATCAATCACCGCAAACACACTTTTCGCCGCAGAGATCCCGCGTTGCAGGTCACTATTCACATTGGCAAGTTGTTTTAAAGGACGCAGCATCATCATCATAGAGGTGATCAAAGTGACAAAAGTGCCCGATGAAATTTTGTCTACCATAGTAGGCATCGCGACAATCGCGAGTATCACCGCCATTGCGCTCGCCGCTATGATTTGGATGATAGATACGCTCAGCGCTTTAGTCGCATCCATTTTTACGCGTTGCTGACGGTTATGATTATTAACTTTAGCAAAGTGAGAGATGGTTTTTTCTTGGCCACCAAAGCCATGAATGACTTTATGACCCGCCATCATTTGCTCAGAGCTTTTCGTCACTTCTCCCATCGCATCTTGAATATTCTTGGAAATTTTCTTGAAGCGCTTAGACACCACAGTAACGATCACCGCCACGATCGGTACCACAACTAAGAAAATGAGCGATAGCTGCCAACTTGCATAAAACATCGTGATAAGTAAGAAAAAAACAAATGCGCCTTCACGGATCAGCACTTGAAGTGCCTTAGTGACGGCTTGCTGTACCTGCTCCGTATCAAAAGTGATTTTTGATATCATTTCACCATTAGAATGTTGATCATGAAACGACACTGGTAGATACAACATGTGTTCAAATAGTTGCTGTCGCAAAGCACGCACAACCTGCGACCCGACATAAGACAAGCAATACGATGCCATATAATTAAAGATGCCGCGTCCAATAACTAACGCGATGACAACAAAGGGAGCCAATTTTAGTACATCGCGATTGCCTGCAGTGAGACCCTCATCGATAAACGGATCCATTAAGGCAACGAACGAAGCGTCCATCGCAGCGTACCCTATCATGCCAATTACTGAAAATATGGCAGCGAGTTTAAAGTCTTTTACATAGCTAAATAATCTAGCGTAAATCTGCTTGTCGGTTGGTTGCATTGCCAGCCTCTACTTTTCTATATGGCATTATTGTAACTTTCAAATCATTAAAACTGAATGGATTATCTGAGAAACCAGTAATTTTCCACTTCCCGAGCTCGTTCAACTGTAATTTCTTGAGCAAAAATTGAGATCTTTATATGGCCATCTAAGGCGGTATCCAATAGTGTGCTTCCTACTCTTTGGTATCTTTCAATCACTTTCTCATTGGGAATTTTCCACGGCGAATAAAAGGCACGAGAAAATATCGCTATATCAGGGTCAATCGCTTGAATAAACTGCTCGCTTGAAGAGCTGCCACTACCATGATGCGGAACCAGTAATATATCGGCCTTGAGTGCTTCTTTTTCAATGTTAAGCAGCTTAGTTTCAGTTATTTTCTCAATATCTCCTGGTAATAAAAGCGTAAAACGCCCATCAGAGATACGAACCACACAAGAATTATTATTGTCATTGTTCGACACTTCTTGAGGCCAGATCACAGATACGTCTAGCCCTTGAAATTGATGTGTTCCTAGCACACAACTATCAGCTGGACTTGCAGGGTGAAAACGCTGTAACGATTTTCCGCCATCATAGGCAATGAGGTCATCAACGCCACCATTATGGTCGCCATCATTATGACTAATGATGGTATCTTGCAGCGTAATTCGATTATTCAAAAGATAAGGTTTGATCACAAACTCGAACATCGAAAAATAACCAAAATACTTGGCCCCCACATCATAGAGCAGCCCTTTGTTATTGCGAGAAACTAACACTGCCGTTCCGTGACCCACGTCAAAGATATCGATTTGCCATAGCGGAGAGGCTCGAAATTGATACTGAACGAGGAAAAACAATATGGGTAATAAACCAAGATAATTTCTGAATAAATACAGCAGCAAAGCACTTAAGTAGCTGGTTATTAGAAACATGGACGAAACGCCGGGTATATCTACCCAACTAAGTGGAGACTTTTGCAACAGCTCAAAAAGAACCACTAACACATTATCAACTAAATGAAGTGGAAGTTGCCAACCAATAGCGTGCAGCGCAGTAACATGAAGCAGTAGTAGCGGAAATACCACGATGGAAACCAACGGGATCACAATGATGTTCGCAACCAATGAGATAATACTCGCACCGGAAAAGAAATACAGGTTGAGTGGCAACAGACAGATAAATAACGCAAGCTGCAACTTAATTAAGGCAAGTAGCTTTGCACCTAAACCTCTGCCAACTTTTGTCACTAACGTTACGATGATAGCAACCGCAAAAAAGGAATAATATAAACCAGGATTAAGTAGTGAAAACGGGTCTACTATCAAGACGATGGTCAACGCTACTGTTAGCACCTGAAGCGCTTTAAGGCGCACAGCAAAGAGGTAACAAGCAACCCACACCATTGCCATGATTAAAGCTCGAGTCGCCGATACGCTGTAACCGCAGAGAATGACGTAACCAAAACACAACAGTAACGCAAAAACCAAACACCATTGATGTAAGTTAGCTGCTTGGGAAATTATTACCGGGATACAATACAGCACGACTTTTATCAGCAAAAACGCGATGGCAAATACCATTCCGATATGCAGCCCTGAAATCGCTAACAGATGGCTCAAGCCAAGACTTCTAAATTGTGTTTTGTTTTCGAAGTCGACTTTGCTTGTATCGCCAGTTAACAAAATATAGTACAGCCAAGCATAGCTTCGCCCATCAAGCGTTTTATCTATGAATAAGCGGTAGTTATCTCGCCACGTAGTGTCCTTCACTACCGACTTGATTGTTTTGATGCTGCCCTTAAAATATATATGCTTCCTAAACGCATGCAATTCAGCATTAAAGAGTCCGATATTAATTCGGCTACGATAACGCTTAAGTTTTACCGTAAATTCAATGTGGTCACCGACACGCAACATAGGCGTGGATGAGTTACGATAGAGTTTTGCGTTTACTGTACGCCAACGGGCAAATTGGTAGCCATCAACTTGCTCAAGCTTTACCTTTAACGCTTCACCAATCACAGAATTATCAACCTCAATAACTTTACCCGAAGCAGTAACAAGCTGCGATTGCCACATTTCTGGTATTTTTAGCTGATAAAAAACAAAGTAATGACCAATAGCAATGGAAATCCCTAAAATAAATCCTGCCAATATAGGACAAAAAAGCTTAGAATAGCGGCCCATGAAGTAGAGGAATATGCTTATTGCGGCTGATCGCCAATTGTCGAGAAGAAATACCGCACTGAAGCAACCCAGAATTATTCCAAAACATATCAGAATCCAAGTAGATGGCAGCTGCAAATGGCGAAAAAAACGATTCAACGCTTTTTACCTGATCATAATAAAATCAAACAACAGAAATCATTAAAAATCTTTGGTAAGTTACTGCATGATGCCAACCTGTGGCATTTAAACCGGCGCTCAGCACGCGGCGCATTCTCGGTGGGGCTATTTTTCGCATTCATCCCTGTTCCTTTTCAAATGGTACTGGCGGCAGCACTAGCGATTCCGTTTCGCGTTAACTTGCCTTTGTCTATTGCACTCGTGTGGATCACCAATCCACTTACGATGCCACCTATATTTTACTGCTCATACCTAGTCGGTGTATTTGCTCTTGGTCAAGAGCAGCAACCATTCCATTTTGAGGCAAGTTGGGAATGGCTTGCACAAAGCCTAACAACGATTGGGCCTGCATTTATCGTCGGCTCTTTGATCTGCGCAACACTTGCCGCCATTATTGGCTTTTTCGGTATCGACTACCTGTGGCGACGCTCAGTGAATAAAGCGTGGCAAAGTCGCGGCCAAGGCTAATACCAGTATAGTTAAGATTTTTATCGCTTGAATTAAATATCGAATTGAATTTGCGAATATTTCTTTTCAAACACAAAAAAAGCCCTTCCGGGCTTTTTTATCGTATAAATTGTACTTTAGGCTTTACGACGTCTTCTCAGCGCCACTAGTGGTAGCGCGAGTAAACTAAGCCAAGACCAACTTGCAGATTGACGCTCATATGTCTCTGCTTCAGGTGGTGTACAGCTTTCAGGTTCACCAGAAATTGGCGTAAGTAGAACCGGTAAGCTTACCGACTCATACTCAGTCTCACCTTTGCTGTCCTTCTCAATTTCACCAAGTGTATTGCGTCTTTCAACCGTTTTGGTGGCAATCGCATAGATCTTGTTATCGTCAGTAATTTTTACTGCTTCCGCAATCGTGTAAGGGAAGGTATCGCTCTTACAGGGAAGAAGAGAATTAATGTTCACTAGCTTTTCCGCCCCGATTTCATATAAGAAGGCTTCACGACGACGGTTTGAACCACTCTTTTCAATCACACCTTGACCAACAACAAAGCCATTATTGTTAATGTCATTTATTGCTGTTGCTGAACCTTCAAAGTATGTGGGCATCTCCTTAAACTCAGCACTTGTAGTATTAAAGTAGAAGCCAGTTGCGTCATAGTCTCTAGAGCCTCCACTGAAACGTCCAAATACACCAACTATGGTACCGTTGTCATTCACATCGACTGCTTGGCTATATTCAATAAAGCTCTCAACTTCTCTAACTCGTTTGATTTCACCGTCTTCGAAATAAACAGCTTGTTCATATGGCAGTAGTCTATCATCTCTTTGTCTACGTACTCGAGAGTAACCAACGGTTAACCCATCCGAGTTAGTCGCAACAGCAATACTAGAGTATGCAATTTCACTATCTTCATCAGGCGTAAAACCGAGCCCTAAATCTGTTGCATCAACTAAATTAAAGTTGTTATCAAAAGTCCATTTATATGCCCTAGTGTGATATGGAGTGCTGATACTCTGGATGCAAACATCCACTGGCTCATCTACACCATCACAATCATCCGCTATATTTTCGATTGCTCTTTGAGATAATGACGTAGAGCTTTGCCCGACGACAATATAACCACCTTCGTTAGTTTGCTTGATGTCTGTCGCGATAGAAATACCGCCATGCTCAGTAAATGCGGGCTCCAGCCTAACTTTCTCACCAGCAGGAGTTACCAAAATTCCTTTATTTCGCCAATCGCGTACAAAATAAGTTTCTTCTTCTGTTTCACCCTCAGGAGTAAAAGTTATCTTTTTAAAAGGTGCAGAGCCCCAGCCCACTATTGTACCGTCTTCTGCGATGCTTGTAAGATAGTTAGTGACCGAGCGAGTTAGCCCTTCGTAATCAGGAGATTGTTCATCATATACTACAAATTCTTCAGCAGTATTGTTGTTGTACGTAAGAGAGATTGCTTGAACAACAGTTTGAAATTGATTAGCCCCTCTTCGACTTAAGTGATAAAGCATAAATGCATGAGCTTGTGCGTTGGTATTTGCAGCATCATTATTTTGAATATCATCTAAGGTGAAGGTAATTTCTTCTTCTATCTGCTCATATTGCTTCTTTACACTGTCATAATCGCTTTTCAGTGTTGAATCATCGAAGTCGATATATGACACATCAATCTTAACACCAAATAAATTGGAAGCATGACCAATCACGTCTCCAGCTTCATTTGCGTCCGACACGTAGCTATATTTACTGTTATCATGTCTTGGTAATTCAGTTAACTGATAGGTGGCAGCGGCCGCTTGTTGTGAAAGGGCTACGGCGACACTCGCGGCTAAAAGTTTAAATTTCATTTTAATCCTTACTGCTGATTCTGTAATGCTTCTAGTTCTTCCCAGCGTTCAAACGCGGCTTCCAGCTTCGACTCTAGCTCAGTCAAATGGTTCAATGCCTTGTGGGTCGTTTCTTGATCTTGTTTAAAGAAGTCTGGATCGCTGACCAGCGCTTGTTGTTTATTCACAGCCTCTTCAAGTTCCTCTACTTTACTGGGCAGCGACTCTAATTCAAGTTTTAATTTGTAACTCAGCTTATTTGAACGAGCTGGTGCAGCTGCTTTTTTAGTCTCGGCTTGTTGCTGTTTTTCTTGATGAACCTTTTGTGCCTCTTTCTTCTGCTGCTCTCGTCTTTGCTGGTACAGTTCAAAATCACTATAACCGCCAACAATTTCTGTCACCAAGCCCTCGCCTTCGAACGCCCAGACACTGCCGCAGGTATTATCGATAAACTCTCGGTCGTGGCTGACGACTAACACCGTGCCTTGGTATTGGTTTAAGATTTCTTCAAGTAACTCAAGCGTCTCAATATCCAAGTCATTGGTCGGCTCGTCCAGCACAATAATATTTGAAGGCTTAAGGAAGAGCTTTGCAAGCAATAAGCGGTTTTTTTCACCGCCTGATAATGCCTTTACAGGGGTTCGAGCTCTCGCAGGCGGAAATAAAAAGTCCTGCAGATAGCCAAGCACATGACGTGAGCGGCCGCCCATCATTACTTCTTGCTTACCTTCTGCGACATTATCCTGCACAGTTGCTTCTTCATCCAATTTTTCACGGTATTGGTCGAAGTACGCAACTTCCAGGTTCACGCCTTGTTTTACGCTGCCTGCGTCAGGTTTAATGTCACCAAAAAGCATTTTTAACAGCGTAGTTTTACCTGCTCCATTAGGACCGACCAAGCCAATACGATCGCCACGCATCACCAGCGTTGAAAAGTCCTTTACAATGCATTTTTCTTGGAATGCTTTGTCTAAATGTTTCGCTTCAAAGACCAGCTTACCGGAACGATCCGCCGTCTCGATGTTGAAGTCTGTCTTACCTTGTTGCTCGATGCGTTGCTTGCGCTCAACACGAAGCGCTTTTAGTGCTCGCACACGCCCTTCGTTACGGGTTCGGCGGGCCTTGATCCCTTGCCTTATCCAAGTTTCTTCTTCGGCAAGCTTTTTATCAAACAAGGCATTCTGTTGCTCTTCCACTTTTAAATCATGAGCTTTTTGTTCTAGATATTGCGCATAATCTCCAGGGTATGAAACCAACTTGCCACGGTCTAAATCTAAAATTCGGGTCGCCATTGCGCGAATAAAGGCACGGTCGTGAGAGATAAACACGATCCCCCCTTTAAACTCTTTCAGGAACTGCTCAAGCCAGATGACACTTTGCATATCAAGGTGGTTAGTCGGCTCGTCGAGTAACAGTAAATCTGGGTCACTCACCAAGGCTTTGGCCAGTGCAACTTTGCGTAGCCAGCCACCTGAAAGTTCTTCTAGGCGCATATTCGCATCTAATTGCAACTGGCTAAGCACTTGCTTGATCCGTGACTCAAAACGCCACGCATCTTCGCTTTCCAATCGCTGAGTCAGGCGCTCAAGCGAGGTCATCAGTTTATCTGACTGGCTGGTTTGTAGTTTTTCACTGACTTCATGAAATTCAATGAGTAGCTCAGCAACATCAGGTAAACCGTTTGCAACATAATCAAAGACCGACCCATTTGCGCCCTTTGGTGGGTCTTGTTCTAGCCTTGAAACTTTTAATCCACCAACACGGTTGATTTCACCATCATCAAGTTGAACTTGATCATCAAGTACTTTCAGTAACGTTGATTTACCGGCACCATTTCGGCCCACAATACAAACGCGCTCGCCTGATTCAATAACGGCATCAGCTTGGTCAAGTATAGGGTGTGAACCAAAAGCTAGTTGGGCTTTAGCAATTCGAATGAGATCCATATTATTCTATAAATTCTTGTAGTTGTTGTTGAGTAAAAGGCCAGCCAAGTTCCTGACCTGTCTCGCCTTTTTTAATCACTGGAATTCTATATTGATATTCCGTCATCGTCTCTTTACTATCGACGATATCAACGAGTTCAATTTCGGCTTCAGGCAAAAATTGAATTAACATCGCCAATGCTTCTTCACAAAGATGACAACCATCGGTGTGAAATAAAGTACATTTAATCATGACGGATCAACCAGCTGTTGTGAATTTGTTTGTTACGCTTAAAATCCAAAGACAAGGTTTGCGATGAGTATTCCTCAGCGGTTAGGCCAAGTGCCGCAAGTCCCATTTCATCGATTTTAAATCCGCGTTTGTTGTTAGAAAACAGTAGTACACCGTTCGGTGCTAATATCTTCTTTACCCAACCAAATAGTTTTAAATGATCTCTTTGTACATCAAATGCGTCAGACATACGTTTAGAGTTAGAGAATGTTGGTGGGTCTAAGAATATCAAATCATATTGACCAACTGCTCTTTCAAGCCATTTTAAGCAATCCGCTTGCTCAAATCTGAAACGTGGATTCTTCAAACCATTTAGCTCAAAGTTTTCCTCAGCCCATTTTAGATAGGTCTTTGACATATCTACTGTGGTAACAGACTTAGCACCGCCAACTGCAGCGTGCACAGAAGCACTACCTGTGTATGCAAATAGATTCAACACGCGTTTATCTTTCGAATGTTGCTGAATAAACTTGCGGGCTAAACGGTGGTCAAGGAATAGACCAGTATCGAGATAATCAAATAGGTTAACCTTAAACTTAGCACCGTACTCTTCTACTACCTCAGTACGGTTTTGCTTGTCTAGGGCTTTGTATTGTTCTTGACCTTTTTGGCGCTTTCTTACTTTTACCGCGATGTTTAGCGGGTCGATATTAAGCTGCTCGGCGGTCAGTGTGATCACGTCTTGCAAACGTTTTTGTGCAACGCTATCGTCAATTTCTTTTGGCGCTTTGTATTCAAAGATGACTGCGTTGTCGTTATATACATCAACCGCAACATTGTACTCAGGGATATCCGCGTCATAAACACGATATGCATTAACGTCTTCTTTTTTCAGCCAAGATTTTAAGCCTTGTAGATTTTTCTTCAAGCGGTTGCCAAACGCAGTCGAGCCTTCAAAATTAAGCCCACTGCTCTGTTTATTTTGCTGTACCTGCATTTCATTCATTTCATACAAGTTAAGCAGCACATCGAGCGGGCCATTTTTGAATTTATAAGACTTTTTACGCGCTAGTTTTAGCACTTTTAATAGGCTTTCTTCACTCGCAAGTAACGCCAAATTCCAGTCTTTATAGTGCTTTTTAAAGGCGATACCCATATTGCGATATAGCGTAATAATTTCAGCCATACCACCTAGACGTTCGCCATAAGGCAAGTTACTCAGCACAGTGCCAGGACGTTTAGCAGCAAGGCTAAGGTGATTGGCATCTTCAAACTTAAACTTAATATGTGACTCAACGCCTGCGCGCTTGGCATTACGCTCAGCAATTGACAGCACACGTTCATCGATATCACTACCGATCAGCCATAAGCTCTTGTGCTCTGGTTGTACCTTTAATTGTGCTTTAAGCTCGGTGAACTTACTTTCACGAAAACTCGGCAAGCGTTTAAAGGCAAAATCTTTATTAAGGTTAGTAGGTAAGCCAAGCGCCATAGATGCCGCTTCAATTAATAACGTGCCAGAACCACAGCAGGGGTCAAAAAGCGGCTTATTAGTATCTTCAAGCCAGCCGCTACGTTTAACCAGCGCTGCCGCTAAATGTTCACGAATTGGCGCTTTACCTTGTTTGTCACGATAACCTCTATCAGATAAGCGAGGCCCCGAGAAATCGATATATAGCGCACAGCCTTGCTTAGATAATTTCGCTATGATGCGAATGTCAGGTGTCTGTTTGTCAACATCTGGACGTTGTTCAAACAGGTCATTGAAGTAGTCAACGATCCCATCCTTAACCACCAGACCAGAGAATTGCGTATTTTTAAGCGCATTATTCGTACCATTAAACTCTACTGCAAAGGTCTGCTTTGGGCTAAACCAATCTTGCCATGCCTGAAAACGAACAAACTTGTAGAGAGAATCTTTGTCATTCACTTCTGGTTTGTCATCGATTAGCAACATCACGCGCGTTGCAAATCGTGTCATCATACAGAACTTTTGTACGTCTAGATTAGCGCCTGTGAACTTAACTGAACCAACGGTTTGCTTGTTTATTTCAAAACCAAACTCGGTTAATTCTTCAACCAGTAACTGCTCTACACCAATAGATGTCAATGCGATAAATTGCAATTTGAATACCCTTAAATTTCAACTGGGCGCAGTATAACACACAAGTTATCGTTAGTTATTAGTTGAGCTTGGTTGTATGGGGATAAATTACGTTAAAAATTTAGCAAGTTCAGAAAATCTAACTTATCTAGCGCGCTTATGTTCGAGTTCTTGCTTTGGTAATTTTGCAGTAAGTTATGGAGCTCCCCTTTTTCAAACCACACGCCACCACAGCACCCGCACTCACTAAAACTAGCTTCAAAGAGCGTATAGTCTTTAAGTGTATGACCATCATCAGGGCATAATTGTAAAGCGTCACGCTCAACCAACGACCGCTTTGCAATAAAATCGGTATAACTAAAATGATAAGTATGTTTAATGGAATCAATAAATTTGCGCGGCAGCCAAATGGCACCGCATGACTGACATTGATAACCGCAATGTCCTTCAGCGTCGGCATAAGTTAGTTTTAATGTTTTATCGCAGAGGCAGCGCATTCTGTTCCCTAGATCAGCAAACAACTCAAATTAGGTACAGATTAATACAGGAAATAATTCCTGGTCAATAAAACGATGGGATGAAATTGGCTATGCGCTTTGATGAACTCGGTGTGTTAACACAAGAGGCGCTAACCGATCGTTCAGTACTTTTATCGCTTGAAATTGTTCAAGCTCTATTCCCTCATCAAGAATAAATTGCTCATTCAAGCTTAAACAAAGACTTGACTGACCATCATGCTCGATAATTAGAAACTCGCCGCGGCTTAACTTGGAATTTAAACACACAACCGCCTCACTCACAGGTTCACCACCAAAATATGGCTTAAAAAACCAGCTTTTTGCTTGCATCGGTTGCAGATGAAACTTTGCCGCAGTTGCATTTAAAGCGATTTGGCAGCATCTGGGCTCATTCCAAACGCCAAACCCGCAAAGGTAGGAAAATACACTCTGATAAAATTCAGCTTCGCTGAGACTAAAATTGGGATTAGCGGTTGAGTCCTCAGTAAGGTGGCGCAACCGAAAAGGCGTGCAAAGCTGAAGCTCGTCACCCAAATCAATTAACAACCTGTTCCTTTCTGTGCAGCGGATCCATTGCCACTCTTTTGAAGCTTGCAAAACTTCTCTCCCACCAACCAATTAGCTCAACTAGTAAGTGGGAGTATAACGCGAAAAACGCAATGATGAAATTTTTTATAATAACGTTTTGTTTTGGATCATTTAGTTATATGACCGATCCTTATAAGGACGAAACGATCTTTTTAACAAGCGCTGGACCTTCATATATAAAGCCTGTGTAGACTTGTACTAAATCTGCACCAGCTGAAAATTTCTCTTTTGCAGATTCCGCACTGTCAATACCACCTACACCGATGATTGGTAGCTTACCGTCGGTAATACGCTTCAATTCGCTGACAACATGCGTCGATTTTTCACGAACAGGTCTACCAGACAAACCGCCTGCTTCATTACCGTGCTCTAGGTTTTCTACCGCATCACGGGCTAATGTTGTATTAGTTGCAATAACACCATCGATACGATTATTAACTAATGATTCTGCTATCTGAGTTAATTGAACGCCATCAACATCTGGTGCGATCTTTACCAACATAGGCACCGACTTGTTATGCTTGGCGATCAGATCCATCTGTTCATTTTTCAGGCTTTGCAATAGATCGTCCAGCGCCTCGCCATATTGTAGATCTCTAAGACCCGGTGTATTTGGTGAAGAGATATTCACAGTGATATATGAGGCTTGCTCAAATACTTTTCTCATACAGTGAATGTAGTCATCTTTACCTTGCTCATTCGGTGTATCTTTATTTTTACCAATGTTGATCCCAAGGATCCCATCGTATTTTGCTGCTTTTACATTGTTGACTAGGTAATCAACGCCCTTGTTATTGAATCCCATGCGGTTAATAATCGCATTTGCTTCGGGTAGACGAAAGATCCGAGGCTTGTCGTTGCCCGCTTGTGGTCTCGGCGTGACAGTCCCTACTTCAATGAAACCAAAACCCATTTGCGCAAATGCTTCGATACACTCAGCATTTTTATCAAGACCGGCGGCCAACCCGACTGGATTTTTAAACTCTAACCCAAGAAAATTAACAGGTTTGTCTTGAACTGATTGAGACCATGCAAGGCTCATTGGCGTATTCGCAAAGCGGCGCAGGTTGCTTAGGGCAAAATCGTGTGCCCACTCCGCATCTTTATTAAACATAAAACGACGCGCAAGATCGTAAAACATGGTAGCTCCTCAGTATTGGTAACGTAATCAACTTAGCTAAAATTACCCAAGCGTAACTTTAGCTAAATGGATTATGCCAATGGCATTAGACAAAAAAAATACCCCAGTCAAAGCTGGGGTATTGTAGCGATTTCTAGATTATTTGGAAGTATCGCAGTTGTGGCTTAGTAACATTAGCTCACGAAGTGCAACTGAGAACTTAGCAAAGTCATGGCTTTGCGACGTCTTAAACTCAGTTAGCATTTGCTGCCAACGGTGTAGTAAGCCAGCTTGCTTATCCATCCACTGTTCAATCTGTTCATTGATATCACTGTCATCACCAGCAAAGCTGTTTAACACAACCTCTGACAATGAACGCTGTTGCCAATCAAGCTCTTCACGATATGAAGCTCGAGCAAGCGCCTGCCAATGGTTTGCAACAGGTTGAGCCGTGATTTGGTCAAGGAACCAATGTAGACCCATGTTTGCACCGAGCGTGAAGTAGGTATTAGACACAACACCGATCTTACGACCTGAGCTATGTGCAACTTCCGCTAAGTCCATGACCGAGAACAAGCTTGAAAGCGATACGATACGCAGTGCAATTTCAGCTGGTACACCTTGAGATTCAAGGTCACGTGCTTTATCAACGATCTGCTCGCTTTCATTTGCAACCATGTAGTTGTGTAGATTTGCACTTAAATCTTTAAATGTTGGTGCAAAGAACGCGATGGTTTGCTCGATAGTTTGAGACTTGTCACGGTGACGCAAGAACCAACGCGTTGCACGGCGAACTGTACGACGTAATTGATATAGCATTTCCGTTTGAACTGCCGCTGGGATCTTATTATCTAGCGCAGAAATCGCTGACCACGTTTCCTTCATTTCAAAGATTGCACTTGCAATTGAGTAGCAAACCGCAATTTCTGCATCCGTTGCACCTGTCTCTTCGTGCATACGAACCATGAAGTTTAGACCCATATCGTTAACGATATTGTTTGCAAGTTTCGTTGCAATGATCTCTTTACGTAGCGGGTGATTATCCATCGCAGCATTGAAGCGCTCGCGCAGCGGTGCTGGGAACGAGTTCACTAGCAACTGACGGTAGTATGGATTTTCTGAGATCTCATCAACAACTAATGTCTCTTTTAATACCATCTTAGAGTAAGAAACCAGTACAGATAGCTCAGGACGTGTTAGGTCTTTACCTGCCGCCGCACGCTCTGCTAGCTCTTCATCAGTTGGTAAGAATTCGATTGCACGATTTAACTTGCCTTCTTTTTCAAGTGCATGGATAAAGCGTACTTTCTCTTTCAGCGTCGCTGGACCTTTAGACTTAGTAACCGAAAGCGTGTGCGTTTGACGGTAACAATCTTTCAGTACCAATTCTGATACTTCATCTGTCATTGAATACAGTAATTCGTTACGCTGCTTATTCGTCAATTCACCTTCAGCAACTAGGCCGTTAAGTAGGATCTTGATATTAACTTCATTATCCGAACAGGCAACACCACCTACGTTGTCGATAAAGTCAGTGTTGATACGACCGCCGTTTGAAGCAAATTCGATACGACCCAGCTGAGTAGCACCTAAGTTACCACCTTCACCAAATATCTTCGCACCAAGCTCACCACCGTTGATACGTAGCGCGTCGTTTGCACGGTCGCCTACTTCAGCGTCAGTTTCAGATTTAGACTTGATGTAAGTACCAATACCACCATTCCACAGTAAATCAACTGGCATCTTCAATAATGCTTTGATCAACTCGTTTGGTGTCATGCTCGACTTCTTAGTGCCTATCATTTTCTTCATTTCAGCGCTTAGCGTAATTGCTTTCGCTGCACGAGAGAAAATACCACCGCCCTCAGAGATCAGATCCTTATTATAATCTTCCCAGCTTGAGCGTGGCAGATTAAATAGACGCTCACGCTCTACATACGAGCTTGCTGCATCTGGGTTTGGATCGATAAAGATGTGCATGTGGTTGAATGCCGCTTGTAAGCGAATGTGCTTAGATAGCAGCATCCCGTTACCAAATACGTCACCACCCATGTCACCAATACCAACTGCAGTAAAATCAGTTGTCTGACAGTCAATGTCCATTTCACGGAAGTGACGCTTAACCGATTCCCAAGCGCCCTTAGCAGTAATACCCATCTTCTTGTGGTCGTAACCAATTGAACCACCTGACGCGAAAGCGTCACCAAGCCAGAAGTTATATGATTCAGCGATACCATTTGCGATATCAGAGAAAGTCGCAGTCCCTTTGTCCGCTGCAACAACTAGGTATGGGTCGTCTTCGTCGTGACGTACAACATCCACTGGCGGCACAATGTCACCATGTACGATGTTATCTGTGATGTCTAATAGACCACGGATGAAGATCTTGTAACACTCTTGGCCTTCTTTGAAAAACGCTTCACGTTCAGTTGGAAGTTGTTTACAAACAAAACCGCCTTTAGAGCCCACAGGTACGATAACTGTATTCTTAACCTGCTGTGCTTTAACCAGGCCAAGTACTTCTGTGCGGAAATCTTCACGACGGTCTGACCAACGTAGACCACCACGAGCCACTTTACCGCCACGTAGGTGAACACCTTCTACGCGTGGAGAGTATACGAAGATTTCAAACGCTGGTAATGGCAATGGCATATCTGGCACTGCGCTTGGCTGGATCTTGAATGACGTATACGACTTATTCGTGCCATCAGCTTCTTTTTGATAGAAGTTAGTACGCAGCGTTGCATTGATCATATCAACGTACAAACGAATGATACGGTCATCATCTAGATTCGCTACGTTTTCAAGCTCAAGGTAGATTGCATCAACAACCTTCTGAAGCGCCTTTTCAGTGGCAACTTTCTTCGGTGCGAACTTCTTCACGAATAGATCAACGATCATCGCTGCAATGTGCGGGTAACGGTCAAATGTATTTTCGATGTAAGATTGCGAGAACGTCACACCAATTTGGCGCATGTATTTTGCATATGCGCGTAAGATAGATGCTTCACGACCAGTTAGACCACCTAATAACACTAAACGGTTGAAACCATCGTTTTCTAGGCGGTTATTCCACACATTGGTCAATGCCGCACGGAAACGTGCTGATACTTTGTCAAAATCTGTGATCCCTTTGCTGTCGATAAGCATAGAGAAATCCATGATCCAGTTTACTTGACCATCAGTCGTCTTCACAGCATATGGTGTTTCACCAATAACACGTAGGCCAAAGTTCTCAAGCATTGGCATCACGTCTGATAGGTGAATTGGCTCTGCTTTATGGAACAGACTCAAACGAACAAGCTGCGATGTTGCTTCTTCTTGAGGTCTGTAGAACAGCATCTCAAGTTTGTTATCTTCGTTTAGTTGCTCTAGCTTTTCGATGTCTACTACTGCTGCACTCGGCAACACTTGGTCTTTATAAGCAGACTGGAAGGCATTCGTATATTTACGGTTTAACTCGTTACCACGAGACTCACCCGTTCTTTCAAGAAGTGCAGATTGTAGCTTGTCTTCCCAAGTACGAGCGGCTTCTACCAAGTTATTTTCGATTTCTTTCACGTTGTAATCTATGTTGTTGTCATCAACACGCACGATGTAATGCGTACGCGCTAGTGTTGATTCAGAGAAAAAGGTGGTGAACTCTACTTTGTCGCTAGACTTAAATGCACGGCCTAGCAGTTGTTGAGTTTCACGGCGTAACGCTGTGTTGTATCTCTCTCTTGGCACATAAACCATACAAGAGAAGAAACGACCATACACATCCTTACGCACAAATAAGCGACACATGTCACGCTCTTGAGTTTGTAAAACGCCCATTGCCACTTCAAGTAGCTCGCTTTCGCGAGCCTGTACTAACTCATCACGAGGATAGGTTTCAAGAATATTGAGTACCGCCTTGTATGCATGTGTGCCTTTAGCAAAGTCACATTGCTCCATGATACGGTTAATTTTACTCTTAAGTACCGGAACATCTACCGCACTGTTGTTGTAGAAGCTAGAAGAGAACAAGCCAATGAAACGGTCTTCACCAATCACGTTACCTTCATCATCAAAACGCTTGATCCCAACATAGTCGATATACGCTGGTCTATGAACGCGTGAAAGTGAATTTGTCTTGGTTAAGATCAACAAGTTGTTACTGCGTGCCTCTTTGCGCGCAACTTCAGGCAGTTCAGACAATAAACGGCTGTGATCGTCACCAGAGTTCTTCATCAGGCCGAGACTTGTGCCTTCAACTGGCTTCAGCTCATAGTCACCTTGAACTGGAGTCAAATCATATTGGCGATAGCCCATAAAGGTAAAGTTGTCGCTAACCAGCCAGTCTAAAAACTCGACGGCTTCAGCAACTTCTTCTTTTGAACAACTATAATGACGGGTCGGCAGCTCTTTACTTACGCTCACCAATTTATCGCGAATTGGTAGCCAATCAGCAACCGCAACAGAAACATCATTTAAGACAGATTCAAGCTCAGCTGTAAAATCAGCGATCACCGAATCATCTGTTTGCCTGTCGATTTCGATAAAGAATACGGTCTTAGTAGACGTAGATTCTTGTTCTGCTTTTAAGTTAGAAACTGCGGTGATTGCACCTGCATCATTTCTTTGTAACTTAAGTGGAGAATGAAGTAATAGGTGAGAGACTATGTTTTTGCGATTCATCGCCATGCGCACTGAATCAACCAAAAACGGCATATCTTTAGCGATTATCTCGACAATCGTATGCGATGATTGCCATCCATCCTTTGCAACCTCAGGATTAAAAACGCGAATGACGGCATCGTCAGACTTGTTTTTATCAAGGGCATTCCAAAGGCTCAATGCTGCGCCGTATAAGTCACTGTCGTTACGATGTGCCAAATCCTCTTTAGACATGTTGCTGTACAAGGTTTTGGCAAACGTTTCGACAAGTGACACTTTGTCAGCATGGACTTTTTTATGGATAAGCTTGCAGACGTTATCTAGGATAACAGAAGCTGTGCCTTCATTTTGTGTCATTATGTGTTCCTTAATCTATACCACCTTTGAACGGTAGATTATTTGTACAGCCATTTATTAGCGTGGAGTCAGGTAAATTCTAACCTTTCTGACGCTAATAAACAGCCTTTTTGACGAAAACATTTCAAGCTTTTCAGCTGTTTGCTCATCTATTCACAAAAAATAGATATAAATCGCCAATACCAAATAAAAAGGAGCACAATTATTCACATTATTTTTTCTGGTCAGACCAGATGAGCGTTCCAATTGCCGGTAAAAGCAGCACAGCACCCAGCATATTTACCAAGAACATGAAGGTTAAAAGGATACCCATATCAACCTGGAACTTAAGCGCAGAGAAAATCCATGTGCTTACGCCAATCGCCAATGTGATACCCGTAAACAGTACCGCACTGCCTCGTTCAGCAAGTGCATTTCGATAGGCGACCGACAACGGCATACCTTGCTTAAGCTGTCCCATCATAGAGGATAGAATATAAATGCCATAATCGACACCTATTCCCACACCCAAAGCAATTACTGGTAACGTCGATACTGTTAACCCGATTTCAAGCTGCACCATAAGCGCCTGAGCCAGCGTTGATACCACATATAAAGGTAGTACCACTGCGATAGTCGCTCGCACGCTCCTAAAGCTCGCTAGGCACAACAGGATCACCGCGCCGTACACATAGATCATCATAGGAACCTGCGCCTCGGAAACGGATTCATTTGTTGCCGCCATCACACCGATTGGACCTGATGCTAATTTAAAGGCAACGTCATCAGTTCCCTCTTCTTCTGAGAACGCTTTTATCTTCGCAATCACATGGTCGATAGATTCGGCCTTATGATCTGCCATAAAGATGATAATAGGCATCACCGAACAATCACCGTTAAGTAGCCCTGAGCTTGTCTCTACTCGAGAGGTAGCTTGAACTAGAGAAGCGGTATTTCTTGGTAACGTCTGCCACTTTAAGTTACCTTCGTTGTACCCAGCATTAACCGCTTGTGCAACGGAGCTTAAAGAAACAGCCGATTGTACACTCGGTAAGTTTTCTACTCGCCATTGGAAACGACTAATACGCTCCATTGTATCGTGCTCGGTACAAGCCGCAGGTGTCGCTTCGACAATGACCTTTAAGATATCAGAAGAAATTGCATAACGGTCTGAGATAAGGAAAGTGTCTTGGTTGTATCTGGCATCTTCATGTAGCGCCGGTGCACCAGCATGTAAATCACCAATACGCATTTTTTCAGATTGCCAGTAGCCAAACGCGAATAGTACTGCACTGATAAGTAAAATCACTCTGGCCACTTTTTTGTCTGTGGTTTTCACCAAGGCCTCTCGCATTGCCTCAAACATACCATGGCTGGCGTTTTTACCATCACCAAGTCGCTTAATATTTGCAGACTCAAAGAACGATGCCATTACAGGAAGCAGTACCAAGTTGGTAAAGATAATAACTGCAACCCCTAAACTGGCAGTAATAGCAAGTTCGCGAATAATGCCGATGTCGATTGCCAGTAAGGTTAAGAAGCCAACGGTGTCTGAAAGTAGAGCAATGCCACCAGGGATAAGTAATGCTTTAAAGCTCGCTTCAGCAGCCACTTTGCAGCTTACCCCTTCCGCTACTTTTTTACCTATCGCGTTGATCATTTGCACACCGTGACTCACGCCAATAGCGAAGACTAAGAAAGGCACCAAAATAGACATAGGGTCAACACCAAAACCCAAAGTACTGAGTAAGCCCATCTGCCAAATCACAGCAATAAATGAACAAACAATCGGAAGCAGCGTAAGCTTAAAGCTCTTACAGAACATCCAGACCATAATAAAAGTAAAAGCAATTGCTAACGCAAAGAAAAGCACTACACCTTTCGCACCATCAGCAATGTCACCGGCCATTTTCGCAAAGCCAATAATATGTATGCTCACTTTGTCAGTGCTAAGAGGCGCTCGGATCTCAGACTCTAATTTTTGCGCAAAGGCTAAGGTATCAAGCTTTTCTTGAGTTTGCGGATCGGTTTCCATTAGCTGAGCGGTTACCATGGCACAAGAATAATCGCTCGCAACCATACGACCCACAACTTTTGCTTTTTCAATGTTCTGCTTTACAACCGCTAGGCCTTGTTCAGTAGGTTGAAAATTAGCCGGAATAATAGGTCCACCGGCAAAGCCGTCCTCTACCACCTCAACGAATCTCGCACTGGGTGCAAAGATTGAATTCACCAGTGGACGATTAACACCTGGGATAAAATAGAGCTGATCATGCACCGCTTTTAGCTGAGTGAAAAATGGCTCATTAAAGATGTCACCATCTTTATCACAAACAGAAATAAGAATACTATTTGCACCACCAAACTGTTTTTCGTGCTTCAAGTAAACTTTCATGTATTCATGATTTAGTGGAATATTTTTGTTAAATGAAGCATCGAGCTGAATTTGCGTGGCTTTGAAGCTCAAAAATATCGTCGTCAGTACGAAAAAAGACACGACGGTAATACGATGCCTAAAGATGGCGTATACCAATTGATTTAAAAACGCTTGCATTAGTTGTTCACCTCTACCTCAGCAATCCCCTGCTCCGTAGCTAGAATTAGCTGATTCTTTTTAACCACACCTGCTAAAATAGAGTGGCCGGTTTTTAGTTGTTTTGAGGTTAGCTTACCTGCTCTCAACGTGAATATTACGCCGCTGTTAGCAAACATATAGGTCACATTATCTTTGTGGGCAATACTATTTATTGTCGCCGTTTTTTGAGTATCAAGTTGAACTACTTGCTGTGCATTGCCAATAAATGCGTTACCCCTAAGGCCCGCAACAATAAGTTGCTTATCTGAGGTTTGATCAACAGCAAAAAATGAACCGCGATAAAAAGGCTCAAATTTTTGCCATGTTTTTCCTAAGTCATCACTTTGTGCCACAAGTCCCATTTCACCGGCAAGGTACATCATGCCTTCGGCGATCAACAGGCGATTAAAATGGGGAAGAATAAACGCCGTTTCTTGTTCGTATGCCGCGGGGTCTTGCTCTTTTAAATCGGCTAAGTAGTCAACATCATCGGGGTGAACAAATTCACTGATAAAACGTTTTGTCCAAGACTCACCACCATCAGTGGTTTCAAAAAACATGCCATAAGCGCCCACAGCAAAGCCGTGTTGTTGGTCAATAAACTCAATATCAAGACAAGGCTTTTCCAATGTTGGTAGATATTGTTTTAGCGCCCATGTTTTGCCACCATCTGTGGTTTTAATTATGCTAGCGTCGTGGCCACAAGCCCAACCAATATCTTTGCCTTTGAATGTCACAGAGGTTAACAGTGATTGAATTGGCACCTCTGCCTGCGTCCAGTTTTGCCCTTCTTGTTTAATAATTATTGTGCCGTGTTTACCTACCGCAATTAACGCATCACCGTTATCTGTAATATCCGTGAAAAGCGTTTGCTCTGGGTGAGCGACCATCAGGGCTGATTTTGCAGAAATCTGATCACTACTTTCGGCTACTGCTACATGCGCCATAGTTAAAATCGAGGCTGCTACTAACTTCTTCATCATGAGAAAACACTCGAGTTGTGAGAGGAAAGGAGGAAGAAGGCTGAAGCGAGGTTGCTTCAGCCTGATAATATTTGATTAACGGCGACCCTCACGGCGCAGCGCACCCTGAGTAAACTCGTTATCGTTGAAAGACTGACTGAAGTCATACATGTCTTCTTCGTTATCTAACCCAATCGCAAGGTAGCGACGAGAGTTTAGATCATGATAGACATCCAACGTACTCCAATGCGTCGGCACTTCGTAGTAATTAAGGCCATGTGCCATCGCAACGCGATACATCTGGTCACGGTTATCATAGATATCCGTTACGTGGATTTGCCAGCTATCTTCATCAATATAGAACACACGCTTTTTGTAAATATGGCGAGTACCTTCTTTCAGGTTAGCTTCAACTACCCATACGCGGTGCTTTTCGTAACGTACGTGTTCTGGGTTAATATGACCGGCCATCAAGATATCATCATACTTCAGCTTGTCGCTATGTAGTTTGTAACTGTTGTAAGGGATATACATCTCTTTTTTGCCAACAAGTTTCCAATCATAACGGTTTGGAGAGCCGTTAAACATATCAAAGTCATCTGTTGTACGTAAGCTATCTGACGCAGTTCCTGGTGCATCATATGCAACGTTTGGCGCACGTCTTACACGACGCTGGCCAGCGTTATATGTCCAAGCCTGACGAGGTGTCAAAATTTGGTCCATTGTTTCATGTACAAGCAATGCAGTTCCAGCAAGACGTGCGGGTTCTGTCACTTGCTGCTTAAACTTAAACAGGATATTTGACTCTTGCAACGCTTCAGGGGTTGCATCTGTTGCAGAGTACTTAACCAATAATTGCTCATCGAAACCGATAATGTTGTAAGCACCTGACTCCGTTGGCATCGCTTGACCGCCGAAACGTGCAATCGACAAGCCACGGAAACGCAATAGGTGGTTCCAGATAGCTTCTAAGCCATCTTTTGGCACCGGAAATGGAATACCGATAGCGGTATTTTTAATGCCGTTACCACCTTCTATCAGCTCTGCTGTAGATGCGTATTTCTTTGTTGCATCATACACAAACTGCGGATAAGACGCGCTGCGTCTAGTTGGGTAAATGTTCATTTTGAACGTTTCTGGATACGTTTCAAATAGCGCAATTTGACCAGGGCTTAACAATGACTTGTATTTATCTAAATTCGATTTATCAATTGTGAACAATACTTTGTCATCAGCAAACGGATCTGGATGGTGCATGCCCACTTCATAACCAGCTGGAGGCGCGGTGATCCCACCATTCCAAGCAGGAATACTGCCATCAGCATTACCCGCTTTCTCTGCACCGATAGGCGTCAGGTCTTTACCTAAACGTGCAACTTCGTCAGCGCTCATCTTAGCCATAGCGCTGCTGGCAGACAGCATTGTAATTATTGTTGCTGCGATAAATGTAGGTTTTCTAAACATATCGAAAGCCCTTAAATTGAATACTTAATGTTGAATGAGATGAAATCACGGTCCGCAAAGGTATTCGTCTTACCACCACCCCAAAACGTGTTATAGCCAAAATCAAATGACCACGAATTTAGGTAGTTAAAGTTAAGATTAATGCCCAGCGATTTACGATCCTCAATGAACAAGAACATAGGATCAGGGGTGATACCGTTAACATCATGTGAGAACACTACGCGTGGAGAAAAATTCACACCACTGAATAGGTTGTTATACTCACCCTTTGCAATAAGGCGATAGCCCCATGCAGAAGCCGATGGGAATGGATTGGTCTCTGGACCATTTGAAACCGCTTGGTGGATAAGATTGTAATCTCGGCCAGAAAGCCCCTCAATCGTGCCACTTCGGCCAGTACCAGAAACATTCAAACGAAGCTCATCGTACTCTGGCATGTCTTTAATAGTAACTGCGCCTACTTCACCAACCACAGCCCAACTATCTGCACCGAGCGATGGGCCGAACAAATGTGTAGCTGTAAACTGTGCTTGAATAGTGTCTCGCAAGATATAACCTTGCGCCACTTCACCAGGACCCACAAAAGCGATATCGTCCCCTTGACTAAGCTGAGATAAACCAGCCAAATCATCACGCAGACCCGCAGCGGCTAACTGCTCAACCATACCTGCGTAAAGTAGTTCAACGTCATCTATCTGTAGTGGCTCATCTTGTCTATATGCCACTTCACCAGCAAATGCGGTTTCACCGATCGCGGTATTAAAACTTAAACCATACAGTTTGATGTCTTCTGGGTAGGTAATTTGCGCTTGAGTAAAGGCATTTAAGTTAGTGACATTGTCTGCGGTAATTTGATTTTGTGCGATGTAAGCTAAATCAGCCATGATCGCTTGCTCTGTAAAGTTAGAAGCTTTACCAGAAATCAGAGGTCTACGGCTGTGGTAATTAATGTAATACAAACCAAATTCAGTGTCGTTTAGCTCTGGAGAGAAAATACCTAAGCGTAAACCGTACTGACCACCATCATCAGGTTCGCTCTTACCGTTATTCCCTTTTCCTTTAAGCGCCACTTTAGTCGGATAAGCCATATACATGGACGCTGCAGCGCTGCCAACTGCTTGTGCTGTTGGTACTACACCTTGAGCAACCAATGCGGCCGTTGCATCAGCATATAAGCTGTTTAATGCATCCGTTAGGTGATACAGATCAATATCAGGGTTTGAGGTAAAACCAAGCTGAACGTTTTGCATATAACCGTTTTCAGATGCAAAATCATTGGTTGAGAAGTAACTACCTGTTGCTGGCAATCTGGTTTCATGCCATTGATACTGATAAAAGCCTTCGAGGTTAACGTTTTCAGACAAACCAATCGACGCCCAAAGCATACCGACAGGGATAAAGGCTTCTTTTACTTCCGAGCCAGGCGCTTTCAAACGGTCAATATCCACTGGGTTGACGTTAATGCCGTGGGAAATAAGCGTACTTTCACCCCAGTTAACGACTTGCTGACCTAAACGCACGGAGAGCGGGTTTTTGCCATCATTGAGGTCAAAATCCGCCCAAACAAATGCATCTAGCAAGCGTAAATCCGAACAGACTTGTTTTCTGGTATCGTCGTCTTCACACGGGTCAACTTTTTTGCCTGAAACAGGGTTGCTATACGCAAAATCCCCATCTTCCATCGCAAAGTCGTAGAAATACATGAAACGAGTGAACAAACCATAGTTATCTTTGGTAATTGCTAAATCATGGGTACCTTTTAACAACTGAGAGAAAGTATCTCCAGAGTCAAAATTTAGGTTACCAGCATCACCATTATTTGAATAGGCACCCTGTTGTGACCAGATCTGTGACGAAGAATAGATGGTATTGCCAGTGGTTGCTTTATAACCATCCCAGTTAAACTGTGGATGATTACTTTTACCGATGAAATCAAAGTTACGATCTTCAACGCGAATGCTTTGACCATAAGAAAAAGTCGAGTCGAAGGTAATTTCGAAATCACCAACCTCAAAACTGGCCGCGTGTACTGACGTGGCGGCAGCTCCCATTACTGCCGCACTAAGACCGAGCATGATTTTGTTTTTCACAAAGAGCGATCTTTTTATCATTATTTCTCCCCCTTTTGGCGGGTCATGTCTAGAGCTTAAGCTCTTAGAGTTATTGTTTTTTGTTGTCTAAACGATAGAAGCGAAACCGCGAAAATACAAATACTGCTCCACTAAATCAACGCTTTTTCGCCTCTAGGGGCGTATTTTACTCTTGGTAAGACGTCCTACCAGATAATTTATAACACGTATTTCAAGCTTATAACAAACTCATTTAACAAAAATAAAATATGTTTTGCAGTTCTACTTCGATTAAGTGACTTTTTCTAACGATAGAAACTTATTGCTATCATCCAAGATGAGACGGAATCTCCCCCTGATCCCAATTGATGAAATAAAGGGGCGAATACGCTCTGCGGGGAAGCGAATACTCTTGCCCCCATCTTCAATCACTTGCACTGAAGTATAGTGCCCGTAGTAGTAACCGAGGCACTTGTCATAACTCAAATCCATGTAAAAGAAGTACTCTTTCATCTACTGCGCTAGCGCCTTCTCTACCTTCTCATATAAGTCGTCGCTTAAGCCTTCTAAGTTAGCCAAACGACTCAACTGTGCCCGCATCAGCTGTTGCCGCGTTTCATCATAACGCTTCCATGACATGAACGGCGTGATCATACGAGACGCATTTTGTGGATTGATACTGTTTAGCTCCACTAATAGGTCTCCCAATAACGCATAGCCCTTACCATCTGTACGATGGAATTGCGCAGGGTTAGTTCTTGCGAAGCTTCCTATCAATGCGCGAACACGGTTAGGATTGCCTTTGTCAAAACAAGGATGCGCATAAAGCGTATTTATATTCGATATCACCTCGTCGTTGGATAAGCTTGCACTTAATGCAAACCATTTGTCCATGACTAGACTATCGTGACGCCATTGACTATCAAATTGACTGAACAAGCTTTCCATCTTTGTGTGCTGCGCGGCGACGGCTGCTTTTAATGATGCCAACTTAGTGGTCATATTGCTTGAAGAAAATTGATTATCTAGCGCGCTGTCAACACTATCGGAATCTGTTTTCGCTAAGTAATAAAGCGCTTTATTTTTAAAGGCTCTGATCGCGACATCCTTTGCTTCTAATGAGCCTGAGTCTTGCAAAGATAAATAAGCGTGTTCAAACACCGATTGCAGTGATTGCGCAATTTGCATTTCAAATGCATCAGAAATTGAAACGAGTTTGTCTACTGGGATAATTTCAAATTGACTGGCTAACGTATCAAACGTTGGTAAAGTCAATAACTCAGCCAGTAGCGCAAGGTCTCCATCTAACGCTTCCACCAATGAGGACAATGCACCGAGGACTTTTGAATCCAGTGCGAAGTCGTCTGACGTAACCGCTCGTTTAACTTCAATCATAAAGATTTGCTGCACTGCTTCCCAACGAGCGTAATCACTACGTGCAAAACGCAATATGTGTAGTAACTCATCAATAGTATAGCTGTACTCCATAAGCACAGGTGCTGAGAAATCTTCTAGTAATACAGGAACTGGTTTACTTACAACTTGCTCAAACTCAAACCGCTGTTCAAATTCAGTAATATCTAACGCTCGTTGTATTTCTCCGTGCTTTGTTAGCAACGGAATGCTTTCACCTTGCTCATCCAAAAGCTCTAGCTTAAAAGGAATATGCAGTGGCGCTTTTACGGGGTCGCAATCAGCATGGCTTTGGCTCACCGTAATTGCATATGTTTGTGCCTGTTTGTCATACTCGGTAGCCACTTTTACTCTTGGCGTGCCGAATTGCTCGTACCATAGTTTAAATTGCGTTAAATCAACACCAGAAGCATCCATCATTGCATTAACGAAATCATCGCACGTCACAGCTTGTCCGTCATGACGCTCAAAGTAGAGCTTCATCCCTTTTTGGAAGTTTGCTTCCCCCAATAAGGTGTGCATCATACGGATCACTTCAGCACCTTTGTTATAAACAGTTACGGTATAGAAGTTATTCATTTCAATAACTTGCTGTGGCCTTATCGGATGTGCCATTGGCCCCGCGTCTTCTGCAAACTGATGCGTACGCATCGCCATTACCGCGTCAATACGGTTTAGGCCTCGAGAACCTAGATCGCTGCTAAACTCCTGATCTCTAAATACGGTTAAGCCTTCTTTTAAACTAAGCTGAAACCAATCACGGCAAGTAACCCGATTCCCAGTCCAGTTATGGAAGTATTCATGTCCAACTATCGATTCAATGGTGTGAAAGTCTCGGTCTGTCGCAGTCTCTTGGCTTGCCAACACACAGGCACTGTTAAAAACATTCAGACCTTTATTTTCCATTGCCCCCATATTGAAAAAATCAACCGCGACAATCATGTATATATCGAGATCGTATTCCAAATCAAACCTTGACTCATCCCACTCCATGGCCTTTTTTAGTGACGTCATAGCATGGGGAGCTTTATGTAAATTGCCTTTATCGACAAATAACGCCAACTTCACCTCTCTACCCGACTTAGTGCTGTAGTTGTCTTCTAATACATCAAAATCGCCAGCAACCAAGGCAAACAAGTAGCTTGGCTTTTTGTGCGGATCGTGCCATTTTGCAAAATGTCTGCCGTCACTTAAGCTTCCTTCTTCAACTTTATTGCCATTTGATAATAAGTAACGATACTTTGACTCACCGATGATCGTCACCGTATATGTCGTCAGTACATCAGGTCTATCCATAAAGTAGGTGATTTTTCTAAAACCTTCCGCTTCACATTGCGTACAATAAGCGCCATCAGAGAGGTATAAGCCTTCAAGTGAGGTGTTTGTTTGCGGCGAAATTTTAGTGACAATTTTAAGCTCAAAGGCCTTTGGCAAGTTAGAAAGAATCAATTCTGAGTCAGATTTTTCAAGGCTTTGCCACTCTTCACCATTTACCTGACAAGATACTAACTCTAAGTCGACACCATCCAAAATTAATTGTGTCGCATCGCTCACAGCGACAAACTGACTTACAGCAGTCACTAAGGTATTTCTTGGGCTTAACTCAAAGGTCAAGCAAAGCGTATCAACGGTATGGCTTGGTGCAAGGTAATCTTTAAGAAATTTGGCTTGTGGTTTTTGAGTCATATATAGTCCTTACAAAAACGCCCCAAAAAGGGGCGAGTGATAAAACAAATTTGATATCGCCAATTCTAAGGATAGGCGTTTAATTTCTACTTGACCTGTTGGAAAAGGCCTGATCAAGATTGCAAATGCGCTATTTTACGCTTGCCCTGCTTTCTCATTTGGTTCTTCCGCGTTTACTGTTGGTGGCGTAATCTTAAGGATCTTGATACCAAGATACGCGTAGATGACCGCCAGCACAGGATTGATCAAGTTAAAAAATGCGTACATGGCATAATCAAACGGATTGATCAGTAGTACACTCTGCATATATGCGCCGCAGGTGTTCCAAGGGATCAGTGGACTGGTGATTGTGCCACCATCTTCCAGCGTACGTGAGAGGTTTACACTCTTCAAACCGCGCTTTTTGTATTCTTCTTTGAACATACGACCAGGAACAACAATCGCGATGTACTGATCCGCGGCAACTAGATTTGTACCAATACAAGTTGCAATAGTCGAGGCAATTAGTGAGCCTGTGCTTTTTGCAATTTTAAGAATGCTGCGTACGAAGACATCAAGTAAGCCAGTTTTTTCCATAATGGCACCAAACATCAATGCCGTCATCACCAGCCAAGTTGTCGTTAGCATTGATGACATGCCACCGCCACTTAGCAAATCGTCCATTTTTGCATCGCCTGTTTGCAACGCAAAACCGTCAAAGAAAGTTGCCCACACCAATTTCACATAGCCCACTAACTCACCTTGGCTAGCATCAATTTGACTTGCAATAAGGTCTCCTTGGAATAGCACTGCCCATATCGCCCCCATCACCGCGCCGATTGAAATCGCCGGAAAAGCTGGCATCTTCTTGATAGCAAGCCCAAGCAGCACCAGCAAAGGAACTAGCATTAGCAGGTTAATGTTGAAGTTAGTTTGTAGTATCGACACAATTTCATCTATTCGTCCCGCTTCACTTGACGCTTCAGCATTAAAGCCCATGACAATAAATATAATAAGTGCGATTACAAAGCTAGGTACTGTGGTCCAAAGCATATGCTGAATATGATCAAATAAATCACTACCGGCAACTGCAGGCGCTAAGTTTGTGGTTTCAGATAATGGGCTTAACTTATCGCCAAAATAAGCACCTGAAATGACTGCACCCGCGGTTACGACCTGATCTAAGCCAAGCCCCGTCGCGACACCTAGTAGCGCTACACCTATGGTTGCGGCCGTCGTCCATGAGCTGCCTATACTCATCGCCACAATTCCACAAATCAAACAACTCGCGGCATAAAACCAACTTGGATTGATAATTTGTAGTCCGTAATATATCAGTGTTGGGACTGTTCCAGACAGCAACCAAGTACCGATTAAGGCACCTACCATCAATAAAATGATAATAGCACCAAGAGAGATAGTTATCCCTTTTATCATCGCTTCTTCAAGCGTCTTCCACGTAAAACCGTTTTTTAGACCGACAAGCGCCGCAGTGAATGTTGCAAAAAGTAGGGCTATTTGATTTGGACCTGATGATGAGCTGTCACCATAGAGGTACACCGCAGCACCGAGCAAAGCGACCAACAATGTGATCGGAATAAGGGCGTCAATAAATGACGGCTGTTTTTGTTGTTTCAAAAGGAATACTCCTACGCACGACGACCCATGCTTATAATTATTTTATTTGCAGTATACCGTTTTGAGCCGTTTTGAGTAGCTAGGTTGCCAGTGGTCGAGCCACGCACCATTCTCAAAAAGCCTCAAAAGAGTATCAGCTTAGAAAATCTGGCAGATGATAACAAAATTAGTTAAGTAAAAGTAAGTGTAAAAGGCATAATAAAAGGCGCTTGAAGCGCCTTTTATTTATTTTTTAACTTCGTTTTTGGCTACCCGCCCGTATGAAATTAGGTCCTGCGTGATAAGCGCAGCCTCTTCAAGGTAAGGGTCTAATTCTGAAATAACCTCTGGTGCATCGTCCAAATCTTTAACTGGCTCTAAACCGAGACGTTTCAGCCTTTCATTCGTGCGTTTTAATACCAGATCATCGCGGTCTTCACGCTCTTTGATACGCTCAGCTTCAACTAATGAAATCGCCTTATCGTCCTTGCGCGCTTTGTATTCTTCAATATCTTTATAAATATATTCGAATTCTGGCTCTGCTTTTACTCGCTCATCATGGCGCTTACTCAAGTATTGGATAGTTGGCGACAAATTATCGAGGCTCGCATATTTTGCACGAACGATACTATCCCAAGGCAACGCATTATCCTCTTGGCTCTCTCCCCACTCTTCAGGATTGATTGCCGATGGTAGCAAGATATCAGGGATCACGCCTTTATGCTGTGTACTGCCACCGTCGATACGATAAAACTTCGCAATCGTGTAGGTTACACTTCCCAAAGGATTTTCGAATAAATCGTAATTTTTACCGAGGCCACGATGTTGTTGCACGGTGCCTTTACCAAAGGTTTGCTCACCAATCACTACTGCTCGGCCATAGTCTTGCATCGCAGCAGCAAAAATCTCGGATGCCGATGCACTGTAGCGATCAACTAAAACAGTCAAAGGCCCATCGTAGAAGGTAATGCCATCCCTATCTTGTTGACTTTCGACACGATTGTAAGCGGTATGGATCTGAACAACTGGACCTTGGTCAAAGAATAAACCGGATAGCTGGGTCGCTTCGTAAAGCGACCCACCACCATTTTGACGAAGGTCAATGATAACCCCATCTACTTTGGCTTCTTTAAGTTTAGCGATTTCAGTTTTTACATCTTGAGAAAGATTATTGTAGAAACTTGGGATTTCTATCACGCCTATTTTGCTTTGTAGCTCAGAATACTTGGCTTCAAAGACTGAAGACTTAACTGCGCGGTCTTCTAATTTTACTTTGTCACGAACAATTTCAACGACTTTTGGCGTACCGTGACTATCAGTACCTTTAAGGTATTGAAGTCTAACCTTGGTCCCCTTAGGGCCTTTGATGAGATCGACCACATCATCTAAACGCCAGCCGATAACATCTACAAATTCTTTATTATCTTGTGCTACACCGATGATTTTGTCGTCCGGCTTAAGCTTTTCGGTTTTGTCCGCAGGGCCTCCGGGGACTAAACTACGGATCACAGTATAATCTTCATCGTAACTTAATACCGCACCAATACCTTCCAGCTCTAAGTCCATATCCATTTTGAACTGTTCGGCACGGCGTGGCGAAAGATAAGATGTGTGCGCTTCAATGCTGCGTGCAAACGCATTCATGATTACTTGGAATGCATCTTCACTATTCGTTTGGACTAGACGTTTTTGCGCATTCTTGTAGCGCTTGGTAAGGACTTCTTTGATCTCTTCCCAATTTTTCCCAGTCAATTTTAAGCGCAGCGCATCAGATTTAACGCGCTGGCGCCAATATTCGTCAAGCTCGCTTGTCGCGGTTGCGTAATTTTGCTCTTCTCTATCAAAAATGAACTCATCTTTTTTGTCAAAGTTCATTTCTTTGTCGAGTAAGCCAATGGCAAAATCATAGCGCTCAAAGCGACGCTTCATGCTTAGGTTAAACATATCATAAGCAAAACCCAGTTTTCCTGAGATCAATGCATCATCAAATTGCTTACGATACTGTTGAAAACTATCGATATCCGACTGCAAAAGCAAAGACTTGTTAAAGTCGATGGCTTCTACGTAACGATCGAAAATTTTATCCGATAAGCTGTCATCAAAGCTGAAGCGTTTGTAGTGTTGCCGAGTAAATAGGTTAGTCACTCGTTTACTAGCCGTGGTGTGTTGCGCTTCAGGTTTAAGAACTGGCAAGTCCTTAATAGTGACTGTGCTTGTTGAGGCTAAAGTAACACTCGATACGAACGCGGCGACTAGGGAAATGAGTGGTAACTTTTTACTCATATACAACTCCTTACTGAATATATAGGCTATCTGCTTTAGTTTTAACTTGCATTCCTGTTACAAGCTCTACGTGCACTTCATCATTTTTGACTTCAGTGATAGTAGCGTTAACAAGCGCTTGACCAAGTTTAACTTTAACTTTGTTATTAACCTTGACCTGTTCAGCCGGTAAAGGTTCAACTTTACCACTGCGCTTAGGTTTAACTTCAGCAGGTTTATTACTCATTTTAGGGCGTTTTTGGTCTTGACGATCCCTTGAGTGAGGTTTCTTTTTGTAAGATTTTGTTTCGCCATCGCGATTGTTTGGACGCTGCGGCTTTTTACGCTTAGCCATTTTGGCACGGCTCTCGGCCAATGCTTTTTCTGCGTGTTCAACGTGCTCTTGTTCAACCTTTTCAGCCTGATTGCCGTCTAGGTCTACACGAAACTCGTTCTTAGTGACTGCTTCGAGATAACGCCAGTTTGAAGTGTATTTACGAAGCGCTTGACGTACTTGGGTTTTACTGACTTTGTCAGAACCCTCAATACGCTCAGCGATATCTTTGAAAATACCAACCTTTAATGGCTTAATCCCTTCCTTTTGCTTGAAGCAGTTAGGAAATTCTGAAAATAAGAAGTCTAATACTTCATTTGTGTCTTTTAGCTTGTTTGTGGTTTCCATTTTTAAACCTATTAATTACATCTGCTCATCGAGCGACGAGTTTATATAGTGTGTAACCCAGTCAATTAGCTCTTCTATCTCTGCTTCAAGAAGCGCTAAATCACCGCGAAGATGTTCCCAAATACCTTCTATGAGCCTATCTATTGTGTCACAGTCTAAATCTTCGGGAAGTAAATCCCATGCGTGATGAATAAGTTCATTTAAGCGTTCTGCAACAACTTCTTCTTCGCCTTCCCAATCACCAACATCGGCGTAAGAAAACAAATAATCTTGTACCTGAAGCATATCTTTCATTAAAGCGTTTCCTCAAACACTTTAACTAACGCTTCTAATCCGATCTTATCCTGCTCGTCAAATCTTGCCAGACTAGGACTGTCAATGTCTAGCACGGCAATCACTTTATTATCTTTAAAAACAGGGATCACGATTTCTGAATTTGATGCTGCGTCGCAAGCAATATGGCCTGCAAACGCATGAACATCCTCAACCAATTGCGTTTCACAAGTTGCAGCTGCTGTGCCACATACCCCTTTACCAACAGGAATTCGGATGCAGGCTGGGTTGCCTTGGAATGGCCCAAGAACCAACTCTTCAGCGCTATCCATAAGATAAAAGCCTGCCCAGTTGATATCTTCAAGAGTTGTAAATAAAAGCGCACTCAAGTTTGCCATATTGGCAATCACATTGTGTTCACCACTGATTAGCCCTTGAGCCTGTTTAACTAAAGTCTGATAAAAGTCTTGCTTTTGCATTACCATCAAATTCACGAATTGAACGACAAAAGCTAAAGGTACTCTTTCGGAGAAATAATTAAAACCTTTTCGACTGAAAAAGTATTAATTATCTGTAAAACTGAGACTGCTCGGTTAATTATCACTCAGTTTTACGATGACCTGCCCGCAAACCAAACAAGAATAGCCCCGCTGCGAGCATTGACATTAAGGCGTTAACAATAAAACCGACACCCGATTGTGCAGCGAAAAGATAGCTAAATACCGCACCACCAAGTAAGCCCAGTGTTAACAGACCACCATATTGCACCTTGTTGTACCTAAACATAAGGATATATCCGGGAACAACGAATAGGCACATTGCAAGACCAACGATGTATGCGTTAGAAATTGCGCTGAGTACTAAGTTAAAGAACATCTCACTGCGACCGAGTGTAAAGCTGTAGTAAATCCCAAGCACACCACCCACGATTAACGGTGATAATAAAGAGAACCCTACTCCTTTGCCAACTTGTTTCATATTCAACACTCTCTACACTAATTATTCATTCAACACTACTGAGTATTGTGCAAGCAGTGCCTCTGCACTAGCCGACTTTGGTCTAATAGGTATTTTTATCGAGAGTATACTGGTGACCGGAGATTTCTGTTATCAGAAACAAAAAAGCCCTCAAATATGAGGGCTTTAAATGTGGCGGAGAGATAGGGATTTGAACCCTAGATACGCTATTAACGTATGCCGGTTTTCAAGACCGGTGCTTTCAACCACTCAGCCATCTCTCCAAAACCTATGATCCACGCTTAATAGCACGAATCTAAAATAAGTGGCGGAGAGATAGGGATTTGAACCCTAGATACGCTATTAACGTATGCCGGTTTTCAAGACCGGTGCTTTCAACCACTCAGCCATCTCTCCGCAGCGGGGCGAATAATAGAGAATCCCTATGCGCTTGTGAAGCTTTTTTTTCAATTATTTGATCATTTGCGTAAAATTTGGCTCATTCGTCTAAGAACCAGTCAAAATTATGCGTATTTTAGATATTTCAGCGAACTTTTGAAAATATTCAAAGTCTTACGTATTGAGTAAATATTACTGTAGAGACCCAATTAACGACAGATATTGATCCAGAAATCATTGCCCCAACATATAACAATTGATACTCTTATCTTAGTTATTTTTGGGATCAGCATGTTTTATTAAGGAGCTTGAATCATGGCATTCAATCATTCATACAACACTGCAAAACCTGTCATGTCGACAATGGAAACAAACAAAGTGTTGAAAAACACTTACTTCCTATTGGCAATGACATTAGCGTTTAGTGCAGTAACAGCCGCAATTTCAATGACAATGGCATTACCAGCATTTACCGGTATTGTTTGTTCATTAGTTGCATTTGGTTTGCTTTTTGTTATCGGTAAAAAAGCAAACTCATCTTCTGCTATCGGTCTTGTATTCTTATTTACTGGTATTTTAGGTTTCGGCCTTGGGCCTATGCTTAATCACTATGCTGCACTACCAAATGGTGGCATGTTGATAGCACAAGCACTTGGCACAACAGCGTTAATTTTCTTCGGTTTATCAGCTTATGCACTAACTACGAAAAAAGACTTCTCATTTATGGGTGGCTTTTTAACGGTTGGTTTAATCGTGGTTATTATCTCAAGCCTAGTAAACTTGTTCATTGGATCTAGCATCGCGTTTATGGCAATTAACGCGGCAGTCGTGTTATTAATGTCTGGCTTTATCCTTTATGATACAAGCCGAATTATCAACGGCGGCGAAACAAACTACGTGCTTGCAACTGTGAGCTTGTATTTAAGTATTTATAACTTATTTACCAGTATCCTTGCCCTTTTAGGCGCGTCGGATGACTAACTCAGAATTTCTGATAAAATAAGCCCCATTACGGGGCTTTTTTTATGAGTAAAATTTGAGTCAAATAGCCATATCAGTTCACTTTGGCGTAGCTGCACAGTCAAAGTTAACTTTACTAGAACGGTATGTCGATGCCGCTATTAAAAGTGACCATCAAATCGCGTGTATCTTTTTATACCAAGATGGTGTTTATCACGCCAGTCAAAATATCGTACACGCTTCCGACGAATTGCAAGTCAACGCACTTTGGCAACGCATCAAAGATAAAGGGATCCCCCTGTTGCTGTGTGTCACAGCTGCGGAAAAACGCGGCGTTAGCATCGAAGACGTTAGCCCTTTCACCGTTGCTGGCCTTGCGGAGTTTGCCATGATCTCGAGTAAGTCTGATAAGTGGATGCAGTTTAAATGAGTAAAAACGTGCTAATCATTTCTCAAACCAGTCCATTTGACCAAAATAGCCTGAAAGAAGCGCTGGATGTCGCACTAATCTATGCAGCGATTGATCAACAAGTAAGCTGGCTTTTTACCGGTTCTGCTGTGCTATCACTCCAGAAAACCCTCAATGCGCCAATACTGGGTTTAAAAGACATGTTTAAACAATTAAAAACTCTGGAAATTTATGATGTCGAGCGGGTTTATGTCTGTCAGTCAGCGATGGAGGAGTTTAACGTATCGGTACACTCCCTTGCTGTTGCTACTGAAATCAAAAATCAACATGAAATCCTTGCGTTAATCAAACAACATGACTTTGTGGTGACACTATGAGTACGCTACATATTATTTCTAGTATAGAAGCATGCGATCAGCTGCAGTTTGTATCCCATCAAGACACAATTTTATTATGTAATGATGGCTGCTTTGGGCAAACGCGTATCTCAGCTGGAGATGCAAATGTGGTGATGCTGCAAACTTGCGCCAGTGCCAGAGGTATTGTCCCAGAAGCCGGAGTAAAGCTTATTTCTGACAAAGATTGGGTTGAGCTGACCATTACGATGAACAATTCAATTACTTGGTAATCATCATGCTAGAATTTAACAACCAAACTATCGAGACAGATAAACAAGGCTATTTGCTAGACCATACTCAATGGACTAAAGATTTAGCACCACTTCTAGCCGCAGAAGAAAATATTGAGCTTTCAGATGCACATTGGGAAGTCATTGAGTTTGTGAGAAATTTTTATCTCGAATACAATACCAGCCCCGCGATCCGTATGCTGGTAAAGGCAATGGCTAAAGCACTAGGCGAGGATAAAGGTAATAGCATCTATTTATATAAGTTATTTCCAAAAGGCCCAGCCAAACAAGCAACAAAAATAGCAGGATTGCCAAAACCCGCCAAGTGTATTTAGGACGGGACAACCGAATTAAAAAAGGCCTCAAATGAGGCCCTGTATAAAAACATTACTTCGTATACGCTCTTGGCATATCAGAATCTGTCGTATATCTGTCTCTTAGTTTATCGTGGCGTGACTCAGTAGACACTTCCTCACCATTGATCCAGATTTTATCGATTGTGGTGCTGAATTCGAAAGGATCCGCACTCCACATTACGATGTCTGCACGTTTACCTGCTTCAATCACACCGCCATCAATGCCCAGTGCTTTCGCAGGGTTAGCGGTAACCGCCTTAAGTGCGCCTTCATGACTCATGCCATTTGCTACAGCAATACCTGCATCAAAACGTAGCTGGTAGACGTTATGACTACCATCACCACCAATTGACAGGATGACATTGACACCTGCTTTCTCAAGCTTACCTGCGTTATCTAGACTTGCATGCATTGAGTCAAAGCTAGCTGGTAGGTTTGATACCGCACTCAAAATAACTGGTACTTTCGCCTCAGCTAATTGCTCAGCGACCACTACCGCATCATCTGCCCCCTGAATAATCAGATCTAAACCAAACTTTTCTTTTAGCTTAATCGCTTCAAGAATATCCGACGCTCTTGAAAGCGTCGCAATCACAGGCATATCACCCGCAAGCACTTGAGTTAACACCTGTTCTTCTGAACTCGGTTTTCCCTCGTCTTTTTTGTCTTTCTTAGCAAGCTTTTCTTGCTGTGCTTCAAACTTTTTAACAACGTTATCTAACGCTTTTGCACGAGACCCTTTGCTTTTGGCACCCAGATGAATAATTAACGCTGTTTGCTTGTCGGTCACACTGTTAAATTCACCAGATAAGTCAACAACAAAACCAAGCCCTGCAAACTCACTTTTACCACCCCAAGGCGCGACAAAGTTTTGCGTTACACCGCCTTTCCTTGCATAGGCAATTAAGCTACTACGTGGATTAAATGCGGTGCTTGCGTCAAAGTCTGCGCCGGCATCGTCATCACCAGCATCACGAGAAGCAGCAACAGCACCAACTTCAACTAAACCAAGTTGGTTCATTGAGCCGATAAAACCTGGAGTCACAACCTTACCGCTGGCATCAATCGTTACATCAGCAGTCACGTTGTCTGGGTTAATCGCTTTTATTTTACCGTTTTCGATAACTAAGGTCGCACCTTCAAGTACGCCAGCATCTGTCGCGGTATGGATCGTTGCATTAGTAATTGCGGTAACATTGGCAAAAGCAACAGAGTGAGCTAGCAATGCGCTAGTGATCATGGTTAGTTTCATGGTTTTCATCTCATCAACTCCTTACTTTTGACCTAACATAAAATCACTAACCGCTTGATATTTTTCATCGTGACGATCATAGACTTTACCACCATCCACAAAGACCTGCTCTGCACGAGAGTACACGCTAAACGGGTTGGTGTTCCAAATTACTACATCGGCTTGTTTGCCTTGCTCAAGCGATCCTGTTTTATCCTGAATGCCTAACGATTTAGCAGCGTTCGAGGTGATCCATTTAATTGCATGCTGTTCGTTGATGTTAAAGCCAGACTGGTTAGCCGTGTTCATCACTTTTGCGGCTTCATGATTCAAGCGTTGAATTGTGGTATCTGAATCCGAGTGAACAATTGCACATGAGTTTTTCACTGCATCAACAATTGCAACGTTTTCCTGAACCATATCATAGGCTTCCATCTTAAAGCCCCACCAATCTGGCCACAGCGCTGCACAGTTACCGTTTTCACCTAACAAATCAGCAATCTTGTATGCTTCAATACCGTGGTGGAAGGTTCCTGCGTGATAACCAAACTCTTTAGACAAGTCAATCATCATTGCCATTTCTTCCGCTTTGTAACAATGGTTATGGATCAAGATTTCACCATCTAGCACACCACGAAGCGTATCGAACTTGATATCACGTTTTGGTGCATCCGGATTCAAGCCAGCAGCATATTCGGCTTCGTACTGTTCCCAAGCGCGCTTATATTCACCAGCTTCAATCCAAGCTTCACGGTATCCTGCCATGTTACCCATGCGAGTATAAGGGGCAACACCTTTGGAGCCATATACACGCTTTGGATTCTCACCACATGCCATCTTTAATCCATATGGCGCATCTGGGAATTTCATTGCTTGCATTGTTGGTGCTGGCACATTCTTTAAGGTAACACCACGACCACCAAATAGGTTTGCAGAGCCAGGTAAGATTTGTAGCGTGGTGATCCCCCCTTCTCTAGCTCGGTTAAAGCCAGGATCTTGCGGCCATACAGAATGCTCAACCCATACTTGTGAAGTATTAGGATTAATCATTTCATTACCATCACTGTGCGATTCTACGCTTGGGCTGGGGTAAGCCCCTAAATGAGAGTGTACATCGATGATGCCAGGTGTTACCCATTTACCTTCAGCATCAATGGTAATATCTGCCGTAACAGATAGGTCTTTACCAACTTGCTTGATTTTACCGTCAACAATAAATACATCACCTTGTTCTATCTTTTCACCGGTTCCGGTCAGAACGGTTGCGTTAGTGATTAGGGTTGATTGAGAAGGTACAGGCTTGTAAGTACTTGGGTATGGGTTTTTCTCTATGGTAACTTTTTCTTTTTGTGGGCCGTTATCCTGACAGCCCATCAAAGCTGCGGCAATGCCAGCTACGACTATGGAGGGAGCAAATTTATACATTTTTTGTCATCTCTATTGTTTTTTTGTGACTTTAACTCATGCCATCGCACTTTACGCAATTATGAGCTTCAGTCACAAGTAATTACGACGAACGTCCGGATATTATAACGCATGTTGTCATCAGTGAGTAATTTGAAAAGGCTTAGCTGCCATTACAAAATGTAAATTAGCATCTATATTGACACGTTTTGACACACAAGTAGCAGATAAGAGGTAAATGTAAGAATGAGGTGTTAAATTATCGATAATAGTATTTTATAGCAAAAAAAGTTTCAACTATCTGTATCTTCAGAAATAAAATAATCTAATATTTTACATGCAGTTAGAATTCTTGTACACATTTGACATACTCTATTACATTCAGAATTACTTGGTTTACAGCATTACATGAAAACTTTCGCAATACTAATAACGTGTCCTAGAGATAGCCAAGGAGCTAATCATGAAACTGTTAAATTTAGTATGTGCAACCTCGCTTTTAGTAGTAGGAACAACTTCTGCAGCAGATTTTGTTGCTGCGGATGATAGCAGAGCCACCAAAGTTTGTATGTCGGTTGTCAAAGACAATAGAATCCACCTGTTCCACACCATTAAAGATAACCACCTCAAAAAACGAGTTGTCGAGGAAAAACTACACTGTAATGATATGCCAATCGGTAAATTTGCAGCCACCTATGGATTCAACAAAGCCGCTGATTTCCTCGGTGTAGACAGCAGTACACGGACCAGCATCAAAGACATCGCTCAAGTAGACCAAAAGACTATTTTTGTCTCAGGTTCAAAGTAGTCATGTCGACATGTTTGTAAACAAAAAAGCAAGGCGTAGCAATCCCTGACTACGCCTTTTTCTACTATACGATTGCAGCCAACAACCCAAATAGACCACCGAAAACCCCACCCCACACAACTAACCAACCTAAGTGAGTCTTAATCATGGTTTGTACAATTTCCTTTACCATTTGCGGCGTTAGCTCATTAAGTCGCTCATCTACCGCTTTTTCAATGGTTTGATGTAAATCATCGCCAAGTAGGCCATTACTGAGTGACTCACCAATTGCAGCATCAAACTCTGGCTGTTCACCAAGCTCAACTATTGCTAATCGCATTTTCTCTATAAATGGTTCTCGCAACGGTTGTACAGCTTCAGTCCCACCAAACATCTGTAACATCGCGCCAAATTGAGACGCCTCAATCACACTTAACAAACGGTCGAACGCAGGATTTAAATCGACTTTATTAGCGATAGGTGCCAAGTCAAACTTTGGGTGCTCCTTGCCGAGAAACTTTTCTAGTTTTTCTTTACTAAAGAACTCGCTCAAGATGAGATCTCGAATCGACGTTTTAAACGACTCGAATTTAAGCGTGATAACCCCTGAACCGTAGAGGAAAGGCACTTTCTCAAATAACATATGTACCGCTAACCAATTCGTCATTGCACCAGATAGTGCAAACAATCCAACCGAAAACAACACATCGTTTTCCAGTGCGAAGCCAGTACCGGTTAGCAGTATCGCCAGTAGATTGGTGATGATATTTTTATTCAATGTACTTCCCTTGGATAAAATGACAGACATGATATTTTATTTTTTTTAGAAAAAGGCCTCAAGTATTTGTGATCTTGAGAATTTCAACCATATTTTAGAGTAAGTGAATATGTTGGATCTAACTTATGTGGAACAAAGTCAACCAACAAATCTCTGAATCTCTCCATGACGCATTTGAGTTTTCTTCGAAGCAAACCTTAAAAAGTTATGGGTCTAAAAAACTTTATAAGATTGCAGACGATACCCATCAATTTTTGGTCAAAGTAGCTCCTATTCAAGCTTTAGAGCGATTTGAGTGTGAAGCATCTAATCGTGAAAAGCTTATTCGCGACTCTGATTTCCTCGTGGCCGATACAATAACACTGGGTACGAGTGTTGAATTTTGTTTTATTGTACTGGAATGGTTAGAACTAGATCATCGCAATGAAAACTGGCTTGAGTGCGGTCAAAGCCTTGCTAAAATGCACCAACGTCATGAACAGGAAATGTACGGCCTAGAAGAAGACAATTACATTCATGAGCTGCCGCAACCAAATCAATGGCACAAAAAATGGGAAGTTTTTTTTGCTGAGGAAAGAATTGGTTGGCAACTACAACTGCTCGCTGAAAAAGGGATTATCCTCACTGATATCGACACATTTGTGGAGCAGCTTAAGCCACTTCTTCCACACCAAGTTCAACCGTCTCTAGTTCACGGTAATTTTTGGCATGGTAACATTGGCTTTAGCCATCAAAAACCCGTGCTATTTTCCCCTGCTTGCTATTATGGTGATAGAGAAGTTGATATTGCGATGGCTTCGTTATTCGCTCCACTACCAGATGACTTCTATCGTGGTTACGAGTCTATCTATCCACTCGCAGAAAATTCACCTGAACGTTTAGACATTTATCGCTTATATCCTCTTCTGGTGCAAGCAAACTTGTTTGCTGGCAAGTACATACGGGATGCGGCAGAACAAGTGCAAGCCCTGCTCAAATAACTGCCATATTTTCGTCACAATGCGCTATAGTTAAAAGGTATTTAGTTTGGCCAATTCAGGTGGAGGGCCAATGAAAAACCTATATCAACAACGTATTGAATGTCCGCATTGTGGACATCATATTTTTGTCAATCTTGATACAAGTGAAGGCGATCAGGACTACTTCGAAGACTGTGCTGCTTGTTGCAATCCAATACACCTAAATATGCACTTAGACCAACTGCACAATAAGCTTGAACTTAGGGTTGATAGCGACGACGAACAAGTGTTTTAATCAAAGCAGAAGCGCTATAGATTACGGGCAGCTCATTTGCGAGCTGCTTATCAAGTTGACACAACCTTAGCTAATGCTTTTGGTACCTGCAAATAGAGGTAAAGGGCGTTACTCGGGCAAGGTACTAGTTGTGCTTCAATAGAGTTTGCTTCTTCATGTAGTTTTCAACGGTATTAATAATCGTATAGGTTTGTTGGTCAACCTCTATATTCACAGTATCTCCCACACGCATCGTACCCAAATTGGTAAGCGCCAGCGTTTCAGGTATTAGGTGTAACCAAAAGCCGGTGTGATCAAGCTCCCCCACAGTCAAACTCGCACCATTTACCGCAATAAAGCCTTTGTACATAACATACTTATGCCACGTTTCTGACAATGCTACATGCATCCTACAGTTGCCTTCGTTGCGATGTATTTCACTGATATTCGCGCTTGTTTGAATGTGCCCTGAAATTATATGACCGCCGAGTTCTGTACCAAATGTCATCGAGCGCTCAAAGTTTACCTGTGACCCTCTTTGTACTTCACCTAGATTAGTGAGTCTCAATGTTTCATCAATCACATCAAAGCAAACTTGCCCTACCACGTCATTTTCTGGCTGTTCGAAGTGCACCACCGTTAGGCAGCATCCGTTAATTGCTATGCTCGCACCCAAGGTCAGCTTATCGAGGTATTCAGCACCAACAGAAATAACTAATTTTAAAATATTATCGACCTGCTTCGCCGACACCACCGTCGCTTTTGTTTGAACAATTCCTGTAAACATATCTACCCTCTTAATTTATCCTTGAGATTGTAGCGAAATCGCACTAAGAGATGTACTTAATTTGTATTGAATATCCGACTAGATAAAAATAGTTGCGGCTGCTAGCCGCAAAATTTTGCTAAAAACAAAGCACTAAAATAAACTAACGTTTTTACGCCTTAAGTAGTATCTCACCATGAATTTTTCAACTTGGGAAGCCAGGCGCTTGCTTCAACTTGCGATCCCCGTTTTTCTCGCTCAAGTTACTTTAGTCTTAATGACCGTCGTTGATACGATGATGGCAGGTCAAGTCAGTGCTGAAGACTTAGCTGCTCTTTCTATTGCTACGGGTGTTTGGAACCCTTTGATTTTTAGTTTACAAGGGATCATACTTGCACTTACGAGTATTGTTGCGCATTGCCATGGTGCTAATGACCCCGCAGGGATCAAACGATTTTTCCAGCAAAGCTTGTATCTCGCTTTAGCGCTTTTTACCGTCGGTTTGGTTTTAGCGAACTTTACTTCTATTGTTTTTTCAAATATTGGGGCAAGTGAGAATGTTCAGGCCCTCGCTCAAGGCTATATTGATTTTGTGAAATGGGGTCTCTTGGGCTTTTTGATCTTTACGGTATACCGCAATGTCACCGAAGGGGTTGGCCAAACAAAGCCTGCTTTTTACATCAGTATTGTTGGTCTTTGTATCAATGTCGTTGCTAACTATATTTTCATCTATGGTAAATTTGGCGCGCCAGCGCTTGGTAGTGCGGGCTGTGGCCTCGCTACATCCATCGTGCTTTGGTCAATGGCAATTGCACAGTGGGTGTATAGCTTGAACAGTAAACACATAGATGGAAAGGCCCTCATTAGCGGTTTTACCAAACCGAGTTTAACTATGATGAAATATGTTGCAGCACTTGGTTTCCCAATTGCACTGGCTACCTTCTTTGAGGTCACGCTATTTGCGTGCATTCCATTATTTATTGCAGATCTAGGTCCTATTTCCGTATCCGGTCACCAAATTGCAGCCAGCGTCACTACAATGCTGTTTATGATGCCATTAAGTTTGTCGATGGCTATTGCCATCCGGATCGGTAACCTAACTGGACAAGGAGCCTTAGACCAACTTAAGCTTTCGGTGAATACCGCGTTTCTTTTGGCCACCTTAATTGCTCTATTTGTCGCACTCATTACGTATATAGGAAGAGATCAGATTGTTTGGCTCTATACCAACAATACTGAAGTAGCCGCTCTTGCAACCAGCATTATGGTGCTGGCTTGTTTGTATCAATTGCCCGATGCATTACAAGTCTCGGCAAATGGTGTGTTAAGGGGGCTAAAATATACTAAGCCAATATCTTGGGTTACCTTTGTATCATATTGGCTAATTGGCTTTTCATTAGGCTATGTATTAGCAAAGACCGATTTAATAACGCCTGCAATGGGTCCTCAAGGCTTCTGGATTGGTATTATTATTGGCTTGAGTACGGCGGCAGTATTATTGGTGACATGCGTAAACAAACGGGTGAAATTTGAGATTAGTCAAGCGAATAGCTAGTACGCTATTACTTTTTACTTTGGCCGGTTGCAGCAAGCAGCCGACCGATATTGCCGTTGAATATCAACAACGTTTGGCGAGCGCAACTGACATAGAGGTGGTACTCCCAGCGCCACTTTACAATCCGGAGGTCGAAAAAGTGCCATTGCCGACAAGTGAGCTAACTATCTCTATGTTAGACATCGCGACCGCTGGACACTGCAAAGTCACAAATCTCATCGCTGCGCACAATAATCAATTAGGGAAAGTAAGTTACCCAAGTGAACGCTTGAAATACACCATCTTATTTATTCAACAAGCTCCTCACTGCATTCAGCATCCAAACACGAGCGACGAGCTGAAACAAACATTAACTCAAGCAGTACAGGATAAGAAACAACAGCTTCCACGCCACTTTCTTCATATGATGACATTTGAAAGAGAGTTGGCAAGTTTGAGTTTGTTAATCGCTGAAGAAGTACCACTAGAGTTGCCAGCAGCCCACGGCAACATGCTAGAGGCCGTTAACGAGCTCGCAGAGCTGGTAATAAACATGGATACGCCAGAAAATCTCAGCCCAGACACGCTCACACCCGCTTTAAAAGTGCTTTCTCAGCGATTTGTCTCATCTTTGGTTACAAGCGTCCGTAAACAGACTCAGCTGAATAATGCGACTACACGCCAATTACAACAACTTAGGCTAAAAGATGGCATTTGCAAAAGCGGCGGAAATAAAAAGCAGGCACAGATCATAAACAATATCTTTAACAAGTATTATTTATCCATTCTTCAGCCGTATCAGGCAATGCTATCTCTTTCTACGGAAGAGTTGATCGCTGCCTGGCAGCCTATTCACCTATTGTATCAAAATAATAACCTTGCCGATCCGCTCACGCTTCAACAACACTTGGATAACCTTAAAGATTCTGCGAAAGCACATGTAAAATGGTGGAAAAAATTTTACGAGCTGTGTGAAATCCCTCCAGTATGAACAAAAAAAAGGCAAACAATCAAAAAATTACTGAAAGCCGCTTGATCCGTTAGCTGAGTCACTATATATTACAACGCGTTGACAGGCACAGACCTGAAAACAATTAATAAACGAATGTTATTGTACGACCGTAGCTCAGTTGGTTAGAGCACTACCTTGACATGGTAGGGGTCGGTGGTTCGAATCCACTCGGTCGTACCAAATCTTATAATACAACCGTAGCTCAGTTGGTTAGAGCACTACCTTGACATGGTAGGGGTCGGTGGTTCGAATCCACTCGGTTGTACCAATCCTAAATATTCAGTCTTATCTAATAAGAATCCATTCGATTGTACCAACCTTAGATTTAATTCAAATAAAGAAAAGCACTACCTACTCTCTATAACCCGTGCCAAGGGTCGATAATTCGGATCCACTCAGTTGTACCACTCCTAAATATTCAGTCTTATCTAATAAGAATCCATTCGATTGTACCAACCTTAGATCTAATCCAAATAAAGAAAAGCACTACCTACTCTCTATAACCCGTGCCAAGGGTCGATAATTCGGATCCACTCGGTTGTACCACTCCTAAATATTCAGTCTTATCTAATAGAATCCATTCGATTGTACCAACCTTAGATCTAATTCAAATAAAGAAAAGTACTACCTACTCTCTATAACCCGTGCCAAGGGTCGGTGGTTCGAATCCACTCGGTTGTACCAATCCTAAATATTCAGTCTTATCTAATAAGAATCCATTCGATTGTACCAACCTTAGATCTAATTCAAATAAAGAAAAAGCACTACCTAGTCTCTATAACCCGTGCCAAAGCTCGGTGGTTCGAATCCACTCAGTTGCAACCCTTCAAAAGTTATCTATATCTATCGCTATTTCTTAATCTACCAAGAAAAAAGTTGAAAATTCAAACTTTAGAGCTTTTAATGGAGCCTACTGTGAACTTCTTTGTCATTCCTTGACTCGCTGGAGCTACTAAGCGATAACCCAGTTTCTCGTAAAAGGCTGGCTCGTCTGCAATCATTGAAACATATGAGCCCGGCAAAACATTTGATGCTAAGTAACCATCAATATATTCCATTACTGTACGCCCTAATCCCTGCCCTTGATAAAGCGGATTGACGGCAACATCGACAATTTCAAAATTGCAACCTCCGTCTCCAACCACCCGGCCCATTGCCACAAGTTGTTCGTTATGTCGAATTGCAACCCCATATAATGAGTTAGGTAGTCCCCTTGTGGCTGCTTCTAGAGATTTTGCAGATAATCCAGCGGCTATTCGCAAATCACAATATTCCTCTGGGCAAGGTACTTTCTCTTCAATTTTGAACGTCAAAATAATCACTCCTCTAATCACTAAGAGTTATAGCATAACAACTGTATAAATAAACAGTCAACTAACTCTAACTATCACCTTCCCGAGGTTCTGGTTGTGTTCGAGAATATCGTGGGCTTGCTCAATTTCATCCCAATATAACTCCTTATATATTGGTATCTTCATTGTCTGATCCGGCAGGTCCGAGCCAAACTCATTCAGAAAATCTTTCACTAATTCCGTTTTATAGTCCAATGAGCGGTTTCTCAACGTACTTCCGTGCAAGTTAAACCTTTTCGCGAGTAACTTGGCAAAGTCTAGTTCTGTATATCTTCCGCCTAGCATAGCGAGCATCACACAGTGACAATCCATTGCTGCAACTCTTAGGTTCGCTCTGAGGTATTCACCACCGACTGGATCAAGAATGACATTTGCTTTCAAACCAAGCTTTTTCATTTCTTCAGCAAAATCACAGTCTAAATAATTAATAGTGTAATCTGCCCCCAGAGCCTTTGCGTACTTGGCCTTTTCCTTGCTACTTTGGGTCGTAATGACCGTTGCACCTAGCCTTTTTGCAATCCTTATGGCAGCACTACCAACACCCGAAGCTCCGCCATGGCACAGTAAAATCCCATTAGAATTTAGCTGCCCAGTTCGCACAATCGCATCATAGGCCGTAAGATATACTTCTGCTAAGCCTGCCGCATAACTCAATGACAAGCCTTTGGTTAACGGCATGAGTAATTCACTTTGTGCAACCACGTACTCAGCATAGCCGCCTCCAGAGGTTAAACAGAACACTTGATCACCAAGTAAATATTCAAACTCAGGAGACGCCACTTGAACTATCGTTCCAGACACTTCCAGACCCAATATCTCACTATCGCCTTCAGGCGCAGGGTATTTCCCTTGCTTTTGCAAAATGTCTGCTCTATTAACCCCAAACGCATGCACTTTGATTAGCACTTGCTTTGCACTCAATGTTGGTGTTTCGGTGTACTGGATTTGAAGCTGAGAAGATGCGTGACTGATATAACGCATCTTCTTTGGGATCACTGAACTTTTTTCCATACTTCCTTCTCGACGAACTTACCATCTTCATACAGTTCATGATGCCATAAATTACCATCAATCTTGTAGCTGAATGACATCGTTCGACCAAGTAAGGAAGTAACATTTCCATATTCATAGGTTTCGATAAATCTATCTCCCTCTATTTTGTAACTCCCTCCACCAGCGTATTTAAACTTTCCTTCACTTTGCGTAATGTAGCTGTGGTGAGCCTCAGTAATTAACTTTATCGACGTCAAGCTAGGCGCTTGCGCTGATACAATGCCATCTGTGGTGGCATATTTTCCCTCAACAAATTCCCAAGTACCTAAAAGTGGGTTTGCCAAAGCAATTGGACTCAATAACAATAAACTAAGTGCGGTGACTTTCATCTTATTTCCCTTTAACGTTGTTTTATTCAGTTTTACACAATCACCCAACCAGGTCAGTTGAGATAATCTCAACATCAAGAATGAAATAATGCGTTCTCAGGTCTATTTACAAAGTAACCATTGTAGAGAAAATAATGAAATTATTAATGTTTATACTGTTGTTTGGCTTAATTGCATCCACTCAGGCAACCGAAATTGAAATCGAATATAAGAGCTGGATCAGTCGCAGTGATAGACAACATGTGGAAACTTGGCTAAAACACGGTGTTAAAGCAACAGAGCGTTCCTTGGGAATATTACAACAATATACACTTCCATTTATCATTGAACCGAGCTTATTCGCATCTGAGCCTGTGCCATGGGCCACGGTTCAACGTGGCAAACCCGACGCTGTTCTACTCCAAATCAAACGATTTACCTCAAGCCGAGTGTTGATTAAAGATTGGACCTTGTACCATGAAATTGCTCACCTTTATCACCCGTTGCTTGACCACTCAGATTTCTGGCTTGCAGAGGGGCTTGCTACCTATTTACAAAATGTCATTATGCTAGAGAACGATATTTTTAATGTTGCAGAGTTTCGTACAAGACTAATCTCAGGGCTCAGCCGAGGCGCAAAAAATACGCGAATGAATAAAGGAGCACTTAAAACAGTGAGCGAACAAATGTGGTCATTAAACGCACAACAAAGAGTCTATTGGAGTGGGGTTGCATTCTTTATAGAAGCAGAAATTGCACTGCAGGATACGGGCAATAAGAACACAATCAGAGCGCTTATCTCCTCATTTCAGCAGTGTTGTAAAGGCAGTGTAATATCGGGAGACCGTAACAGTGGACGTTTATTTATTGCGAGTCTAGATAAACTATCCAAAACCACAATATTTTCCAATCTATATGCCAACTATAAACAGCGGAAGGACTTCCCTGACCTAAGTAAGGCTCAAATCTACAGTCTGCAGCCATTAAGATAAGGTGTTGTATAAAATCCTTTCATTATCATGCCTATCCGCTATAAATATTAACAAGGCGTAGAATCCTAAGCTTGTTTGGTTTGCTGCTTTTCTGACTCAATAGCGGTTGTCATCGCACCAAGTAACTCAGTTAGCTGCACTTCAACACACTCTAGTTGTTTATTCTTCAGCTTAACATCCAACTCGTTTGCAATTTTATGAATATCAATACAATCAAACATCGCAGCAGTACCTTTAATCGCATGAACTGTTCTTGCTAACGCATCGTAGTCCTGATACTTAGCTTGATTCTTTATCTGAATGATTTGCTCATGCAGCCCAGAAATATACTGTTGTTTTAACTGATAAAATTCGGCTTCAGGAAGATCAACTTCCTCGTCGACTTGGATATCCAAATAATAGGCTACCTTTTGACTGAACACGACTCTATCAATAGGTTTTGCAAGATGATCACTAAATCCAAGTTTTAAGTAACGCTCAATTTCATGCTGCATGGTGTTGGCAGTTAATGCAATCACAGGCGTGCTACACCCTGTTGCCTGAATAAAGCTAAACGCCTGCTCACCATCCATTACAGGCATTTGGATATCCATTAATATCAAATCGAAATCACCATCTAGTACCGCCTGTACCGCTAGCTGACCATTTTCAACCGCCGTCACAGATAAACCCATACGCTCTAAAATACGCTTAATAAGCTTACTATTGTCTGTGTTATCTTCAGCTAATAACACCTCACCTTTAAGCTCTTGATTTATTTCATCAGGTATTGTGCCTTGTTCACGAACATCACCGATTTGAGCGAGACTTTGCACCCACTTTGTTTTCTCGGTGGTATATAGGCCAACAGTAAGAGTAAAGGCAGTACCTGAGCCTACCTCACTTTCTACCGAAATATCACCATCTAACTTTCTCGCTAAGCTTTTGGAGATATTTAGTCCAAGCCCTGTCCCACCATATTTCCTTGATGTGGAAGAGTCAGCTTGATAAAACGCGCTAAATAATTCTTTTTGCTCGTCCGCTGTCATTCCTATCCCGGTATCTCGCACTGTAATCATGAGACGCTCGTTTTGACACGCCACATCAATCGAGATTTTACCAACCGTCGTGAACTTCATTGCGTTAGATGTGAGATTTAGTAATATCTGTCGCAAACGAGTGGGATCAATAACCACAAAATCAGGCAGCGGAAAATGATAATTCAGCGCAAACTCCAGTCCTTTATCTCTAATTTGCTTACCCAATAATGAATCGACATGCGCAATCGCTTGAAAAAGGTTTGACTCCACCAACTCAACTTCTAGTTTATTGGCCTCAATTTTAGACATATCCAGAATATCATTAATTAGCCCAAGTACATGACGCGAGTTTTGCAAAATAACGGAGATAGCGTGATTACGCTCATGTGGCTTAATATCTCCGAGCATAATGCCATCGGCATAGCCAATAATTGACGTCATTGGTGTTCTTATTTCATGACTCATGTTTGCCAAAAATCGACTTTTTGCCTCACTAGCATCTCTAAGTTCTGAGGCCACCTGCTCTAACTCATAGGTCCGCTTTAACACCTTTGCTTCAAGGTTTTTATTGAGTTCTATATTTTCTTCACTGGTAATTCTAAACTTGTCCGCAACTGCGAAGGCCAGCAGTAATGCATCAAGCGCAGTACCTATTAGACCGTAAAGATATAAGTTACTCGACGATTCAGGCAGCAAACTTAAGTTCGTTAAATTACCCACCATATTGGGGATCGCCATTGCAATATATGCCATTACAAAATAGCGAGCGGGCTTAAATCCTTCAGTCCAACGCGTAATACCAACAAATAGTCCGAAGCAAAGCGCTAACCCCGTTACTAAAGTCGCCCAAATAAAACCAAAGCCAGGGAAAAGAATACAAAACGGTAGTCCAAGCGCAGCTATCACACCAAGCCAAATAGAAATCGACACATAGTTTGGATGAACGTCCTTGAGTTTTAGAAGATGGATATAAAATAACGCGTTAGTTAATGGCGCAAGCGCAAAACCTAACCAATGTAAGTTTGCAGAGTAAAACCCAAATAACTCGTCGGGAATATGAAAAAAATGGCTCCACGCAAATACCCACACACAAGTGAATAATGCGTAATAAAAATGAGTGATATCTTTAGAGCCGATGTAGATTAATAAGTTATACAGCCCCAAAACAATGCCGACACCAAAACAAAGCGTCATAATAAGATTTTCATAGACCACTTCCTGCTGAAAGTCTCTAAGAGGCTCAATGGTCAACTTTACCGGGGTGTAAAAGAAATCACTCTCGAAGAGAGTAACGATATAATAATCTTGACTAGGCTCCAACTTGACTTGATTACCATAATGAAATGCAAATTCATTTTCGACCTTACCCCCAGAGAAAACTCGCAAGACTGTTTCCGGTGTATATATCCTCGACTCAACTTTGCTTAATACCGTATTGTATGGATAAAGCACAAATTCATTTAAGGGTGTTTCATTTCTGACTTTAGTAACCAAGAAATAACGACCAGAAAACAGCGCTCTGTTTTTTAGTGGTTCATGAATAGATTCCCACGCACTCAATTCAGCCCAGTTTTGAGGAAATCTTGTACTAGAATTTGCCTCATAAGCCTTTCCAACATGGTGTAAATTTTGATATTGCCAAGGCTGCGTCAATTTCAACACAGCCTGATCTGCATAGGCAAAACTAGAAACCAGAATTATGCTGAAAATGATCAGGAGTAAACGCATTCTAGCCTGTTACCTCAGTAAAGTTACCTGTGATTCGGTATTGTATCTGCAAGTTTTCAACCCCCAAGTCAGGTGACTTATACGTATAGTGATTAAGCAAAATCAAAATCGATATGTTACATCCATGCCTACTCTTCTTCCCTCACCTTTAAAGTCTTCTAACATTCCCAAAAAACTACTCAGGTCAAATTTAAGGTGGCTATACTCTTTATCTAGAAGATTTTTACCCCAAATACCTAACTGCCAGTCTCTATACTCCAGCTGTAGATTAGCATTCCAAAGCATATAACTGGGTTGCTTAGCATACGGAGATTCGTTTTGGTCAAAGTAATATTCGCTTTGATAATCAAATGCTATTCTACTTTTTATACTAACTTCATCCCAATTAAATGCATAATTTATTTGCCCAGAGATATTCCATTCGGATGTAAACGGTAAACGATTGTCGGTCAATACAACGCCAACTGGATCGATAAACTCCTCAAAGTTAGCTTCAGGTATATACCCTACATCTAAGCCTATCTGAGTTTGCTCCGATAGATACCAAGTATTTTCTATCTCAGCACCATAGATTTTGGACTTACCTACGTTTTCAAGTAACTGATAAGGCGGCGCTCCAGGTACTTCTGAAGCCTGATTCATAAATACCTGTTGATCTTTATAATCATAGTAAAAAGCAGCCAAATTTGTACGAAGTTTAAGGTCATTAAATAACAGCTTAGCGCCTACTTCATGAGCGATTAGTTCTTCAGGGCCATAACTTGCCTGTATCGCGGCATCCTTCGAAATAAGGAAGCCACCGTTATAGCCGCCGCTTTTTACACCATTAGATAAACTATAATAAACACTTTTATCCGATTTAACTTTATGGATAACCGACAATTTTCCAGACAAATTACTATCGGACTCTTTTCCCTCAATGTCGTAGGCAGGAACTAAAATGCCAGCGAGATTACCTCCAAAAGGCACGTTTAAATAGGAAAAAGAGTCATACTTCACATCTTCATCGCTATATCTTACTCCTACGAGTACATCTGTATGCTCACTAACTTCATATTCATATTGACCAAATAAGGCCATTGATTTTACTTTAATATCATTATCATAGAAAAAGGTCGCCGCACTTGCACCATTAGGGGTTCCCCTAAAATCACGTAATAAGTCATTAAAATTATCTTGATAAATACGCTCTTCTAGTTGAAATAAACCTACCGTTAGAAAGCCGGTCTCCATACTTTGCTCAAACCTAAGCTCATTCACCAGCTTTTCATTTTTAAGTCCTAACTCGCCTTCACACAATGAAAATGGACTTCCATCACAATTAAATCCATGTATCCTATCTAAGCGATTGAAAGCCCCAAGATAAATAAGTTGAGACCGGTCATCCAGTGCATACGCGACCTCTGTTGTAACGCCTTTGCTTATACTGTGATGTTTTTGATAATTATTTACCCGTACAGCCCAAAAATCGTCACTGCCAATATTAAAGCCAAGCGCATCAACGCAGTTGCTAGTGCCCGCTTGGGCTGGAGAACATAATGAACCATCCAAAGGGTTTGAGAATAATCCGATATTCCCGACCGGCTGAACCAGTCCATTCCAATGACCATAATCTAATTTCACAAAAACACTGAACTTATCAAACTCGCCAAAATAACTTAGTCGAACATCATTTTGTTCCATATACGCCTCAGGAGCGTCAGGCTGTAAGTTATACGTTGTGTACTCATAGTTATTGTGGCTAGCTGCAAGTCGCACCGCGCTATTTTGATCTAGGCTATAATTGAGCGTCGCACGAGCTCTTGATAAAGAGTCAGAACCGACCCCTACACTGACAGAAGCAAAATCACCATCTGTTGGGCGCGCCGTGCGCACTAAAATTGCCCCCCCAGTGGTATTTCTACCAAAAAGTGTACCTTGTGGACCTTTCAACACTTCAACTTGTTCAACATCAAACAAGTTAATGATTTGATTATTCGCAGACCCAACAGATATACCATCTAAATACACCCCAACCGGAGAAGTGTTAGCCGTGTTATAATCGACAAGTCCGACACCTCGAATGCTGACCGCTGGGGGCGTACCCTCAGCTGCATTTTGACTGATTTTTACATTCGCAACTAAACTACCTAGTTCGGTCGTATCTTTCAGCGCGGCGTCAGTGATGACTTGTCCGGATATGGGTTTAACAGCGATAGCAACATCATTGATAGATTGCTTTCTTTTTTGGGCGTATACCTCAATGACTTCGATTTCTTCTTCGACTTGTGCTGATGCTTCCATCGAGACTGCTAAGAGTAATGTTAGTGTTATCGTATTTAACAGCACATTTGGATGTGGCATAGTTTGAATCCCGAGCTATATCATGCAATTGCACTATCAGTATAGCTGAATTAAAAAGACCCCCAAACAAATGAACCCGATTACCTTTTTAAGGTTCAAGTTATCGTTCATAATACATACAAATTATACCAAGGTGGAATTTGAGCCCTGCAAATTGCAGGGCGTAGAATATAGGTTAAGCTAATACAGTTGTACAACTAACGGTTCAAAAACCAAACGTTCGTTTAGCGCCTAAAGAGTAATAGCTCGGTTATTTAAACGGCTCAAACCCTGATTCTCCACTAATGTTTTGAGGATATCCGGTGATGGCTCTACTCGTTTGCATGCCAGCCATCACAGCAGCTTCAACACAACCTGCATTGACACCGGTTTTAATCCAATCTCCAGTAATGTAGAGGTTATTGAATATGCAGCCGTCCGTAGGCAGTCGAAATTGACTGCTATCAACAACACTTAAGACATAACGCTCACTGGGGTCGACATTCACCCTCCAATACTGAGTGTTGAACCTAACTTCACCTTCGTTATTATCAACATCAAACAATACGTTCCAGTCGAAGTCGTTACCATGATAAGCCTCTGGCCACAGTGGCTGCATCTGTAATCTAAGTTTTTGCAATGCGTTTTCTTTTACCTGAGCTTTCATGCGCTCAGGAAACTCATGATCGCTCGGAGGTGGATAATCTGCGCAGGTAAAAGCACTACAAAAGTAGGCAATGTTATTTGGCTGTGTATTTGGCCAATCTTCAACCTCAATTAAATTAGACATCGCGGCCCAAGTGTCAAAAGGTTGAGAAAATGCGCTTAATATTGGTGGCTCATTACTACCAGAAGGATCGTGAAAACCCAGTTCACTGTCAGTTTTAGTAAGCCACAACTGTAATGCTTGAGTCGCAACAGTTTTGACCTTTTCAGCTTGCAACTTTAAGCCGTTATCTTTAGCCAATAATTGCTGACAAAGTGGCTCAAGACTTGCCACTGAGATCCCAAAAATCACTAAATCGAAATCAGTACCTTTATTTAGTGTTTTTCTCGGTAACCTCTGTCCAAATGCTTGTTGGTAAACCGCCTCCCAATTAGACCAGTAAGACTCTAGGTTAATCTCATGTTCTTTAAGTAGTGCCACTTGCTGCGGGTCAATTTGTTGCCACAGAGGCGAGCTTGGCCAACATGGCAAGTCTTTGACTAATTCCAGAGGCTCGTAACTTTGCGTCTCTTTTAGTTTAACCTGTTGAATTAATTGAATGCTATCAACATAATGACCATCATCATCCTGTGTACAGTGTAACGATTCAACCTGATGAAAAAACGCAAACTTAACGCCTCGATGTTTGAGCAGCTCATAAATAGGAGAGAAAATAATATCTCCCATTCCCGCTTGCATTTTCCACATCACACCACCGCGATAACACAGCATAATCCGAAGCATGGCCAAAGCCGCAACTCCCGCTTCAACATTCGGCTTTTTAAAATCACCGTTCTCATAGCCAAAAACGAGATCATAAAAGCCGCGGACTGGTGCAGACTCCACAGACAGCAATTCATTTGCGCCATTGCGCTTGAGCCACTGTTTAAAATCGTATTGATCAAGATAACCAAACCCTCGTGAATAGACTTTGTCTCGGAGCATGCCAATGGTCATCGCAACACCTAAATCTATGCATATATATAGACGTCTAATGACAGGGTTGTCATCAATTAAGTCATTTACTTCAGACTGCAACCAGCGCCTAATTTTTCGAACCATATACCAAACAACTAAGTGATCTTTCTTATTTTCTAAACGATGATCAGCTTCACGTACCGTTAGAAAATTACTAAGTTGCGTTATTAACAGCTTTGGTGTGGATACGACCTCTTGGGCTTGATTTTCTGCGTCATCAAATAGAGCTCTAGCCTTTTCTTCTACACTATCAAAAAAGCTTTTAACTTCCTGTCCCAAGTGAGCAAGCAGCGTTTTGTCTCTTTCTTTTTTAGTTTTGAGTTGTGTGGATTTGTGGGTTTTCTCAACTTCGCATTCCAAATCATCAACCCACTTGTGTAGCCAAGCCGCAAGTAATTTTAAAATCTGCCAAAAATGTAAATCGAGTGTGCCATCTGCTGGATTACCTGGGATCTCAGGGAAATCTACTGACCAAGTTTGCCATTGCTGATCAATATATTCTTGCAACACCACCAAACTATGTGGTTTTAGCGCTTGTTGCCAAGTGTGAATGGGGATATCACTTGAGCGCTCAAGCTTATTATAAACGGTCTCAATTGCCCTAAAAGAATTGACATAGGCACCAAACCAAACGTGAAGACCGTGCTCCTCTATACGTTCGCCGTATTCAGCATTACGACCACTCGCCCCTTTGCCCCCCAAGCGCCAACCTTGCTGATAAACGGTAATATCATAGCGCTCTTGCCAATCGTCTTGTTCAGTCATGTATACCGCAGCAGTCATTGCCGAAACACCGCCGCCAAGTATTGCTACTTTTTGTTTACTCATAAACCTTCCTTTTTCTAACCTGTTGACGAGCAACATCTAAAGCCACATAGGAAGACAACTAAACATGCAAATATCGCTTTAGTAAAAAATCGTGTTTTTTATGCCACCAGTACACTAACGATGGAGGTTAGCGATACTCTGAGCACTGGAAACAATTTCTTCCACTCCTGCCTGATCGAAGTCCATTTTCACAAAGTAAGGTAGCTTGACCTCGCTTTTGCCTATTGGAATGCCAAACATTTTATCCAGTGGAAACGCATCCATTCGTTGTAGATTCAGGCTTAAGTCATCTTTGATAAAGCCAATTTTGTGGATTTTCTTCACCTCTGAAGGGGAATGCACCACTGCCGAATATACAGACTTCTCGGCATGACCATCTGGAAACTGCTTAAATAATATTTGATCCATTTGCGGGTGGGTAAACCCTGATAAGAACTGCTTAAGAAATTGACTATCGACGTTTAAATCAGACACCGAGTCTTTGAAAAGCTCAGCAATTTCTTCACCCACTTCCAACACTTCTTTTAGCCATGACTCCCCGTCATCCTCAGGTTCAATGGATAACAATTCATGCCATGCCATTTTGACGTTGGGATCAAATTCCTTAAAGGTCTCCAGAGAGAGGGAAAAGCTCAGTGGGTCACCAAAGTTATCAGGCATTTCGTAGCGACATAAATATTTGTTGTAGCCCCATATTTCTCGACCATTTATCAGTGCGTTAATGTTGTTGACCGAGATAAATGCTGGATACCAATATAGATGTTCTGCCTTTAACGTTTCGAGATTGACTTGCAGAATTGGCAACCAGATGATGACATCGGTTTCTTGCATATATCCATAGTTACTAAATGGCGGCACTTTTGACGCGATATTTTCTATATCTGTAAATGTCAATAAGCACCAATCGGTTAGGGCCCTGAATACAAATTCACTACTAGAAACCGAATTAAGCGTTTTATCAACATAGGTTTGGATTGTTGATTTTTTTCCTTTGACAAAAAAGCCATACATTTGTGCATTTAGCATTCTGCATGGAGGTTTGGCGATCGGATTACTATAAAAATGTTGATAATCAGGCAACTCGGGATACATCTTTCACTCCTTAAAGTATGATAAGTTAGTGTTTAGTGTAGTTCGCTCAAGCCGCTTTTGCGTATGTTGTTATGAAAACTCCGCTTCTTGTTGCACAACCTCAAAATAGTTACGCGCTTCTCGCTGGCAAAAATACTGATAATGCGAGTATGCGTACTCGTCATAGTTACCCGAAAGCTTGTTCATAAAGCCGTGTAAATACCGCGTTCGGATACAATTCAATCCTTTTTTATCTTTTAACTGCTCAATGACGGGCTCAACGTCAAAATGAGATTCAACTTGAGCAAAGAAGATAGACACATCGCAGCTGGGCTTAATATTTAGATGGTTACGTATTTGGCTGGGATAAAATGCAATAAGTTGCTCGACAGAGTGAGATGCACCTTGTTCAGACAATGCAACCCACGCAGCAGCTCCGCCTGCACTAAAGCCAATAATAAGTTTTGGTTTGTATTCAGAAATCGCTGCTGATATTTTATCAGCATATAAACGATGACCACACTGAGCCAAAAACAGCTCATAACAATCCGACTCTGAGACACTATTTGGTTCTTCTATAAATGGTGAAAGCACCTGCACGTCACTTCCAAGCGATTTAGCAAAACGATCAATATGATCCGTATGACCGAAAATATCGGTAACTATTAATATAGCCATAGGTTTTCCTTATTAATAATTTATCGTTATTGGCTTTTATGACTTTCCTTGCCATGTGGCCTTATCTACTTATATTTGGATTAACGCACTGCAATCAAACTCTATATTCAATCGCTTAACTGAGCTTTGCTAGCATGCTTTTACCCAAAACTAAAACTTCTTTTAAAGCTAGCATACCGCCAACCTCTGTAAACATTAAATACAAATTAAATAAACATTAATTTAATCATCAACATCGCAAACAATGCTAAGCTTATTGTAAGTTCAGCAAGAGTGACCCAATTTGATCAAAATCATCTTACTCCTCTTCATTGCCTTTCAATCCAGTTTTGTATTTGCAAAACAAATAACTTGGATTGCGATAGATTTCGCGCCTTATTATATCCTTGCTGACGATTTGGAAGGGCAAGGACGAGACGAGTTATTGATAAAACTCATTCAACAACAGATGCCCGATTACACTTTTAATTATAAAGTATTCCCCGCATCTAGGGCCATACATGAGCTCTCTAATTTCAACAACCAATATTGTATGATCTCCCTCTATAAAACAGTCGAGCGGCAAAGACATATCGCTTTTAGTGAAGAGTATTCCACTATCGGATTATCAACCTCTGCCGCACTAAGGAAAGATGTTGCACAGTCACTTGGCATTACCAACAGCGCAATTGATTTGGAAAAACTCGTAACTGAGCATGGACTAACTGTAGGTGTCGCGGCAAATCGATCGTTTGGCCATGAAATTGATGCGTTATTGGCGGGTTTGCCTTCCAAGCAAGTGCTCATAAGACCAGGAAGAGATACGTTAGAGAGTTTGACTATCATGCTACTTAAAAAAAGAGTCGATGTGATACTTGGATACCCAAGCGAACACCACTACCACAAATTGCATGTTGATAAGCAAGATGAATTGACACAAGTTAGATTGAGTATTGCCTCGCAGATAACAGCTGGATATGCGGGCTGTAATAACAATGCGATTGGTAAGGAACAGATAGCTGCAATTAGCGAAGCGTTAAAACAAGCCCATAAAAACGAACAGTTTAGACTGGCTATGTCTCGTTGGTTACCAGAGCAGTTTCAGCCACAGCTAGCTAGTATCTTTAAAAACTAACTTTCTAAAACTAATATTGCATTTGAAAAGTGGACTCCTCTTAGAATATAAAGCGCAGCACCACGTATTTAGAAACACGTGGTGCTAGCAGAGATTATTTACGAATACCTTCTAAGTGCAAACCAATGGTAACGTGTGTTGATGCAGGGCCTAGATCATAGTCGATGTCATAATCAGCAAGTTTTAACTGAGTTTCACCTTCAAAGCCAACTCGGTAGCCGCCCCATGGATCTTTACCTTCACCCACTTTTTTAATATCAAACTCGATATGCTTTGTTACCCCATTGAGTGTAAAGCTTCCTTTCACCTTCGCATTTGTATCATCGCTAAAAGTAATCGAGTTACTCTTAAAAGTCGCCTTTGGGTTTGCTTTTACGTTTAAAAAATCATTACCGCGCAAATGTTTATCACGCTCTGCATGATTCGAGTCAATAGAATCAGTATCGATCACTACATTGATTTTCGATGCATTTGGATTTTTTGCATCATAGCTGAAGTCGCCTTCAAAGCTATTAAATCGACCATGCAACCAGCTGTATCCTAAATGTTTAATTTTAAAGTTTACAAAGGCATGTGCACCTTTAGTATCAATTACATAATCCGCAGCATTTACTCCGGCCGATAAGGTCATAGCTGCCATGCTTAATGCAATGATTGTTTTTTTCATGTTTTAATCCTCAACTTTTGTAGCGTTTGGTACCTTGAGCATTCGAACTAAGGTACGATCTTTATTAATAAAGTGGTGTTTTAGCGCTCCCACAATGTGCAGCGTCACTAATCCAATGAGCCCCCAAGCAATATATAAATGCACAGTGCCTGCAATATCACTTTGTTCATCAAACAGCTCCCCAATACCTGGAACAGAAAACCAGTTGAACACCTCTATTGCTCTACCATCTGAGGTAGAAATTAAGTAACCTGTGACAAACAGCCCAAACAAACCTAAATACAAAACGACGTGAACGACATGTGCTATTATGTTTTGCAATTTGTCCATGGGAGTGGCTTCGCTTTCGGGTTTCACGCTAGGGTTGGCAACCTTCCAAATCAGTCTAAGTACTATCAAAGCTGCTAGCAGTATTCCTATGCTTTTGTGAATATGTAAGCCATCACGGTAGAAAGGATCGTAATAACTGAGTTCAACCATGTACAACCCGAGACCAAACATGCCAAATACCGCAAGCGCGCTAACCCAGTGAAAGATGATGGCTAACAAACCATAGTGTTGTGATGTATTTTTAAACATAATATTCAGCTAATAAAACTCATTCTCAATAAGAGTAAGCTTATACGCTAAAAGTTCAGAGAGAAAGCCATAAATTTAGCGTCAAATTGTGCATATATGCACACAAAAAAGGCGCTTCATAATACAAGCGCCTTGAGTCGGGGGGAGTGTAAACTAATTTTTATAGAAGTAGCTGTCCTTCGTTATGCTAATATTGGCATCTTGTTGCGACTCTATAGTGAATTGGATTGGAGTGCGCTTACCTTTAAGCTCATAGCCATCAGCGGTCACTGTTACTGGGATTAACGCCATGTCGCCGCCAGCGATATGCGTTGTGATTGGAGCTGTAAGTTTCGCATCTGGCAGTCCCTTTAAGCTCACGGTGTAAGTTAAATCGTGCTGTGTTTTGTTTATTACACTTAAGGTGTATGGGTTCTCGACTAACCCCTCATAATTAACACGATAAAGCGCATTACGGTCGCGAATGACAGAAGCTTCTATTGGTGTTCGATTGAATGCCCAAATCACCATAGTGACTACTATCAATACGGTAATAGCACCATAGCCTACTATTTTTAACCTAAACGGATTGGATTTTTTACCCGCTTGCTGATGCTCACTTTGATACTTAATCAAATCTGGCTGATAGCCGAATTTATTCATCGTTTCGTTGCACGCATCAATACATAAACCACAGTTAATGCATTCGTATTGCAAGCCATTACGAATATCAATACCAGCGGGGCACACTTCAACACATAAATTACAGTCTACACAGTCGCCGAGCCCCAGCTGTTTTGGGTCTTCTTTGCGTTTACGACGACCCCTATTTTCACCACGTTCGCTATCATAAGTGACGACTAACGTATCTTTGTCAAACATCACCGATTGGAAACGAGAATATGGACATGCCACAGTACACATTTTCTCTCGTAGAAAGCCCGCGTTTCCATAGGTACAAAGTGCGAACAAAAATACCCAGAAGGAAGTAAGGCCAGTCCACTCAAGCGTAAACATGTCTAGATACAGCTCTTTTGCAGGTATAAAATAGGCCATAAATGAAGTGGCAGTAAACACCGAAATTATCAACCAAATAGCGTGTTTGGCCGTTTTCTTCGCGACTTTTTTGCTATCCCAGTTTGATTTGTCCAACTTTATTCTTTGGTTGCGAGTCCCCTCCACTCGGTGCTCAACCCAAGTGAACATCAGCATCCAAATTGTTTGTGGGCAAGTATAACCACACCACACGCGACCCAGCCAAGTCGTGACAAAGAATAAAGCAAAGGCACCCACCATGAAAATCCAGGCTAGAATCATAAAGTCTTGAGGGAGAAAGGTGGCACCAAATATCCTAAATTGCTGCTTACCAAAATCAAGCAAGATGGCCTGCTGCTCGTTGTACGGGATCCAAGGAATGAGAACGAAAGTTAACATTAAAAACCAGCCAAGGTTTCTTCTTATTTTTTGGAAAAAACCTTTTTGCTCTCTGACGTAAATAGGCCCTTCTTGTTTATAGGGCTTAATGATCATGTCTTCTTCTTTGATATCAAACTTCATGTTATTTGCTACATTGGTAATACACAAGTTTGATATTGCAACTTTCAGACCAATCTGAAAGTTTATAACATTTTGATTTTTATTGTATTTATTTTTCTTATATTTTCAACATCGCGAAATATCACGAATAGGCGCGAAATATCACGAAAGCTTAGCAATTTTTAGTTTTTTCATTTTCGACCTTAGCGTACTTTCGGGTAGTCCTAACTTATCAGCCGCCCCGTTGCTGCCAGCGATCTTCCAGTTACTTATTTCTAGCACTCTTAATATGTGTTCAGCTTCCGCCTGCGCTAAAGTCAGTTCACCGTTTTCAGATTTATGCTGCTCAGTAGCGTTAAGTGCCTGAGATAAATCAATTAAACGACCTTTAGATAATATCGCTTCGCGCTCCAACACGTTTTGGAGTTCTCGAATATTGCCTGGCCAATCATAACGCTGTAACGCATGAATAGCCTTTTTAGAGATCCCGCGTAGTTGCTTGCCCAGCTTTTTGTTGAGCTGCACGATGAGATTGTTGGCCAATACGGGTATATCCTCTATACGCTCCCTTAGTGCAGGCACTCGAATAGGAAAAACGTTTAAACGATAATATAAATCCATTCTAAACTCCCCACCCTCGACCATTTTCCATAAATCTCTGTTGGTCGCTGCGACTATCCGTATATCTACTTGAATCGACTTACTTCCCCCTACACGCTCAAACTCTCGCTCTTGTAATACACGTAATAACTTGCTTTGCGCTTCTAGCGGTAACTCACCAATTTCATCTAAAAATATGGTCCCTTTATCCGCCAACTCAAAACGTCCTTTACGTCTTTCATTCGCTCCAGTGAATGATCCTTTTTCATGTCCAAACAATTCAGATTCAATCAAGGTTGGTGAAAAAGCAGCGCAATTTACTTTAACGAAAGGTTGCGATGAGCGCTCACTAAGACGATGCAGATTTCTAGCAACAAGCTCTTTACCCGTGCCGTTTTCTCCTAAAACCAATACCGTACTGTCAGTCTGACTAACCAGTTCTAGCTGCGCCAACATAGCCTGAAATATTGCGCTACTACCCACCAAACCCGAGTCTTGCCAATTTTCATTTAATGTTTCTAGCAGGTAGGCATTTTCATCTTTAAGTTGCTCAGTCAGTACTTGAACTTTATTCAGCGCCTCTCTTAGTGCATTTTCAGTTTTGTGCTGTTGCGACACATCGCGAAATATCGCGACTGCACCAATAATTTGCTGATCTTTAAAGATTGGGGTTGAGGTATATTCCACAGGAAAGCAACTTCCATCTTTACGCCAGAACACCTCATTGGTTACCTGTCGTGTTTTACCATCAAACATCGTTTTGTAGATGTTACATTCATCAGCAGGATAATCACTCCCATCTGCATGACTATGATGATGGTACTGATGTATTTTTTTCCCCAAAAGCTCATCACTTTGCCACCCAGTCATACGCTCTGCGGCCGGGTTTACAAAAACAGCGTTACCAGAAAGGTCAAAACCATAGATCCCCTCTCCAACCGCATTCAATAATAATTTAGGGTCCGCCAAAAAGTGTTTGATAATAGACATAGCAATCCTCGCGATATTTCGCGAGCATTATATAACTATAGTCTTTTACTGTCAGCCATGAGTTTTGCTTAATAACCTGAACCCGGGATAAGAAGTGAGTTAATCCACTAAAATATCCAAGTTCAAAAGTGTAATATCACTCTAGCCAGAAGTTATTTCTTAATACAAGGCAAATTTGTGCGTCAATAGCTGGCCTATTGCAAGCAAATTTAACGCAGTAGTAAGGAATAACAACTGCTAGAGAACAAGTTGTTATCCCGAGTTCAGGTTGAATAATCAGCATCGTCACAACAAATATGCATTTTTCACTCATGAAAGTGTAAAATGTGGTAAAGCTTTCAAATTGAGTAACTGCGTGGACAAATCAACTTATATTCCCAGCGCGTTTCTAGACGACATAAAAACCTACTTACCTGATCACCTTAGCATCGAAGACTTTATAGATAAGTGCCAGTCTCCTTTACGCCGAGCAGTCAGAGTCAACACCCTAAAAATGTCTATCACTGAATTCTTAGCCTACTGCGAAAAAAGTGATTGGCAGGCAGAACCGATCCCTTGGTGTGAGGAAGGGTTTTGGATATCAAGAAGTGAACAAGAAGAAGCTAATCTTGCTATAGGCAACACAGATATCCATTTAGGTGGCTGCATCTATGTCCAAGAAGCAAGTTCTATGTTGCCGCCAACAGCATTGAAGTCGACTATCTGCAGTGATGATATTAATTTGGATATGGCGTCAGCACCGGGTTCGAAAACTTCGCAACTCGCAGCTTACATGGATGGACGCGGCGTACTAATCGCTAATGAGCTATCTTCATCTCGACTCAAAGCGCTTGCGGCAAATATGAAACGTATGGGCATACGAAATGTTGCGTTATCTCATTTTGACGGCTGTATCTTTGGCGATTATATGCATGAATGTTTTGATAACATCTTGCTTGATGCACCATGCTCTGGAGAAGGCACTGTTAGAAAGGATCCAAATGCCCTTAAAAACTGGTCCATTGAGTCTAATGTTGAAATAGCACAAGTGCAGAAGCAACTGATAGACAGTGCATTTCAAGCCTTAAAGCCAGGTGGTACCTTAGTGTATTCAACTTGCACATTAACACCATTGGAAAATCAGCAAGTATGCCAACACCTCATTGATAATTACCCTCAAGCAGTAGCAGTCGAAAACCTATCAACTTTATTTGAGGGTGCTGAAAAAGCAACAACGTCCGAAGGATACTTGCATGTGTGGCCTCAGCTATATGATAGCGAAGGGTTTTTCATTGCTCGATTTAAGAAGTTACACTCTGTTGCCGTTAAAAATCCAAAGCGGAAAAAAGGCACTTTCCCTTTTGAAGCGCTGGACAAGAAAACCACTCAACTATTGTTATCTGTACTAAACAAACAGTTTGGTATTGCCCAACTTGACGGTAAGTTGATGCAGCGCGATAAAGAGGTATGGCTATTTCCTGACAACTTTGAAGCAATCCAAGATAAGATCAAATATTCTCGCATAGGGATTTTAATCGGTACTACCCATAAAAATGGGGTAAGACTAGAGCATGAGTTTGCCACTACTTTCGGCCACTTAGCGTCTAAAAACACTTTAGGGCTAACAAAAGAGCAAGCTAAAGATTACTTTAATGGCAAGGATATACGCCTAGATGAGGTGACAAAACTAACGGGAGAGGTGATCCTCACGCTATGTGGCAGTGCCATCGGGTTAGGGAAATGGCAAAAAAACAAAGTTAAAAACAGTTTGCCTCGGGATTTAATTAAAGACGGCCTGTTGATAACTTGGGTATAACCTGAATATACCCTTTTGATATTTTTAAGACCGATTATGAATATAAAGAACAACTCTTTGTTTTATATAAACTTAATAAATGATTCATTTATTTGTAAAAAGAATGAAAGGTTAACTAAACTTAACAGTACTTTCTACTTCTCCCTACAGTCTTAGAAGGTGTTTTTAGTTAGCGCACGGCTCAATCTTGAGCCTTTCCCTAGGCCCAGAACTTAGCAGGTAAGTTTCTGGGCGTTTTTTTATCAGTTAACCAGAGGCTAGTTAGGTCAACATTTCGAGTTCTGTGATGATCTGCATCGCTGCTTCATTACTGTCACCGCACACATCTTCCATGGCCTTAAATTGCAAACACACTTGTGGGCGCTCTGGCTGGTTAAACAGTTTACACAGATTATTTTCATCTAGTTGAATACACCGATCCCCCGCAGGTTTACCATTTGGCATACCGGGAATGGGTGTTGAAATACTTGGTGCTATACAACAAGCGCCACAACCAAGCCTACAATCCATTCTGTTTCTCGCAATTTTGACAATAAGTGGTGCATTTTATCGAAAAATCGACTACACGTAAAAGCATCAATCGCTTTTAAGAATGTAACGATAAATTTAGGTACGCAAAGCTTTGTTACATATTCAGTCTGGATTTAAACACCTCGACATAACTATTCGCGTATTCTTAAGCTTATCGATGATCTAGAGCCGTTAATCTGGGTCATCAAGAATCATTCAACAGGAAGGATTTTAACGTGGCTAGTAAAAAACAAATAATTCTACCAATTGCCGTTCTTGCGGTGGGAATTGCAGCGGCTGTTGCCATGTCTGCAATGAAACAACCTCCAGAAGAGAAGAAAGAAGAAATAGTACATCCTCTCGTACAGGTTCAACCTATTCATATTGACCAAATTAGGCTGAACGTATCGTCATACGGTATCGTGATGCCAAAATACAGTACTGAGCTTGTTGCTCAGGTCAGCGGTCAAGTCATTTCATTGTCTGACAAGTTTGTCAAAGGTGGCTTTGTCAAAGAAGGCGACGTGCTTGCTCGCATCGACCCGAATGACTATGAAGCGTCGCTGATTGAAGCCGAAGCGGCTTTAGCACAAGCCAGCTCAGCGCTAGAAATAGAGCAAGCTCAGGTGCAAGTAGCAAAAGCAGAATGGCAAAGGATTAAAGCAAACGCTAACGAAAAAATACCTTCCGAACTTTATTTAAGAAAACCTCAGCTCGCTGAAAAGTTAGCAAGCTTTAAAGCTGCGCAGGCAGCGGTGAAAAGAGCGAACCGAAATTTAGAGCGTACTTATATCAAAGCGCCTTACGATGCGATTATAGAATCTCGCACCGTAAGCCTTGGTAGTGTAGTCAATCCCGGTAATGGCTTTGGTAAACTCAATGCGACATCTGTTGCGGAAGTACGCCTCCCTGTTGCCGATAATGAATTGAAATACCTACCGCAACAAGGTGTTGGCACCGATGTCGTGATCACAGCAGAAGTCGCTGGTCAACCGATGAGTTGGAAAGGTGAAATAGTCCGCAGTGAAGGCGTTATCGATAACAAAAGTCGCATGACCTACCTTGTTGCTCAAGTCGAACAGCCTTATCACAACAACGTAAAACCACTACGTTTTGGCGCTTATATCAACGCTGATATTCAAGGTTTGTTAGTGCAAAATGCCACTATGCTTCCTCATCACTTAGTGAAAGAAGGTCGCGTTGCAACATTGGATGACGATAACAAGCTCAGTTACAAAAAGGTCAATATTATTAGAGAGTACAATGGCATGGTCGTCGTTGATAACGGCGTTGAGTCAGGCCAACAGATCATTACTTCAGCGCTGGACTATCCGTCTGAAGGGATGCAACTACGTACAGACGATACTCCTTCGCAAAGCGCAAACACCCAATTGGCGCTCAAAGAGGAGTAAGGTTTATGCATAGTCAAAGTACAGAAAAAGGCTTAATTGCTTGGTTTGCACGTAACCCAGTCGCAGCAAACTTATTGATGATATTTATTATTGTTGGCGGCTTGCTTACCGCGTTTTCGATCCGCAAGCAAATGTTTCCACAATACGATAGTAACTGGATAAGTGTTCAAGCTGTGTATCCGGGCGCGGCACCTCAAGAGGTCGAGGAAGGGATCACGATTAAGATCGAGGAATCCATGGAAGGTCTCGAAGGGATCAAACGCTTGATCACCTACTCTAATCGCGGTTACTCGCAAACTTGGATAGAAGTAGACGAGCAGTACAACACCAAAGAGGTACTCGACGAAGTCAAGATGCAAGTAGACTCCGTCTCAACTTTCCCATCAGGAATGGAACGCCCTATTGTACGTCACGACAAAGCAACCCAAGAAGTGATGTGGTTGTCACTCAATGGCGACTTGAGTCCCCATGATCTTAAAGAGCTTGGTAATCGCATTCATGAAGAAATGCTGTCGTTACCTGGCGTTAACCTTGTACGCTTTGATGGTGGCCTGAACTACGAAATCTCTATTGAGATAAGCCCTGATAAAATGCGCGAATACGGCCTAAGTTTTAGAGCAATTTCGGATGCAGTAAAGAGCTTCTCAGCGAACATGTCTGCTGGCCAAATTCGCTCCGAAAATGGCTATATTTCAATGCGAGTTGAAAACCAAGCCTATCGCGGTGACGAGTTTAGAAAACTCCCCTTACTAACACTACCAGACGGCGCACAGGTTAGCTTAGGCGATGTCGCCACCATTAACGATGGCTTTGAAGAAGGACTGCAATACTCTAAATACAATGGTAAGAACTCACTGGTGTATGAAGTTAGCGCGTCAAAAGACCAAGACATCACCAAAGTTGCAGATATCATTAAGAACTATCTTGAGGCAAAGAAAGGCTCACTGCCACAAGGCGTAGAACTTGAACCTTTTATTGACTTGACCTATTACCTCAATGGCCGCCTTAACATGATGCTAGAAAATATGGCGTTAGGTGGCGTATTAGTTATGCTAATGCTTGCTCTATTTTTACGTGTGCGTTTAGCATTTTGGGTAATGATGGGGTTGCCAGTTAGCTTCTTAGGTGCATTTTTAATGATGCCAATGGGTTATTTAGACGTAACGATTAACTTAGCCTCACTCTTTGCCTTTATTTTGGTGTTGGGGATTGTCGTTGATGACGCGATAGTCGTCGGTGAATCCGCCCATGCTGAAATAGAAAAACATGGTCATAGCCTCGATAATGTCGTCCGTGGTGTAAAACGTGTTGCTATCCCAGCCACTTTTGGTGTGCTTACTACTGTTGCTGCTTTCTTGCCGCAAACATTAGCAACTGGCCCAACTGCAGCATTTTCTAAAGCAATTGGTGGCGTAATAATTCTTTGCTTACTATTCTCTTTGGTTGAATCTAAGCTGGTTTTACCTGCGCATTTAGCAGCGATGAAAGAAAAACCAAGCAACCCTAAAAATCCGTTCCACCGCCTCAGAGAAAAAATGGATAGCGGCCTTCAATCTTTCATTGAAAACACGTACCGCCCATTCATTGTCCGCTGTATTCACTACCGCTATACCGTCATTGTTGGATTTTTAACCATTTTAATTGTTAGCGCCGGGATGTTTGCTGGTGGCTTAGTGAAGTTTGTTGCTAATCCAAAAATCCCACATGATTTTCCACGTATCTCGATTGATATGAACTTATCTTCGTCAGAAAACGCGACGCTTGAGTCAATTCAAAAAATTGAGCAAATGGTACTGAATGTCGACAAAGAAATTGAGGCTGAGTATGGCAAGAAAATGATCCGTGATTACATGGTGAATATGAACGGCCGCACAAGCGCAAATATTATGGTGATCTTGGTTGAACCAGATGCACGCCCAATCGATACCTTTGCACTCAGCGCCCGCTGGCGTGATACAATGCCTGCACTGCCTGGTGTTAAATCGCTAAACATTCAAGATAGCATTATGAATGGTGGCCGTGATGACGGAGACATTAGCTTTAGGTTAGAAGGTAAACACAAAGAAGAGCTTCGTGAAGTCGCACAGAAACTAAAAGACAAGCTAGCAACTATTGAAGGTGTTGGTGATATCAATGACTCTATGCAATCAGCAACCGATGAAGTGCAGCTTGAGCTTAAACCATTAGCGTACAGCCTTGGACTCACGTTGGCGGATGTTGCATCCCAAGTGAACTTCAGTTATTACGGCCTTGAAGCACAGCGTATTTTACGTGATGGTGAAGAGATCAAAGTAATGATCCGTTATCCTAAAGAACACCGTGATGCCATTAGTGACATTCAGGACGTGCGTATCTTAACGCCTCAAGGTGCAGAAGTGCCGTTGGTAGAAGTGGCTGACGTGAAATTGGTAGACGGTGTTAACCGAATTCGCCGAGAAAACGCCAAACGCACTATTAATGTTTGGGCATCAGTTGATACAGAAATCGCACAACCTTTTGAGATAGCAAAGCAAGTTCGTGACGAATATCTTCCTAGTCTATTAAAGAATTATCCTAGCGTTCAAAGTGCAGTGGCAGGTCGCGTACAAGAAGAAATGGAGAGTGTCGCTGAGCAAATTCGTGACTTTGCCCTATCATTAATGATTATTTTCGCACTACTGGCAATTCCACTACGTTCTTATTCTCAGCCTGTCATCATCATGTCTGTGATCCCATTTGGTGTGGTCGGCGCGGTATTCGGTCATATGGTATTGGGAATGACAATGAGTAGCTTGTCTTTCTTTGGTATTATTGCCGTAGCTGGGGTTGTGGTGAACGACTCTTTGGTTATGGTTGATTTTGTCAATAAAGCACGCGAAGAAGGTATCGATTTAAAAGCCGCAGCCGTCGAGGCCGGATGTAAACGCTTTAGAGCAATCTTGCTCACTTCGTTGACCACCTTTATCGGACTTGTACCAATCATTATGGAAACGAGCCTACAAGCTAAAATTGTTATTCCAATGGCGGTTTCGCTTGCATTTGGTGTGTTGTTTGCCACGGTGATCACCCTAGTACTTATCCCTTGTCAATATGTGGCACTTGAAGATGTTAAACGCGTTGGCCGCAAATGGTTTAAAGGTAAAAGCTCGGCTGATAGCCAACAAACGACACCGGAGCTAAATTCTAATACTCCCTAAGTAACAAATTACTAGCCCACAAAAAAGCTCGGAGATTTCCGAGCTTTTTTACAAGGTATTACTGACTGTAATGCGCAAAAAAGCGCTTTACTCTATCCATTGCAGGCTGTAAATCATCTTTATGTGGTAAAAACACTAATCTAAAATGATCCGCACTGGGCCAGTTAAAAGCACGTCCGTGGACAAGTAGAATTTTTTCTTCTTTGAGCAAGTCCAGCACCATGCGCTCATCATTCTTAATATTAAACCGCTTCACGTCGACTTTTGGAAACGCATAAAGCGCGCCCTTTGGCTTTACACAGCTTATCCCTTCGATATCGTTTAAGCCTTTAAACGCAATATCACGCTGCTCATACAAACGCCCACCCGGTTCAATGAGTTGGTCGATGGACTGTATGCCTCCGAGCGCTTGTTGAATGGCAAACTGTGCAGGAACATTGGCGCATAATCGCATAGACGCGAGCATTTCTAAGCCTGTGATCAAGTCCCGCATCACTGAATGCTTACCACTGATCACCATCCAGCCCATGCGGATCCCGGCCGCACGATAGGTTTTTGCTAAGCCGTTGAAAGTGATAACTGGGATATCATCACAAAGACTCGCAAGTGAAAAATGCTCCGCATCATCATATAAAATCTTTTCGTAGATCTCATCACTCAGTATTAATAGCTTGTGTTCTCTGGCAACGTCAATTAATGCCTCAAGCAATGCTTTGTCATATACAGCACCGGTCGGATTATTTGGGTTGATCAGCACCAATGCCTTTGTACGACTCGTGATTTTACGCTTGATATCTTCGATATCTGGAAACCAGTCTTGCTCTTCATCACAAAGATAATGCACTGGGTTACCGCCTGATAATTTAACTGCGGCAGTCCATAACGGATAATCCGGTGCGGGGATCAACACTTCGTCACCGTCGTTGAGTAAGGCTTGTGCGGTCATTTGGATCAATTCACTGACGCCATTGCCAATGAAGATGTTATCGACACTAATATTGGGAAAGCTTTTTTGCTGATAATATTGATACACGGCAACTCGGGCAGAATACAATCCTTTTGAGTCGCAATAGCCCTGTGCAGAATATAAGTTTTTTATGATATCTCGGTGCATATCTTCTGGCATATCAAAGCCAAATGCCGCCGGATTACCAATATTTAATTTGAGGACTTTCATGCCCTCGTCTTCCATTTTTCTTGCTTGATCCAATACTGGACCACGAATATCGTAACTCACACCATTGAGCTTATTACTTTTTGTTATTTGTAGCATCTATAACCCCCTCATTTTGCTCAAGCATATATCACAATGCCGTCTAAATTCTATGCTTGTGATAACTTTTTATGCTTCAAAAAAGCAACTTATAAAATGAAGTGATTAGGGTGGAATAAATAAGCGCAATATTAGGTTTCAGAAAATAAAAAAGGCCGTATAAACGACCTCATTTCCGCTCTTTGGCTTATGCTGGATTTAAGACTGTGTACTCACCCACTGCTGCAGTTTCGCTTTTGAACCTGCAACTTGTGCTGCCAGCTTCTCAATAGAATCATCAACAATATCCTGCTCCCCTTGAATAAGGGCATGCTCTATCATCTTTGCTAAATCGCTCAAACTAGCGGCCCCAAACTGAGCAGCGTTAGATTTCAAACTGTGAGCATGACGAATGGCAGCTTCTTGATCCTGATTCAAATTCAGCATCAACTCCGATTCTAACCGCTCGAATTCAGAACAACAAAAATGAACCGTATCTTCGAATTGCTCGCCCAGCAACATTTGCATGTTTTCTAGGGCACCTTCATCTATTACGATGCTCATAATTTTCCTTAAATTTAATATTCTATTACTTATGCTAGCCAAATCTGGTTTCTTGTGCAAAGTAAATGCGGGCAAGATATGATAAAATATGACTTATATTAAGAAACACCTCATCAAACATGAAACGTAATACCTGTCCAGTCTGTCAGTTTCCCACAAAAACTTGCGTATGCTCCTATATTGGTAACGTGATACCAAATGCGACTCAAGTTATTATCATGCAGCACCCAAGCGAAGTAAAAGTCGCCAAGAATACCGCAAAGCTCCTCGCCTTGCAGTTAGACAGTTTTGCGCTGTATGTTGGAGAAAATACCACTGACTTTGAAGAGTTGATTAACTTCTGCAACGGAAACCATGTTGCACTACTCTACCCAAACAGCCACGCTAAGACCTTAACTACAGAACATAATCACGCTCAAAAGCTTGATGCCATCATCTTATTGGATGGTACTTGGAAGAAAGCCACTAAGCTTTATAAGCTCAACCCGTGGCTAAGCCAGTTGCCCAGTTTTCAGTTCGATTCGGTCAATGCAAGTGAATATACTATTCGTAAATCTAAACATGAATACAGTTTATCAACTCTTGAAGCGGCCGCTCAATTTCTCGAAATTGTAGATCAATGCGAAACTTCGGATCTCTATAAACTTCAAGCTGGTATGGTGAAAGAGCAGATGAAACGAATGCCTGATGATGTTAAAGCTCGATATTAAAGGAAGAAAATGCCAAGCTCGAGACTACAGCGCGGATACACTCGCCGAGGACCCGATTATCGATTCGGCGATCAAGTTGATTTCAGTGAAATTAAACAGACCTTTGGCTTTAAAACCATGACCATTGGTCATTGGGTTACGCCCGAAGAAACCCGTTTATCCGCCAATTTCATTTATGATGCCCTCGCAGATCTAGCCCAAATATTACAGGTACCACCAGAAGTCATTGGCCTTCGGGGAACACTTAATTTTGCTTTTGGTACAGGCGGGCAACAAGGTATTCAAGCGCATTACGCGGCAAATACGAGAACACTCGCGTTAGCAAAAAATGCCGGCGGTGGCGCACTTGCCCACGAATGGTGGCATGCATTTGATCACTATATTTGCCAGCATTTAATAACACAGCCAAAAAAGCCTTTTGCATCGTCAGCTTGGTTACTTTCTACTGAAACCGTATTACACCCTCTGAACAATGCTTTAGCAACGTTTTTTGCGCATACCTTTTTAGATGAACAACATCAACAACCAAATCGGTATTTTCATACCGCCAAGATTGCTGATAGCGCAAACAAACAAATATATTACGCCCTGCCCGAGGAGCTAACAGCTCGGATGTTCGAGGCCATTATTGCCTATCACAGCGATATATCAAATTCATTTTTGGCCGCGGGAATTAAAGGTTCAGAACAAGAAAAACTGGGGATTTACCCAAAGCATGAACATAGAAAACGATGCGCTGAGCCCATTTTTCACTACTTCAGCGAACTAGGAAAGATTTTATATCACCAGCATAGGTGACTTTACCAAGCCAACTCTTAAACTCCGTGAACGGCAACGGACGTGAAATAAAATAGCCCTGCGCAAAGTCGCAGCCATAGGCCTGCAAACGAATGTAGCTATTGATATCCTCAACCCCTTCTGCCACCACCCTTGATCCTAAACTGTGCGCCATATCACACGTCGCTTTACAAATTGTTTGGTTGCTCTTAGATGTCTCAATATCCATCACAAAACTTTTATCAATTTTAAGTTCATCAAATCCAAGTTTACTCAAATATGCAAGTGAGGAATATCCAGTACCAAAATCGTCTATCGCCACCTTTACGCCGATTGAACGATAATCATCTAACACCCCTTTAAGCTCTGCTTCTTTTCCTATCGTTACAGATTCCGTGATCTCTATCATTATTTGAGAAGGTGCGAGTGATAATTCATTGATAAGCGTAATAAGCTGTACCGACAACTCTCTTCTACTCAAGTCACGACCAGATACGTTGATTGAAATAACGTGCTCAGGCAATAACTTGGTTATCTCAGCTTGATAATGAAGCGCATGCTCAATCACCCATTCGGTGATCTCATAAATTTGCCCTGAAGACTCCGCAATCGGAATAAATTCGTCAGGTGGTATGTAACCAAGTTCAGGGTGAAGCCAGCGCAGTAGCACTTCCGAGCCAAATACCCTGCCAGTCCTGAGGTCTACCTGCGGCTGAAAGAATAAACTGAACTGTTCATGTTCTATCGCACTTTTAAGAAACGAGGTGAGCTTTAATTGTCGCTCAGTCGAAATAGAGCTTTCAACATCAAATAGATGCCAACGTTGACCATTGTGTGACTTAGTATTAAGAGCCTGCAGCGCGCGCTGGATAAGTTTCTCAGTGGATTTTGCATGCATTGGATAATTCGCAACCCCAACCTCTAAACTATCGACAATCTGCGTGTCTTTATAGCCAACCCCTTCTTCGAATACAGCTGATAAAATACATACATATTGCTCAACTTGACTGACCTCTATTTTACCATCAAGCACGATGGCAAACACTTGGTCTTCTAGACGGTAAATAGGTGTGTTTCCTTTATTTGCAACGGCAGCGCTACCATAAGTATTGATTTGCTCAGAGACCTCTTTGAATAACTTATTGATGTGCTGATTTGCAAAGGTTAAGCCAAAACTCAGTCTTATTGATGGCAGGATCAGTGGTTTAAAAAGCAACAATGTATGCGCTTTATTTTGCTCCTCAAGCTTAGCGAGCGAACCAAACAGGGCGAATTTATTGGGAAGTGCAGTCTCTTTATCAAACTCAGCATAATGAATATACATACGCCGCTTTTCCGCATCATGCCAAACCACAAACAGTAGTAAGAGCATTAAATGTAGGCTGATCAACACATGGTTTACGATTGATATTTGCTCACTTGGTTGTATTAATTGACTCCCAGCAAAACCAATTAATACCGCCACCATAGGAGACCAAATTGCGCAGCAAAAATAGACTTCTTTACGGCTGTCTTTATCTTGACTTACCAAAATCATCGTACTTAATACAATTGCACCAATAACCATAATTGACTGAAGTGCAAACGGTAAATCCACTTTCGCAAACGCCACAATGACACCGCTTAGTAAGTAGATATATGCGGTCGTCTTGATGGTTAGCTTTATCTTTCTATCAAGCCTATTTTTAGTAAGGAAATGATGAAAAAACAAAAGGCTGAAGCCGAGTGCAAAACACACAAAGCTGCCACTGTAATGTAAAAAATGAATGCTATTTTGGTAGCTGAAAAAGATATCAGCGAGTCCTTTATGGGTGACGTAAAGGCAGGCTAATGACAGCAAATAGCCACCAACCGAAAGCAGGCTTGCGCGTTTCGAAATAATACCGGTACTGAGCATGAAAATACTCAATAAAAACATCACCCCTAGAAACAACCCTGTTAAAAATAGATGAGCATTGGTATCTTCTATATAAACTTCATAAGGTTCAATACTCACTCTAGACAAGGAAACATAGGGTGATTGAACTTTAACAACGATCGGCTCAATATGGCTATTTGCATCAATTACCAAATGGGGGAAAAGTGGGATAACGATGTATGATTATTACTTGCGGGGATTTGAGTTAATTTTCCAATAGGGTCCGTGGTAAAAAACTCAACACTGCCCATGGATGGACGTGCAACTGTTAGCACTTGGTCTGACAGATCATCGCGAACGAGGTTTGTGATTCGAAGCCAAACCGCAACACCCTTTGGAATAATTACCGTTTCTTGCGATACATTAAACTGGGCCTCGGAAAAGTCACCATAGCCTACTGAAATTAAAGGTCTTGCTTCTATAGTTTCTGCGGCCAGCTGCGTTTCAGCAGTAGCCAACATCGCAAAGATGCAACACACAATTATCGTAAACATCAGTGTGGCATACCTAGCAGCGCTAAGCCACATACCCATTCTCCTTGAGTCACTTTGACGGTGATTTATCAGCCTATTCGTTATGCAAAGAACCAAGCGTTAACGTTCAAGAAAAACACCAACCTGAAAACATTGGCTATGAGCTTCTCTTTGCAAATCAGTAGGCAACGCCATTCGCGCACTAATACCTATTTCACTTTGTCTACTGCAGTCATTCGCATGACGCTTTCGCCGACAACATAAAAAACGCATTACAATAAGTATGGTTTGGATCAAAGCAAATGCAAAAATATTATTGAATTTAAATCGTTATGGTTATTTGATGGGGGATCAAAAATGTAAAGATGGCATGCCGTTATAGGGGGTTAAATATTTAATTATAAGATTGGAACAACAACTTGTTCTCCAGCCGCTGTTATTCCCAAGCTAAGCGTCAGATTTGTTTGTAATAGGCCAACTATTTACACACAAATCCTCTCGCCTACCTATTCAATTAACTGTCGTCACTAATACGCGAAGCAACCGCACTATTTTGATCCTTATATTTGGCGTCTTTACGCTCGTTATAAGGGAATTGCGCAGCACTTGTCATCGTTTCAAAGCTCATCGCACCTATTTTCATGTTTGGCCTAAGTGCCAAAGGCAACTTACCTGAGTTATAGAATTCTAATACGATGTTTCCAGACCAACCGGGATCAATACGATGCGCAGTAACATGAACCATTAAACCTAGCCTTGCCAGCGACGAGCGGCCATCTAACCAACCAACAAGGTCGGCAGGTAGGGTTACTTTTTCATACGTCATTGCCAGCGCCAGCTCACCAGGGTGCAAGAAAAACGCTTGGCCATCTTCTAACACAATTTCGTCACTCATGATGGATTCCATCGCGGCATTGATCTGATCTTTAGGACCACTGAGATCAACGTAAGGCGCGGCATGGTCCTGAAACACTCTAAACTTGTTACCCAGTCTTAAATCCACGGTAACGCCTGAAATCATATCTGGCTTAGGTGTAGGTTCGATGATTATGCGTTGTTGTTCAATCGCTTCTCGAATATGGGTATCCGATAATCTCATTCTTAGTCTTCCGTCATCACAATCTCAACACCCGATGTTGAGTCTGATTGGTAATATAACATACTGGCAACCAGTTGGGCACAATCAACATAGTGATCTGCTATACCATGATTGTCAGTCTTACTTTCTGAATTAGGCTCACGGACTGTGGCAATGATATCTTCGCCCTGCTCTGTTGCTGTTCTGATCTGTTCGTTAAGCGGTACTTCCGCGAGCAGAGGCACACCATAGCGACTCGCCAGCGTGGTGCCACCAGAGTGACCAAAAATATGGTTGCGACTACCACATTGCTCACAATTGAAGTAACTCATATTTTCGACCAAACCTAAAATAGGGAGCTGCACTTTTTCAAACATCGCGATGCCCTTCTGTGCATCTGCAAGCGCTAAGGTCTGCGGTGTAGTGACAATCACCGCACCACTGGCTGGCACTTTTTGCGTCATGGTAAGTTGGATATCTCCTGTGCCTGGCGGCATATCAACAATCAGATAATCCAGCTCACCCCAATCCGTTTCATTTAACAATTGAGTAAGCGCTTGAGAAGCCATTGGTCCTCGCCAAACAGTGGCGTCCTCTGCTGGGACCAAAAAGCCGATAGACATGGCTTTAATACCCGACTTTTCAATTGGTAGTAAGGTTTTATCATCTTTCGCCTGAGGTTTTTCATCCTCAAGAGCCAGTAAACTAGGTAGCGAAGGGCCATAAATATCAGCATCTAGCACACCAACTTTCGCACCTTGAGCACGTAGCGCATACGCCAAATTAATCGCAGTGGTAGACTTACCAACCCCGCCCTTACCCGAGGCAACAAGAATAATATGTTTAATGGCTTTAAATTTTGGTCTGCCGACTACGACGACTTTCGATGTCACCTCAACGGGCTTACCTAAGTGTTGCTGCAGATAACTGGCAATTTCTTGATCACATTGAATAGCAAACGGGAAATTAATATGTACTTGGATTTGCGTTTTTGACTCTTGCGTTTTGATGACCCAATTGGCATCAATACCTACTGGTAATGCCGCACTACGATAGCCATTTAAAAGCTCAATGATTGCCTGTTTGGTGTTTTTCCCCTTGGCAAACCATTTTTCCAGTCCAAACATACAAATTAAACTCCTCTGGGTGATGAAAATAGCCACGGAATTATGTAACATTCAACTCATTAAAACCAGTCAATTCGCGGTTCATGGTCTGAACGAAGGTGAGTCACTAAGCACACTTGTCCATTCAAGTGTTAACTCGGTGAATAATCAACCAATTCAACACCATCAATTAGAAAGATCGCGCTAAATTCATGGAATCGTTATGACGAAGAGAAAAATTCTCATTACCAGTGCATTACCATACGCAAATGGCCCCACTCACTTAGGCCACTTGCTGGAATATATTCAAACCGATATTTGGGCTCGCTTCCAAAAGTTACAAGGCCATGAAGCCTATTATGTATGTGCAGACGATGCGCACGGCACGCCAATCATGCTAAATGCACAGAAGCAAGGTATCACACCTGAAGAAATGGTTAAGCAGGTAAGTATTGAGCGTCAGCGTGACTTTGCAGACTTCAATATCGAGTTTGATAACTATCACAGCACACATAGTGACGAAAACCGTGAACTAAGCGAGCTTATCTACACTCGTTTAGACGAAAAAGGTTATATCAAAAAGCGCACGATTTCACAGTTATTTGATCCAGAGAAAGGCATTTTCCTACCAGATCGTTTTGTTACTGGTACTTGCCCGACTTGTAAGTCTGAAGATCAAAATGGCGATAGCTGTGATGCCTGCGGTGCAACCTACAGCCCAACAGAGTTGATTGAGCCAAAATCGGTGATGTCTGGTGCGACACCTATCTTGAAAGATTCAGAGCATTACTTCTTTGACTTACCAGCATTCGAAGACATGCTAAAAACATGGCTACGCTCAGGTAGTCTGCAATCTGAAATGGCGAACAAGCTAGACGAATGGTTTGCAGACGGCTTGCAGCAGTGGGATATCAGCCGTGACGCCCCCTATTTTGGTTTTGAAATCCCGGGCGCGCCTGGCAAATATTTCTATGTTTGGTTGGATGCACCAATCGGTTACATGGCAAGCTTCAAAAACCTTTGCGAGAAACAAGGCCTAAACTTTGACGAGTTTTGGGGTGAAGGCTCTGACGCCGAGCTTTATCACTTTATCGGTAAAGACATCATCTACTTCCACAGCCTATTTTGGCCTGCAATGCTTGATGGCGCTAATTTCCGTAAACCAAATAACGTATTCGCTCACGGTTTTGTCACCGTAAATGGCGCTAAGATGTCTAAGTCAAAAGGCACTTTTGTAAAGGCTCGTACCTACCTTGAACACTTAGATCCAGAATATTTACGTTATTACTACGCGGCTAAACTAAACAGCGGCGTTACGGATTTAGACCTCAACTTAGAAGATTTCGCGGCACGCGTAAACTCAGACTTAGTGGGCAAAGTGGTAAACATCGCGAGTCGCTGCGCAGGCTTTATTACTAAGAAATTTGACGGCAAGCTAAGCGGCTCTATTATGGACGAAGCGCTACTAACTAGCTTTGTTGCTGCAAAGGATTCAATCGCGACACATTTTGAAAACCGCGAATACAGCCGCGCAGTGCGTGAAATCATGACCCTTGCTGACAAAGCAAACCAGTTTATTGATGCCGAAGCGCCTTGGGTGCTTGCAAAGAATGAAGAGACACTTGAGCGTGCACATCAAGTGTGCTCTATGGGTCTTAACCTATTCCGCGTACTACTGACTTATTTAAAACCTATCCTTCCAGGTATGGCGAAAAATGTAGAAGCTTTCTTAAACACTGAGCTAAGTTGGGAAAGCGTTGACAACGCCCTTGTTGATCATGAAATCAATAAGTTTAAGGCACTTATGCAGCGTGTTGAACTTGATAAAGTGAATGCGATGATCGAGTCGTCTAAAGAAAGTCTTGAAAAGAAAGTGGGCGGTCAATCTATAGCAGCAGATCCGAATAGCCCACTTGCCAAAGAGCCAATCGCTGCGGAAATCGAATTCGATGATTTTGCCAAAGTTGATCTGCGTGTCGCAAAAATTGCCAACGCAGAGCATGTTGAAGGTGCAGATAAACTGCTTAAACTTACGCTTGATTTAGGTGGTGAAACGCGCCAGGTGTTTGCTGGCATTAAGTCGGCTTATTCACCTGAAGATCTTATCGGCAAGTTAACAGTAATGGTTGCAAATCTAAAACCTCGCAAGATGCGTTTTGGTATGTCAGAAGGCATGGTGTTGGCTGCAGGCCCTGGTGGTAAAGAAATTTACATCTTAAATCCAGACGAAGGTTCACAGCCTGGCATGCGAGTGATGTAATCACCCTATTACTTGTATACAAATAAAGGCTTCAATTTAGAAGCCTTTATTTTTGCTCAGATCAAACCTTCGCGCCAAATTTCATTATCGAAAATTAACCAAGCCGCGACCAGATACAAACAGCCGCCGTAAAACCGATTCAACCATTTATTATAATTTGGGTTATTCGACACTCGTGCCAACAAATCGCCAGCTTTAATCCACACCAAATGCACCGAAATGTTAAGTATCGCAAGCCATAACACCAGAATTAAATTGCCCAACGCGCCGAAGGTATCATTTGCTTGCTCACTAAAAAGCGTAAACATAATAAAGACTAATATCCATCCTTTGCTATTCAATATTTGCAGCAACGCCCCATCTATAAAACCTAATTTTTTACTATCATTTGCTGAGATGTTCTTAGTCGCGGCAAAAAACTTCGTTGCCAGATATATAAGGTAAATTGCACCTATCAATTGCATAATATTCAAAGCCATGGGGTGAGACTCAACGACTTTGCCAAGACCATACCCCACCAGCAGCGACTTTAGAATATACACAATGTCAACTCCGGCCAAGAGTCCTAATGATCGCCTCACTCCGACATTGGCACCTGATGCAGCAAATACGATATTTGCAGGTCCTGGACTAAAAACTAACGGGAACATGGCACTAAACCAAATGATAAACAAACTCATGGTTGAAACTTCTCCTTTGTGAAAGCACACAAAGTACAGAAATCACAAGGCATGTTCTTGTACAAAATTGAAATAAGCCAAAGGCCTATATATCAGCACCTGTAATTAGACGGTGATACCCCATATGCCCGCTTAAAGTTGCGACTAAAGTGGCTTTGATCATAAAAGCCACAGGTTAGCGCCGTGTCTACACACGTCATGCCCTTAGCAAGCAGCAGCTTGGCCTTTTGGATTTTAATTTGCAGGAGGAATTGGTGTGGAGTCAGGCCAAATGCAGAATTAAAACCTTTAATTAATTGAAACCGAGTGCTGTCCGTTAAACACTCTAAGTCATTGAGTGAAATGTTCTCTTGCCAGTTATCAAAAAGATAATCTCTTGCACGAAACACGCTGTGAGTATCAATAAAAGCAGTGTTTTCGGGGTTTGTCACTGAGCCATACTGAGTAAACACCTTTTCTAAAGTCATCAGCAACAACGACTCTTTTGTCAGTGTGAAACTGGCTTGCTCCATGGCTTGATGAAGCTGCAATAAACCTAAAAATAGACGATTATCATCAATGATGGTGCGATTAACAACGGGCTCTAAGTGCACACTCATATTATCAAAAAGTCGCTGTAGAAATGCGAGATCAAAATAAAACATTCGATAGCGCCAACCACTTGGCACACCTGGGAATCCGGTGTGCACTTCAGAAGGGTTGATAGCAACAACGTGATGTTTAGGCACAATCAACTTTTGCCCGCCATAGAGAATACCTTCAGCACCTTCTTCTATCACGCCAATGGCCAATTCATCATGCCAATGTTTGGCAAACTCAAACTTAGTATATTGTGCTGATAAAAGCTCGACACCCTCAACAGACTTGTCTTTCCAGATTTTAGACTTTTCCACGTGTAACTCTACTACATTGGTTTACCTTGTTTGGTCACCCTTGACTACTCTACTTCTCGCTCGCGATAACTTTTCCAGCCAATCCCAGCAGCAATACGCCCGAGATACCTTCAAGTGCACGAGAGTACCGCTTAGCATTAGGACGATTGAATAGCCAGCTTCCGGCTATCGCGTAGATCAAGTTACAAAGTGTCGCCAAGGCACTAAACAACATGCCGAGCATTAAAATTCGCAGCGAGGTGGACTGTGCTGAAAGGTCAACAAATTGTGGTAAAAAAGATAGGAAAAACAGCGCCACTTTAGGGTTTAAAACACTTACTAATACCCCCTGCATAAAGACGTTGCCTGCTGCAACCTCGGTTTGCTTTACCTGCAGTTGGCTATCGCCACGCCACATTGATAATAACGACTGAACCCCCAAATAAACAAGGTAAACAGCGCCGAGCCATTTCACCACACTAAACGCGAAAGCTGAGCTCAAAATAATCGCTGATAATCCTAAACAAGCGGCAATTGTATGAACGAAATAACCAGTGCCTAAACCCAGCGCAGCCTTTAGCCCTGCTGACATTTTGCCTTTCATTGTGTTGGACACAATATAGATCACATCGGGATCAGGGATGAGGTTAATCGCGAGACACGCCACAGCAAACACGGCGAGAGATTGCAAGTCCATCAAAATGTTCCTTTTAAAACAACACTTCGCTGTAAGCTATCAGTACCTGAATATTTACACAACTAATCTAATCGCTTTTTAAAGCGCATCGTCGCAATCATAAAGCCAATCACACTAAAGGCGACCAAACAGAGTAAATCAAAATACAAATCGCTAAAGTGCGCGCCGCGAAGAACTACAGCTCGGATCGACCTTACATAATGTGTGGCAGGTAAGATCTCTGCAAGGTATTGCGCCGCTCTTGGCATCGCGGCAAATGGGAACATAAATCCTGATAGCAATATCGCAGGCAGTAACACAAAAACCGTCATTTGCATTGCTTGTAATTGGTTCTTGGCTTTGGTGGAGATCAACAGTCCTAAGGTAAGGCTCGCGGTGATAAACAACAACGTCACGATAAGTAAACTTGGCATATCAAAATTGAGCGGTACATCAAATAGCCAATGTCCTAAAAATAGTATTATCGCCATTTGAATAAAGCCAACAAGAATGTAAGGTAGAATTTTACCTAACATTAGTTCGGTTGGCCGAACCGGTGTGGTGATAAGAAATTCCATATTACCCTGCTCACGCTCTCTAACCAGCGCTGATGAGGTAAATAGGATCATCGTCATCGTTAATATAATAGCAATCAAACCGGGAATAATATTAACCGACGAACGTTTCTCTGGGTTAAAGTAATTTTGCAGCGCAAAAGCTGGGTCTGGCAGTGCAGGCATAGGTAACCTTTTGATGCTAGTTGGCAACTTGCTGAGTCCCGCCACGGCACCACTCAATAACGGATCGGAACCATCAATCAACCACTGTGCAACGCTATGTTGCGCCGTACTATTACCCACTTTATAGCCACTTAGTTGATAATCACGATTGAGCTGCCGACGCACAAAATCAGCAGGAATAACCAACACGGTATTCACCTTTCCTCTGGTAATGGCCTGCTCAGCCGCCGCAATTGAATCGTAATAGCCGATAAAGTCAACAACTTGAGTGTTGGCTGCGGTTTGGATCAACTGTCTGGATTGATAAGTCTGACTAAAATCTACAATACCTGCGGAAACATGTCTCACATCAGTATTAATTGCATAACCAAATAGCAACAGCTGCGCCAATGGCAACATCACAATCATCGCAAAGGTAATACGGTCGCGTGCCAGCTGCATAAACTCTTTACTGACGATGGCATTTAACCTACGCAAGCTCAGCATAGCCCCTCCCTGTGCTCGTTACAAACACATCCTCGAGGTTAGCGCGAGTGAAATCCACTTCGTAACCACCTCCAGATTCAGCTCGCAATAATGCCAGAGGTTGTGATTCTTTTTTGTTTATCAACACCCTTAGGCGAGCACCTATTTGGGAGACGGAAATCACACTCGGTAATGAAGCTAAACGTGTTTTTAATGCCGCAACGTCGTCACCCACAACTTCGCACACCGAAACCTTTAACTGTTCCATCAGCGCGATGGGACTATCATCCGCACGCTTTACACCTTGCTCTAAGATAGCAAGGCGGTGACAACGCTCTGCCTCGTCCATATAATGGGTAGACACTAAAATGGTCGTGCCCTGCGCACTTAAACTAAATAACTGCTCCCAAAATGCACGACGATTTTCCGGGTCAACCGCTGACGTCGGCTCATCTAAAAAGAGCAACTCTGGTTTATGAATAACAGCGGCGGCAAGCGCGAGGCGTTGTTTTTGTCCACCACTCAATGCACCGGACTGCACCGATTTTTTATCTTCTAATTGGTATTCCTGTAGCAGCTCAGCCACTCTACGCTTAACATCATTGCGTGATAAACCATAAATTTTCGCCACAAACTCGAGATTCTCCAGCACACTTAGCGACTCGTATAGGGAGAATTTTTGCGTCATGTAGCCTAATCGATTACGCAAGCTTTCACCATGTGCCTGCACATCCTTTCCCATAATACTGATATGACCTGTGGTTGGTGTTAACAGTCCAGTCAACATTCGGATTGTAGTTGATTTTCCGCAGCCATTTGGCCCTAGAAAGCCATAAATTTCGCCCTGTTTTACGGTAAGGTCTAGGTCTGAAACCGCCCAATAGTCGTTAAACTGCTTACCCAAACCTTCACTTTGGATCACGATTTCCTTGGTCATTCTTACAGCTCCACCCAAACTGGCGTGCCTGACGGGACAGTCACTTTATCAGTGAGCACCACTTCCACCACATACATTAAACGTGCTCTTTCTTCTTGTGAAAGTGCAAAATAAGGCGTGAAGCTCGCGCTTTGGCTAATGTAGCTGACGGTGCCTTGTAGACTTTTATCACTGCCATCGAAATGCACATTTAGCACACTTCCCAAAGAGACTTTAGCAAGCTGGGTTTGCGGTAGGTAAAGCCGTGCGAATGTTTGGTCATCGGCAGCCAGCAAAATAATCGGTGCGCCTTTAATGGGACGCTCACCAACAAGCCAAGGTAAATCTTCGACAATGCCGGAAGTGGGTGCTTTAAGGGTAAGATCAGCGAGCTGTTTGTTGGCAATAATTAGCTGTGTTTGTGCTTCTGCAATTGCGATTTTTGCTTGTTCGATTGTCTCCTCTCTCGTGCCATTTTCAAGCTCTTTCAAACGCGCTTGGGCCTCTTGCAAAATACCAAGTGTCGACTCGACATTAGCAGAGGCGGCATCGACCCTATCTTGAGAGGTCAACTTGTCTTTGATTAACTGCCTCTGTCGAACAAGTTGCCGCTGAGCTTCTTCCCAAGCGGCCTGTGCTGCATGGACCCTTGCTTTGGCTTGTTTGACTTGTTCAACTCGGGTGCCAGAGAGCAACAATCTATATTGCGCTTGCAAGCGCGCGATTTGCTGTTCAATAGCATTAACCTGTTGTTGCTGCACTACGTCATCGATTTTCGCCAGTGGCTGTCCTTTTACCACTTTATCGCCGCGCTCGACCAGCAACTCAACTAATAACTCTCCGGTTGGGCTGCTGACCTGCACCTGCGGTCGTTCGATAATGCCGAAGATTTTACGCTCGGGTTTAGAGCAACCAACCAAAAGCGTCAGTAACACAAAACTAATGATGTAAAACGGTGTTTTCATGATGTTTTCCGTTCAATATGCTGGGATAGAAACACGTTAAAAATAGCTTGCTGATGTTTGCCAAGGGAGCGCCACTGCTCAGTATCCGAGTTTTCGATACCAAGTAGCGGCTGCATCACAGGTGGCACCAAAAAAGGAAATGCCGACAAGCCAAGACAGGTTAAAAGTAACCATTCAGCTCGAATGGGCTCTGCAGGCGAAAGCGTTTGAAAGGTCGAATTTAAAGTACTGACACCGTTTTCTACATGCTCAAAGAAAATCTTTTTTATGATTTCATGCTCTTTAGAGTGCGTATCATGTAGCGCCATAAAAATGATCTTAGGTAACGTTGGGTATTGGCTCATCACCTGAAAGTAGCGCTCTATAAACTGAGTTAAAATGGGCGGTGAAAGTTCGCGTAACTGTGATTTTTTAATCCCTTCAAGCAAGCTCAGTAGAGGTGCTGCAACTTCGCGAAATACCGCTTCAAACAGCCCCGCTTTATCGCCGAAGTAGTACTTAATCAAAGCAATGTTTACCTCTGCAAGGTCCGCAATTGCTCTGGTCGTGACTCGATTATATCCGCGGTTAATAAACAAACATTTACCAGCGGTGATAAGCTTTTCTCTCGGGGTAACAGCGGCTTCCGTTAGCTTATTTGTCATGTTTCAGCTCCATTAATCACTTGATTAATATACTAGGACAAATGCGCAAGCTTCACGACAGCTTTTGTTAATCAAAAAAGAGGAAATGATTAATCACTAATCTACATCAAGCTTTCATTGGTTATCTGGCCTTTTTGTGGACAGGCACTTTACTTTACCCTTATAGCGATGTCTGGGTTGAAAGCCCATTTGGCGCACTACAGAATACCTAACTTAACTATTAATAGGGAAATTCGCTATAATTAACGGCACAGAACGAGAAATATCAATTGCAGCTCAGCAAATCATGACAGTAACCTGTTTGAATGGATAATATAGCATAGTCAGCATAAGAAAAAGCCATTGATGTACAACCCTCTATAGCCAGACACGTAATTATATAATGTAAAACCCGCTCCCTCAGAAGATGCTCACCATAACCCTTAAATTATATTCACCAACAAAAGTAGAACAAAAACTTAAAATATGTTAAGTTTTAAAAGCATGAATTTTAATTTCATGCTTTTAAATTAAAATTAAGGAAATTTCAATGTCTAAACTACAATCTGAGCTCAAAAACTTTAGCTCGCCTTCTAAAAATAAAAAAATCAACTTGTTAAAGAAAGAGTTGTTAGAGCTAGTATCTAGCTCAGCTGGCGGTGGTGCATTCTACAAAAACCACACAAAATACGTAAAGCCAGATGAAGTTCCAAAAACTCTAAAACCATAGAGTCAAAAATTTTCAGAGCACCTTTCTAGGTGCTCTTTTTAAGAAATCATAAAATTAATTTTAAAAAACAAAATGAAATCAATAAAGCACCTTGAAATAATTTTAAAAACAACAGAAAGATGCAACATAAACTGTGATTATTGCTATGTTTTCAACCTTCATGATTCTAGCTATAAAGAAAGAAGTGCTAGAATAAATTTAGATACAATTGAAAGCTTAGTCACATTCACTTCGCAAGCTATTTCTGACTATGGAATTGAAGTCTTAGATGTCATTTTGCATGGTGGAGAACCTCTACTAATGCCCAGAAATCACTTTATCGAAATTTGTGAGAAATTAAAATCCTTTAATTCGATTCAAGTAAATCTAGCTCTACAAACAAATGCAACTCTTATTGATGAAAGCTGGGTCTCTATATTTGAAAAATACGACATCGCCCTGGGAGTAAGCTTAGATGGACCTCAAGAAATAAACGATAAACATAGAGTAGACCATAATGAAAAAGGAAGTTTTGATAAAGTAATTAAAGGTATTGAAAAGTTAAAAGATGCCGAATCGCAGAAAAGAATTAGAAGCTTCGGGTTATTATGTGTGATTGATCCCTACGAAAGCCCAAGTGATATTCTTAAATTTTTTACTCGAGAGTTGTCCGCTAATAGCGTTAGTTTTCTATTGCCTATGGACACTCATGACACTTATAATAAAAAAGATGTAGATAAACTATCTAACTACCTAATAAACCTATTTGATTCCTGGGTAGAGGAGTTTGAAAACAATAATATCACCATACGTATTTTCTCGGAAATAATTAACACTCTAACTAAAGATCTAAAACATCTTGAGCAAGTGAGTTCAAAGTTAGATAATTCTTTAATGATAGGGATATCGTCTGATGGTGAAATTATTTTTGACGAGCTTAGAGGGTTAAATGGAATATCGAATAATCAAAATATAAAAAATCATTCTTTGTCCCAATACATAAGTTCAGAGGCGTTTGTAAAGATTGAAAAACAACTTGAGACTTTGCCTTATGAATGTGCCCCGTGTGTATGGAAAGGGTTATGCAAAGGAGGCGTAGGGTTAGGTGCAGGCATAACGCGACACAGCAAACTTCATCAATTTAAGAATAAATCGATTTTATGTGACTCTTTTAGAGCTCTATTCGCTCATATCGTGAACTATTTAATAGCAAGTGGCTTTAGTGTGGTTGAAATTGAAAGAAACTTAGATTTTTTAGGTGACTCTCTTATCATACAAAGTCAGGAAGTAATTAACTCGGTAAATTTACAATGAAAGAAATAAAAATTTACAAGGCAATATTTTTTTTAAGCATTCTTTTTTCCACCTTTTTAAGCACTGCAAGCAATGTGGAAATAAAAATAACAAAAGAAACAAGTAAGAAAAACTTTGAGATAGAGTATGTTTTTAGAGAAAGCGTAAGATCAATAACGATAAAAAACGCACCTGAAAACTTCATAATGAATTATTGGAGGTTTAAAGATAACCACCCACCCACTATATCACCCAATGGAAAAATAGAGTTTTCCACCCCCAAAAAAAGTTTATCTATAACAATAGATAAGGGGTTCGACACATCTGAAATTCGAGCTTATTCTCCATATCTATTTTTCAAAAGTGGGACTGGTATTTTTCTAGACTATTTCTTACCTAATGAAATAAATTACACAAAGATGGGCAAGGAAAAAAATGAAGAAATAGAATTCGAAATTATAAGTAAAGAGAAAGACAACAATCAGACAACCAGTGGAAACCACCTTAAAATTAGAGGTGGTGATTTTAAAAGTTATTACTTTTTAGCACCTATTGAAACACAAGAATTTAAGGGTGTAAATTTCAAAACCAGCTCAGAGATAGATATTAGACTAACTAATTCAGTTATTGAGAATACAACAAAAATTATAAACCTATTAGGAAAGGCTTTAGATCACAACCACCCTGGCAGCATTGAAGTTTTAATTTATTATGATAAAAGTAGAGACTATCTAGGCTTTGAAGGTGGTGCTTTACCAGGTCAAATTGTGTTAACTCTAAGTGGAGATGATCTTATTTTAAACCCTTTGAGATATGAACGTGAAATTTTACTAATAATCGCGCACGAAGCTGTTCATCTTTGGAATGGTTATCTTTTTCCAAATAAGGGAGATTCACCTACATGGCTATATGAAGGTAGTGCTGAATATTTATCCTACCAACTGTTACTGTCCTTAGGCATGATATCTAAAGATTATCATGATTATTTTTATAAAAGTGACATAGAAAAGTGTTCTAGCGTGCTTGAGACAGAAGCTTTAGGAAGTATTGATAACACCCCTTCAGTCTTTGCTGCTTACGCTTGTGGTCATGTGATTTTTGATGTCCTCAGCGTTAAGTTCGATAAAGATGATAAATATAAACTTCTCAAAGAGCTTTTCACGCACTCTGCAGGTGGTTATTCATTTAACTCTTTATACAAGCTATTAAAACAAAATGATAGCACTGCTTCGTTAGGAGTTAAATTAGACAAGATATTATCTTCAAAAATTGAGTCTCATGAAAACTTCAAAAGTTTATTATCCACAAAGAGTTCAGGTTAGTTAGTTAATTCATTCATACTGAAGACAATTTTACTTTTTTGAATCATATGATAAGGATAACCAAAGGGGGACAATTACATTTTGGTCCTTAGTACCCTCTAATTATGGCAAACATTGCTGCTCGTTAAGTCGATGAAGCAACTGTCGCGATCGGTAGGTTTTAGGGTTTTAAAACAACTTGAAAGCAAAGTAACCACACGAGACATAACCTCTAGAAGCTTTGTATAGCTGAGTAATGGTGGGAAGTCTTTTTGTGAAATCGAGTAAGGTAGCCTTTATAAAAATTTCAAAATCACGCTGATGTGACATACGAAACAGAAAGACCGTTATCATGGACAGGCACTTTAACTATTGATAGATATCGTGGACAGCCACGTAAAAGTTTTTGAAAATTGGAATATGAACAGCAAAACAAAAAATCAATTGTCTTTGGTTTTAGATACACCAAATGCTACTCAATCGGGGTTGGAAAAAGAGTGAGCTAACACATTGTTTTAAAATTACATTAATGTTCCCCCTTGTCTAGAGAAAAGGCTTTACGGATAGCAACGCTCTCGCGTCCCACTCCCACAAAGACCCTTTGTAGGCAAGGTTACGGTTAGCGCTAAAACTGGCTGCTAGAAAGACATTAATTATCTGAAGTTCAGGTTAACTTAGTGCAGTTTCATTTTTGGCCGTACCACTCTTAGCACCTTTTCGCTTATCCATAGTGCAAAGGTTTTTGCGATACCATGGATTGCGCGCTGATGCATTCTATACAATGAGATGTACATGAATCGCGCTATCTTGCCTTCAATAAAAAAGCTATTGCTGGTTAGGTTCCCCATTAAACTACCAACGGTGCTATAACGAGATAAATTCACTAAAGAGCCGTGATCACTATAGGTAAACTCTTGTAAAGGTTGATTTTTTAGTGTGGCGATTAGATTTTTCTCTACACATTGCGCCATTTGATGGGCCGACTGAGCACGCGGCGGCACTTGAGTACCATCCGCTTGGGTAAATGCACAGCAATCACCGATGACATAAATATGCTCATCTACACTGCTTTGTAAGTATTGATTTACCTTAATTTGATTATTACGAGTAAGCTCGAACAGTCCAATCTCTTTAATAAAGTCAGGGGCTTTTACCCCCGCAGCCCACACCTTGATGTCTGCCTTTAACTGTTCATCTTCTTTAGTAATAAAACTGTCTTCAGTTGCCTGCTTTACTTGGGTGCCTTCTCGCACCGTGACACCGAGCTTCACAAGCTCCCGTTTAGCTGAATTAGCAATACGCTCAGGTAGTGCTGGTAATATTCGAGGACCAGCTTCTATTAAATCAATACGAAGGCGTTTGGCAGTCATTTTACTCAGCCCGTACATTTTCAACATGTCTGATACATGATACAGCTCGGCAGAAAGCTCAACGCCAGTAGCGCCACCACCTACAATACCGATAGTTAACGAGTGCTTTGGATCATCGTCTTGGTGTAAGCGTGTAAAGTTGTCGAGGAGTGCATGTTGAAATCGCTCAGCTTGCTGATTTGAATCGAGGAAGAAGCAATGCTCCTTGACCCCCGGCGTATTAAAATCATTGCTAATACTACCAATAGCGAGCACTAAATAGTCATAGCTGACTTGTCGCTCTGGGAGAATACGATGGCCGAGTTCGTCTTTTAGCTCGCTCAGCGTGATGGTGTTATTGATTGAGTCTACGTGGCTAAAACTGCCGAGCTGAAACTGATAATAATGCTTTGCTGCATGAGCAGAATAAACCACTCCATCTAAGTCAGCGTCTATAGACCCTGTCGCGACTTCATGAAGCAACGGTTTCCAAATATGACTGCGATTTTTATCAATTAATAAGATTTCTGCTTGGCGTTTTTTTCCGAGTTTATGCCCTAATTGTGTTGCCAGCTCTAAGCCACCAGCACCACCACCGACGATCACGATTTTAGGAAGTTGCGTATTCATCACGTTGCCCTTAAAAGTATAATACTTAAGTACTCTAGGGTCTTGGAAAAGCACTTAGGTATTTCAAATCCATCATGAAATACCTTGTCTGGCAACGCCTACTATTGTGCGCCTTTTTAGTTCATTTGTCAGCGAATAACGTCAAAATTATTCAACAGTTTTCCCAAGTCTAAGGACGCTCAGAGCCAAAAAATGCGGTTCGTATATCGGCTAAGGTAACCCCCCTGCCGGTCAATTTTACATTCAGTTCTAGATAATTGTTGTACTAACCATATTGGTTGAATGCACTTTTTAATATAGAGACTAGACTGAATGTAAGCATACTCTGAGCCGAGAATAGTATCTCTGCACTCCACGGGGTTATGTGTCTTTTTGTATCAGCTATTTAAAGGAGATAAACATGGCATTTCCAACTGCGGTGAATAGTCAAGTTACCGATTCAGTGTCTCAAACAAACACCAAAGTGCTTGGAGACTCACCAGCATTAGCAACGAGTAAGCTCATGCTTGCCGTGAGCCAAGCATTGTCAAACGCTGCACATAACGCTATCAATGCGCAACAAAATAACAATGTCACTGCTCAAGCGGCTTTGACGCAGGGAGTGAATACCCTAATGAATGTGGATATCGCAGCATCAATGGCTGTTATAAAAATTTACAGATAGTAAGAAATACCCTATTCCCCGAGTCAATGTAAATAACATACAAAGTAAGGTAAAACTATGGGCAGTGCAGGAAAGCCTCCTTATAACCTCTAAGGCAGCCTAGCAAGCGAGAGTGAGGCTAAAAAAGAATTCCAACAGTTTCATAGCGTCTGCGCAGAACTTAGAACAAGCTCTGCGCTAGTCGCTAGATTATTGCTTTTCTATTTGGCCGTCTTTCATCACAAAGGTGACGTTTTCCATTACACTAATGTCTTTTAGTGGGTTGCCTTTAACCGCAATAATATCAGCAAGTTTCCCCGCCTCAAGCGAGCCTAATTGTGTATATTGCTTGAGTAACGTCGCCGAGTTAATAGTGGCAGCCTGTAAAGCTTGTAGTTCAGTCATACCAAATTTCACCATGCGGCTAAACTGCTTACCATTGTCACCGTGAGGATAAACACCAGCGTCAGAGCCAAACACCATATTCACGCCTGCTTTTACCGCTTTTGTAAAACTAGCACGCTGAGTAGCACCCACCTTACGTTCTTTATCCAAGCTTTCAGGCAAAATACCTGCCTTTTCTCCCTCGCCAAGAATATATTCCGTATTGTAGATATCCATAGAGAAGTACGTGCCTTTGTCTTTGGCTAGCTGAATGGCTTCATCATCCACAAAACTTACATGCTCTACTGAGTTCACACCTGCTTTAATTGCAGACTTGATACCGTCAGTGCCGTGCGCGTGGGCAGCAACCGTTAAACCGCGTAAGTGTGCTTCGGTCACAATCGCTGTCATTTCCTCTTGGGAATATTGCTGAGCACCCACTTTAGTGCCTTTAGATAGTACGCCACCCGTTGCACAGAACTTGATTAAGTTAGCGCCATATTTAATATTTTCACGTACCTTTTGCCTTACTGCCCAAGGTCCATCAGCCACCCCTTCTGAAAATACTTTATGCTCATGGGTTAGGAGGTTGTTGTCACAATGGCCGCCAGTGATCCCAAGTGAAGGGCCTGCCGCGTTTACACGTGGGCCTGATACGTCACCATCAATAATGGCATCGCGCAGCGCGATGTCAGCATAGCCAGCAGCACCGAGGTTGCGAACAGACGTAAAGCCCGCATCTAGTGTGCGCTTGGCGTTTCTAACGCCAGTAATTGCCGCACGCGGTGCAGTGCGTTGCAGTCTTTTGTAGCCATGAACATGTGCGTCTGAAGTTAAGTGGACATGCATATCAAATAGACCGGGTAATAATGTGTGGCCACTTAGGTCTATCACCTCTGCGCCTTTTGGATAGGCTTTACGATTTGATTTTCCGACTGAGATAATTTTATTGTCTTCAACGACCACAGTTGCAGGTGAGATAAGCTTGCCTGACACCACATCAATCGCAGAGTCGGCATTTAAAACATACGTTTGCGCGTACACGCTACTTGAAACAAAGAGTGCCGTGCTCATCCATATTTTTTTATTCATGTTACTTCCTCATTTTTTGCTTGAGTGTAGAAAGAATATGGCTTGCAAACAAACTGATCGCGACCAATAACTGTTCCCATTTCAATAGTGCTATGTTTTTCTGTCTATTATCACTGTGTTAAACCAGAATAATGCAATGGCGGTTATAAATGCGATAGCGGCAAATAGCCCCCACATTAACTCTGGTGCCGCCATTTCTTGCACCAACACTTTATAGCTCCAACCAGATAAAAATCCAGCAAATAAGAAGCCCAACGCCATAGAAACAAAGTAGTACCCCATATACAACGCAGCTTGAGATTGAGGCGCGATACTCGCGACATATTCTTGGCTTTTAGGAGAGGCAAGCATTTCACCAAGCGCGATAAGCAATATGACAGTGACAATGAGCTGACCACTTAACCAGCCGCTATCGCTAAGTAATGCGATAAACGCAACCGTCATCACCAGTAAGCCCGTGACTAACACATAAAATGGTCTAAATCGCTGACAGAGAAAGCTCACCAAAATTTGTGCGACCACAATCGCTGCAAAGTCTAAATTAATGAGATACTCAGGATTAATTTGACGATATTGTACGAGTTGTTCAGCAAGGGCTTGCGCTTGGAGCTGTGAAAGTGCCTGTCCATTATCGTGAAGCGCATTTAGCGTTTGTAGTATCAACTGTATTTGCTCATGCGGGACATTCACTTTGAGGTGAACCCATTCAAGCCTAATGGTTTCAATGGATACCGCGCCGCTTTCCTTAAGCTCGTTGAACAGCGTAAAAATGGCAGCAGTTAACTTATCAATATCAACATGTGCTAAAAACGCGACGCCAGAATCGCCAAACCACGCCAATATATCTCGGGTATCTGCATAATCACGGATATACACAGGTAAAGTATAAAAAAGCTGATTATATACAGTCCAAAAGCCTGCAAGGATCAGCAAATATAACGCAAACGGCAGGTTACTCACCTTCATCGGTTGTTGCCACCATGCTTTAGTCGGCGCTCGATTTATAAGCACTCTGTCCCACACCCAGTTAGCTACTAACCATATTGCAATCCAAGTAAACGCTTGACTGTAGTTAGAAAACCCAACGCCTGCTGACATCAATAGCGCCAGTGCGACAAACAGCGTAAGTGCTAAACGTGTATTACCCAGCACCGACTGTGCAGTTTTTAATACTTGAGTAAGAGATTGCTTGGTTTTAGGTAATGTTTGCGGGTCTTTGTAAAATAACATCAAGGGAATAAAGTTTATGGCAATCCAAATCGCCGACATCATAAATACCGCATCCCAACTAATGGCGCGCATATATCCCGCAACCAATGGACCTAAAAATCCACCAATATTCACCATGGTATAAAAGATCCCAAATCCAAGACCACGATTACCATCGTTTGTACTGTGGCTTACGGTGCCAACGACCACAGGTTTAAAGCAAGCGGCACCTAGGGCAACAAAGCTCAGCGCAGCAAAAAACGGCCAAAAACTCTGTGCCTGTCCCAATAAATAATAGCTTGGCGTCATGATCAAAAATGCAAAAAAGAACATCTTTTTATACCCAACGCGATCTCCTAGCGCACCAGTTACAACAGGCAAAAGATATAAAAAGAAGGGAATAATCCCCTGTACCGCGCCACGCTCTATATCAGTAAAGCCAATACCACCTTGCGACTTCGGTGTTGTCATATAAATTGATGACACGGCGAAAAAGCCATACCAAGCGAGCCGCTCAAATATTTCCATGATATTTGCAATGTAAAAAGTTCGACCAAACCCAGAAGACGACTTTGACCGATTTGCCTCATTGAGATCTGGTTCACACCACTGCTGCTGATTTTGCATAATGACAATACCTGTTATCTTTGTTATTTTATATTGCATACAATATACACAAATAATAACGAGAGAAAAGTATCATGTCTTTATTTTATCTATTCCATACCTTTTATTGGCGAATACCCTCTATGCAAAAGCCGCGGCTAGGGTTTACTCCTCTAATTGCAATACTTGCCTTACTCAGCGGATGTAAAACTACGCGAAGCGATATTGCCGCTATTCCGAGCCCCGCTGATATGCGCTCTGAAATAAGCGTTAATGGTCGAGTCAGCACGTTGAGACACATTGATATCCAACATGTTGGTAAACAAATTCCGCTGACTTATAGCGATGGAAAAATAGCTAACTCGCGGGGATATGACTGGTGGGTGAGTAAACATTTTGCGCTAAAAAGTGACTTTCCTGAGGACAAAGTAAAACTCTATTTAGAATTATTAGAAATGTCTTACCCTCACTATGTTGAATTGTTTGGTATGGCGCCCGCAGCGATTGATAAAAAGAGAATTGCTGTCGTGTATGGCAGTTCACGCCAACGTACAAAAGAAGCCATGCTGGACGACGGTTTTTTGCGAGGCGTACATAAAACGGCTGGTGGCGAAACCATGTTTTATAACCGCGCAGGGTACAACTTTCCGAGTCATCGTCAGCATCACCAGCGCTACATCGTGATCCATGAAACCATGCATGCGTTTCATATGGCTCTGAACGGTCACTCAACTTGGGCACCCAATTGGATCACTGAGGGGATGGCAGATGCCATTGCAAGCCACGTATATGATCCAAATAAAAAACAGTTAACTGTAATGGTTTTTGACCGTGCTCCAATGAACTATCTGCACTTGGGTTTACAGCAGTATCACCAAAGTGGACAGCCATCTTTTGAAGCAATCAACGATGACCCATCACTCAAACGCGGGCTCAACTTTTTTATCGTACATTTTTTATTGAGCGATCCTGAACGCTATCAATATTTTAAACGCTTTATTGCTAAATTAATGGACGCAAATCCTCACTCTGAAGACACCTTGCCAACTGCCAATGCACTCTTAAAACAGACCTTCCCCAATTGGCCCCTGCTTGAACAGCAGTTTGCGGCGTTTGTGCGCTCTGCCACGCCAAGTTTTTATATTGTCGATGGGCCTTGGGAGCAAAACGGTGCTGCATATTGGCTCAGAAATACCGAAAGCAAAGCACTTAATCGTCTTGACATTCATCCAAACTTTTCTTCTACACATGTCGTGATGGATTTTCCCGCATCAGATAAAACACCTCTAATCAACTCACTTGATAAGAATAATGTTGCAGCACTAATCGACTTCGAGCCGGAGCAGATAAAACGTGGAGAAATTGGCTTTGCGTTAATCGCTGACTTAACAAGTCAAAGCTTAGATGCGCGTCTTGGACGCACTAAAGTTGAAGAAGTTGACTTTAGTAAAGATAACTTGCTGCAATTTACCCTTCAAGAAGGTGTAAAGTTAACGGTCTCAAGCAATCAAGCATTATTTCCCGCAAAGTCTATCGCACTGCTGCCGCAATTACGCATGGATATCATGCAATATCATCAACTTGCGCTCACGCTTTCAAAACAGAACGATGCGCTAGTTATTAAAATGAAAACACTACACCATGAGCAACTGGCTAGGTTACAATTGAGCCAAATCGACATTTCAGCGCTTAGCTTGCAAAAAATAAGTCTTCTTGGCCGAAATAATAATCATAGAATAGCGCCCTACTTTGCCGCGCATGATTACTTGATCACGAATGAACAAACCACTAATCCCTGGCACTTTAAAGGTGCATCGCTACTGCGCAGAGCCTTTAACACCTGTGTGGAATATAGCGCTCAGTTAAATGACTGTATGACCCCACTTCGCGAAATATTTAACAAGCAGAAATCAAGGACAGTCACTGAAACTGAGAATAAAACCCTCAACCACTTGATGCAAAATTGGCAAACAACACTTGGCGACGATGCGCTCTTTACGCTAAGTGGTATCAACATCCAGGACTACTTTTCTGACGGAATGCACTATCTTTACGTCAACAACCCCAGTAAGCATGCAGTTGCGCTAACTTACGGTAACTACAAAAAAATGCTAGCTTCAGGTGAACACCGTGTTCTATTGCCAAAACAAGTCTCTCAGACCTTGGTAATTAATTGGAATGGATTAACAAGACAAAAATCTCTTCTAACGCCGGAGAAACCTTTTGATGGGGTAAAAATGGAAGTAACTATTCGTGACAATATAACCATTACGCTAATCGGTCCCTATTCAGGTGCATCGAGTGGCACATTACACGTCGATTTTACCCCATATCAATCATTTAAAAATGAAGGGTCACTTTGGCAGCAGCCTGTTACTTTCTTACCTTATCAAACACAAGTAATTAAAATAGATAAGTTACAAGGATTAAAAAATGGATTACTTGAGATCACGGGTGAGTTTGACGTTGATGGTGAACCGATTAGGCTGGTTAAAATAATCAATTTGTAGAAACAATTAATTGGAAGTCTGAAAAGCCAAATAAAGTAGGACCGATGGCTTTGTGCAAATAAGATTGAGTGTATCATACAACGTGCACGACTAACTGCTCCCTCAACCTGAGCGAGCAGTTAGACACTTACAACCGGATTAAATTGGCCGTCTACGTAAGTTCATATTACATAAAAAGTCGCTGGCTTTGCGAAATATTACTTCGTCGCCGTAAATTGCGATGCTCACAATAAGACTCAATCGAATCTGCTCTACCAATCGCACCGTGAAAAGTTTGCTCAAGCTGGGTAGTAAGTTTCAGCCAATTACGTGCTTCTAGACCTAATTGTTCCAAAATAGATTTTTGACGCGGTTCGATAAACCCGGGTTTACCAGCACGAATACACCTCCCTGTTGAATCAACTAAGTCTAGATATGACCGTAATTCAAAAGGAATTCCTTTGTGTACATGTCTTTTGGTATTTCCTAAAAACCGCGCTAGATAATTCGGCTGTTTGCATCTTTTTGCAAACTCACACCTAAGTTTTATACTAGTGTGTTCTGAATCTTCTAGGTTACTAGCCAATTTTGCACGAATGGGGTTTAAGTCTACGTAAGCCATGCATGCTAACAAGGCTGAAGCATCAAGCAAGGCCTGAGATTTAAATCTCCCTTCCCAAAAGTGTCCGGTACATTCATCCTCTTGATTAGCACGTCGAGCAATGTGCTCATTGAGCCCTCTCATAAACCAGCTAATACTCGCTAAGCGGCTTCTATATTCATTGATTTCTTTGCTTAATTCACTTTTTTGCCCTTCGTTTAAGCATTCACCTTGTAAAAATTGCCGAGCGTGTGAAGATACCTTATAAAGCTTGCTCCAGCGTAGTAAAATAGCTTTATCATTGAGCCTTTGTGCTTTTTTATCATCGATATACAACACCACATGGGTGTGATTAGGCATTACCGCGTAAGCACAAACATCCAAGCAAAATATTTTGGCTAGAGAGAGTAAACGCGTTTCAACCCAGCCCCTCCGATGCTCATAAGACTTTCCTGTCAACATATCTTCACCACACAAAAAAGCACGGCGGACGCAACGTGACACACAATGATAGTAACGCGTATTTGACAAGTTGATTTGATACTTCCTAGCTAAGCCCATTGTTCTCTCCTTGAACGTATCAATGCTAATCGAAGAAATTAAAGCTTAGACCATGTCGCAAATTTGTAAACATTTGCATCTGTTCATGCCTGTCCTTAGTTGCATGCTTTTAGTTACATGCTACCAGTTATCACCTACTCTTTGATACTTAAATACAGTAAACGCTAACCTCCTTATGCTTGTTCGGAGAGTGAGCGAGGTTCCTGTCTTAACGCAAATCTTTACTTTTCCCCCTTGCCTAGTTAGCAAGTTTTAGGAGCAACATCAAACCGTGCTCCACTATGAATAATTTATGCGATCACCATGAGCGATTGGGATTGGATACCAGCAGTTAATTTTATCACTAACTTCAAGCAAAATATTAGTTATTCGAACTTTAGTTAATTAAAGTGGATGTCCTTTAAAGTGCGCTTTACAAATGGCGCTTTAGCTTTTCCATACTCATCTTGGGAGGCTATACCTTGCGCTATTACTAATTGCTTCTGAGTTTCATACTCCGCACGCGCGTCAGGATTACTGAGCATATAAGCTTTAAACTTTTCTTGCTTGATATGTTCTTCACTCCCTTTTTCAATAGCATGAGCATGCACTTGAAACAACTCACCTTGATACATCACCGCGATGTCTTTTCTAGGACGAGTATCAGGAAATGGATTATCGCTGTGCTGATCTTTAAAGCCTACATTTTTAAGATGTTCAACTGCTTGCGTTAATTGCCCGGGTTTGTATAACACAGAGATATCGATGATCCCTTTGCCGGCAACCTTAAAAGAGCTTGAACCAAAGTGTAGAAATTCAAGTTCAGGGTGTGCTAATGCCATCATCACTTCTTCTGCCACTTCAACAAATATTTCGCGCCATGGATTAAAGCTAGCTGGGACTAATTGGTAAGGGACGAATTCAATTTTTGACATGCCTGTCCTTTTAAATTTTTATATAAAATAGTTAGAACCAATAAACTGGGTAATGCCGCTTGGGGTTGCGCGACATATTGTTCACAGACAGCGCGACCAATAACATCAGCAGAGCCCCCATCAACACGGGATAAAATGCATACATATATCCCAAGTTATGAACAGACTCACCACCAATAATGGCGATTAGCGCGGTCGCTCCACCGGGTGGATGCAAGGTTCGAGTAAAGTGCATCACAACAATTGAGAGCGATACCGCAAGCGGTGCTGCAAACAGACTCTCTTCTCCAAGCAAAATAAAGATACTGACGCCGAGTAAAGCTGAAAAGAAATGCCCGCCCAGTAAGTTCCTCGGTTGAGAGAACTCTGCCATAGGAGCGCCATAGAGTAAAACAGCAGTTGCACCAAAAGAGCCAATGAGCAATGCGCTGCCAACACCATATGGTAAAGCGAGGTTAGAAATCACCGTAATCAACAAGATCCCCACCATTGCGCCAACCCATGACCAAAGGATTTTCTTAAGCGGTTTTCTCGGAGGACACACACCTTTGGAGGCCATTCTTTTAAAGTAAACTTTCATGCTACCTAATAACCTTCGAGATTTATCAATGTCATTTTGCCAACGTTTGTATCGCGAGTACCGCCCGCTTAGCATCATTTACGGGCACAAAAATATGATCATGATAGAAGCCCGCAATTACATTCGCGCTAATATCAGCACCTTTTAACGCATTGGAAAATGCAGCAGTTAACCCTACGGCTTCTAGGCTCGAATGCACTTGCAAAGTAATTTTATTCATCACACAGCTGTAATCCAATCCATGTTCATCTGCCATTTGCTTGGTGACTACCAGCGTTAACCCCTCGCGCTCCATAAAGGTCGCAATTGGATTGAAAATTACGCACTCAGCAAGGCTTTTTTGCACTGTACAAAATACAAAAGGTGTTTCATCAAGCGTCGGGGAAATGTCTTTTAATAATTGAGATAAATCACTAATACCCGTCACAAATTACCTCCCGATGTTGTTGATAGATCGCGGCTAGGCTCAAATGCATCATAACGAGGAAGCGGCGCGTCTAAGTCGTCCCAATTGGCTTTTGAAGAGACAAAATTATGTGATATTGGCCGCTCTTTGATATCCGAGTCCAAAATGCCAAGTCTTAACCTCACCCGCTTTGGATCGTTTTCATTCGAACTAAAAATTGGACTTGCACAATGTTTGCAAAAATGGCGCTTTCTTCCAGGTTTAAACTCGAAGATGTTTAGTGCCTCTTCGCCACTAAGAATCACAAAATCGCTCCACAGCACAAAGCCATTAGTCGCATAAGCTGTGCCTGTAGACTTGCGACATAAAGAGCAATGACAGTGAATGATATCGCTGATTGGTCCACGGATCTCAACTTGAACCGCTTTACACAAACAACTCGCCTTATAAGCCATACCTACCCCTTTGTGTTTCTGGTGATCCAAGTATCCAATTGATTGGCGAAATTTTGCTTATCAGCTTGAGACAAAGGCGGTGGCCCTTGAGTTTGCACGCCGCTGGCACGCATCGTGTCCATAAAGTCACGAATATTTAAGCGAGATTTTATGTTTTCTTTCGTCAGCAATTCACCGCGCGTGTTGAGTGCGGTGCACTTTTTCTCAATGACTTCGTCTGCAAGTGGAATGTCGCCAGTAATAACCAAATCACCTTCATTCACGCGCTTCACGATTTCGTTATCCGCAATATCAAATCCCTTTGGGACTTGAAGCTTTTGAATAAAAGGAGACGGAGGCGTTTTTAGATATTGATTTGCAACCAATGTAACCGTGGTAGAAGTACGCACTGCAGCGCGAAACAGCATTTCTTTTATCACCACGGGACAGGCATCGGCATCTACCCATATTTGTTTTGCCATAACAACTCTTTTAAATTTAAATTGGCTAGAGAATACTAAATTTGGGGATTAGGTTCACGCCTAAAATGAAACTCATATTCATCGTCAGCAAACTGCACAAATCCCAACTTTTCGTATAAACGCTTCGCGGGATTCGCTTTAAGCACCGTCAATACCCAAGGCAATGTTGAGTGGGTTTCTATCAAGCTTTTAATGACTTGTGCACCGAGCCCCTTTCCTTGTTGCTGGGGCTCTATTTGCAGCTGAAAGAGGTAATAGTCATGTTCACGTTGCTTAAACTTAGCCAAGCCAACACACTTTTCATTTATATAAATCAAATGTGAGCTTGGGTATTCGTATAATACTCTGGCTTTATGTTCAGCGTCAGTCAAAAACAGTCCGGCATTTTCTAAGTGCGGCACCATGGTCGCTTTACGCAGCGCCACTAGGTAGTCAAAGTCACTTTCTTTTGCCTGTATGAAGTGAATCTTATTCGTCCTCAATTTCGAATATTCCTTTTGCGTAAAGTACACCAAACCCAGATACGATGACATTCGTATCCGTCACTTCACAAAATAGCTCACCGCCACGTTTTGAAGCCTGATGTGCATGAAGTTTCTGTTTGTTTAGCGCCTTTGCCCAATATGGCGCTAACCCGGCATGAATTGAACCGGTAACCGGATCTTCATCGCCCCCATTTGCAGGCCAAAAGTAACGCGACACAAAATCAACGTCATTGCCTTTTGCTGTTACCACAACATCAAAAGGCGCAAGGGTTTTCAATTTATCGCTGTCGTACTCACAGCTGCGTACTTGTTGCTCAGTCTCAACAATCACAAAGTACGCTTGGCGATTTTTAAGTACCCGCGTCGGTGTTACGTTCAGCCCTTCCAGCAGTGCGTCGGGGGCTTCAGTTAACTCAGGGGCTAAGTTCGGAAATTCCATCACAATGCGACCATCAGCCACTTGCTTAACAGTGAGTGTTCCGACTTCTTGAGTTTGAAATTTTATTTCACCTGACTTTCCCTTGTGATTAAAAAGTACATACGCAGCACCAAGCGTGGCATGACCACAAAAGTCAATTTCAGTAATTGGAGAAAACCACCGGATCTCATAATGATTGTTATCAACTGGCTTCAAAAAGGCGGTTTCGGAAAGGTTATTTTCGATGGCTATCTGCTGCATTAGGCCGTCGCTAAGCCAGTTTTCAACCTCAACGATTGCAGCGTTGTTACCACCAAAACGTTTACGCGTAAATGCGTCAACCACAAAATATTCAACTTGCATCTTTTACTCCTTTCAGAAACACCTAAAAACACAGTATAATTTACTGTAATTAGAAGCGAATACAACTTAAATAAACGTGTATAGAGGTTGATCTGTATGACCATGATGCACGTAGTTAAAATGAGTAGAACCAAGTCGAGGCTTATATGTTTACAGATGCTACTTTATCAATCCTATGTTTATATTCATTAGCAATGTTTGTCACTAGCCTGCTAATGATAGCGACAGCCCCTAAAACTGATGGTGAGAAACGCAAACAAACTATCACCGAGTACACTATGTTTGCACTTGCATCTGTTGCAGTATTTTTTGTCTCGTTTTACACGCTGTAACTGCCAGCTGGGTCATCTCGATTGATGGCCCATGGCAATATCCTTTAAGACCTATTTTCCACTTTCAACCATTGTTTTTATCTTTAACGCCTTTTCGAAGTGGTCTAATTCGTGAGTTTGTATCCACCAAGTCGCCGCTTCCATAAGTAGTGCAGGGTCCGTGTTTTTATTGGCAAAAAAAGCGTAAAATGATACGCCAACGTTATCCCCTTTTTGTGCGATTTTTTTATCACATACTTCTATTATCTTGCTTCTTAGTGCCGCGCGCATTTTTGGTTAAATCCATACATCATGATCTACGATTAGTGTACCACCAACATCATCAGTATTCACCACTCCACGCGGCTCTACACCTTTACGGTTGATTATCATTTCATCGGTGCACAAGATTAATCTTCTTCACAAGCTTCCCTCTCCCTTACGTCTAGTTCGGTGAAACTATTTCTAAACGTAAAGGCATAAGCCGAATCTCCAAAACGACGCAGGTAATCGAGCCTTTCTTTGGCCTCATCTAGCGTCGGGATATGACCCTCTTCAACCCACCATAACACGTAGGTTTCCTGTTCAGCGCGGTGAAACCATTCTTTTTTACGCGCCAAAAATTCCTTATGCGCGGTTTTAAACATAAAATCTTTGAGCGCTTGCTCCGACTGCCATACAGACATATTCACGATAATATTTGGATCATCAAACGCCTTAATCTCTGTTGCATTACCGGTTTCATCTTTTAAGCGCCAAATAAAGCCAGGGCTTTGCTCTGCGAGTGAATTAATTCGGTCTAAACTTTCTACAAAGTATTGGATTTCTGGCGCATCCATTTGGTATTTAGCGGTGGCTATATTGAGTTGTGCTAATTGCATCGACGGCTTTTCCTTGTGGTGAGTTGCTACATTCTCCCAAACTTAACAATCATACTACTGTTTGCTCGCCGCCAAGTTAAGACAAAATTTAACCAAATAGAGATTTTTTCACCTTCTACATTTCTGGAAATGGATGCATATTGATGTATTGCACTATACGAGGTGCGTTTGCTGTGTTCGCGCTGCCACCATGGGGTAAAAATTGATGCCAAATCACCATATCTCCTGCATTGGCTGCAATTGCTTTGGAACCCAGTTGATGTAAGTATTCTGTGTTTGGAACACATGGATCCCATGGAGCCGTTGCAAGCCATGACTCTAGCTTTGTATGAAATCCTGGTACAACCGTTGTTGCACCTTGTTTTTCTTCAGTGTCTGATAGATACAAAATTCCTTGCGTGCCAAACGTGAGTTGCTTAGAGAAATCTAAATCCCAATGTAGATCAGGACCTTGAAAGCTAGATTGTGCAGTTTCAGGCGGGTTGAACCCACACTGATCGGCTGAAACTATCAGTTGTTCGCTTTGCCATAACTGGCTAAAGGCCTTATGAATTCTTATTGAATTCCGATTGTCTTCCAGTGCTTTATGTTGTACCAAATGCACCATACTGCGACTCATTTTTTCTTGGTTAACCTTATACCAAGTCTTTGGTTCTGCTAATTCAATCTCCAAATAGTCTTGGATGGCGTTTCTCGCATTAGCACAGCCTTCAGCACTCACTGCATTCTTAACGATGACATAGCCGTTGTCCTGCCAGCATTTCAGGTCGTCCTCAGTGAGTACATCCGGCATATTTTGAACAGCTGCTATTTTTTCTTGATAACTGCCGGGGCAAGGCATATGACAGGTGACATGTTTTAGCAGTGCTATTTTTTCACTACTTGGCTGAGCAATTGTTACAATTGCATCAATAAAGCTATCGTAATCATGAGCATATTGAAACTGTAACTGATGTGCTTGAGATAAACTTAAGCCCAGTATGTCAAAAGTCGCTTTATATAATTCGAAACTAACTGGCTCTACCTGCTGCTGTTTATTTGTAAAAGTGCCGTTGGCCTGAAGCCAGATTTTTTTGAGTGTGGATAAATGATAAAGCGCTAGAGCAAGGTTTACATCGCACATTATTTGACAACCATCCTTTAAATTAGAGTTGTGTGTTCCTTCCTTAAAATTTTATTACAAAGACGTTTTTTTTCAATTTTTACCGCTTACACCTCATTACACTATACGTATCACTAAACATGAGGATTCAGAAATGAAAAGAGCAGACTACTTCAATCAGGCACCTGAGCTTATTCAGCACTTATTGGGACAAGAGGAATTATTAAAACAGCAGGTACATACAACTTTTGGAGTCACAATCTGGGAGCTCGTTAAACTTAGAGCATCACAAATCAATCAATGCGCTTTTTGTATTGCAATGCACACTAAACAGGCACTAGAGTATGGTGAAACCACTAATCGAATTATTGGATTAAGTGCATGGCAAGACATGCCGTTATACACCAATAAAGAAAAACTGGCATTAGCGCTTTGTGAAAAGCTGACAAACGCACAAATGATTGACGACGCTTTTTATCAAACACTCAATGTAGAATTTGATGATAAAGAATTGACTACGTTAACTATCGCTATTAATGCCATCAACAGCTGGAATCGGATCGTGAAAATGTTTAAGCCGAATGTAGAGTTCAATGAGCACAGATCTAACGCTTGAATTAATAAACCCAACAGGTGAAATCGCTAACTATGTGCAAGCTATCTGGTTTGCACAATCACACAAGCACGGAGAAACTTGGCTTCCAAGCGACGGGGCAACTGGATTTATCTTCCCTCTTTGTGGGCTCGTTAGTTTCAACGACAATCAGCTCACAGCCCCCTTTTATCTACAACCAATTGCCATTCAGTCTAGCAAAGTCAGCTATTCTGAACAGGCATGTTTTTTCGGGATCCGCTTTAAACCCGCGGGACTGGCATTTCTGAAAACGCTGCAACATCCTATAGCAAATCCCAAAAATATATTGCCCTTGTTGAACACGCTACAAAAAAATAGTGCCAACCTGACAGCATTACTTCAACTCCTAGAACCAATATTGAATATGCCAATTCCTCGACACAATTCTATCCTACATACCCAAACACTCCTTGAGCATATTGTTTCAATGACTCCTTTAGAGCAAGCATATGCTCAAACTCCGATCGGAAAACGGCAATTAGAGAGACAAGTTAAAACACATTGTGGGATTACCCCTAAACATTTAGCTCGCATTTATAGAGTTCGATTGGCTAAACAAAAACTGAGAGAAACACCTGACATTAACATCGCTCAACTCGCGCTAGATTGCGGCTACGCTGATCAATCTCATCTTATTCGCGAATTTAAAACTATCTTTCAGATCACACCGGCAAAATACACAAAGCGACTAAAAGCTGCAGACACAACGTTACCTACAGCTCGGTAAATTTTTCAACGACCAAGAATATAAAAGCAAGGTGAATTCATTGCTACTTAATTCGCGCAACGTGCTACCAAGGTTTCGCTTAAAAATTGATTTACCTCGGTTTGCACTTTTTTGTTAAAGCTATAGTGACCCGAGTTAAGTGCGATATGTTTAAATGGATGAGAAAAACTAGCCTCGCGTAAACCAGCTTCTATATATCCGGCCATTTTGTACGATGGCCAAATTTCATCGTGTTTGGCAGAGACCAGCAGCACTGGCCCATTGGTGTTTTCAACCGGGATGCGAGCGGCTGCAATTGCTTCAGGTGTTGCCTCTGCCAATGCAGCCTCAAAGGCAGGTGTAAACTCTCCCGTTACGTTCCCCTTTTGCATTTTCCATGACAACAGGGGTGCATCAATGTAGTCCAGAGCATTGCCGCTAAGCGTCCAACTCGAGCGAGAAGACAAAGTCTTAACAGCATTCCAGCTTACGTGACTAGGCATAACGGACACTACATGGTTTATCTCATCAAAGTGCGCACCGAGTAATAACGCAAGCTCCGCTCCTTTAGAAAAACCATACACCGCTACGCAATTTGGATTTATCTTTGGGTCTGCACTCAATGCTTTTATCCGTTTGGCTATATCATCCAAAGATAATTCAGCTGCACTGCTCGATGTATTTTCAGTGCCATAATAACCAAGTGCAGCTACTGAGACACCAATATCATTAAATCCATCTAAAAATGGTTTCCACTGAGGATTAGCGAGTGTATTCCCCCCTTCGCTGCCACCTAACACCACAACCAATGGATGAGTCTGACCATCATCGATAAACTGACGTTTAACATCTGGTATAGTCGTGTTTGAGCAGGCCGCAAGAAGCCCTACCAAAGAAAATGGCATTATAGTTTTCATCATTTTATTACCTTTTTTGAGTTAGCTGAGCCCTATGTTGCTCAGTTGTTGTTTGAGTAGTTTTGCACCGCCCCGGCTGGTCACAACTTGTAAATTGCTATCTCGCAACTTGACAAGGTAACCCCCTGTAACCCAGCGTTCAAACGCCGTTATCGCGCTTTGGTTTACAATGGCATTACGGTGAACTCTTAAGAAATGTGTTGGCAATTGCTGTTGGATCTCCTCAAGGGAGCCATCAATGGGATATTGCTGTCCATTACTAAACGCAATGGCTTGACCGTATTCTAGCTTGATAAGTTCGATACTGCTGACATCAATTAGTGAGGTTTTCCCCGCCACCTTACTCGTTAAAGTAGCGGCGAATCCTGTCGCGATAACACGATTGACTCTTGATAGCGCCAACGCTAAGCGTTCAGTACTATACGGTTTGAGCAAATAATCAACCGCGCCGAGCGTAAAGGCCTCAACCGCAAACTCACTGTAGGCCGTGGTAAAAATTATCGCACCTGCAAACCCCGTTCCTTGAAGTTTCTCGACCAAAGTAACACCATTGCATTCTGGCAAGTTAATATCGACAAAGACAATATCTATCGCAAGTTCTCGATATGTATCAAGAAATACTAATGGCGTGTTACAAGTCAGTACCAAGTTGTGCTTGGTGATCTGGCTAAGTTGTTCAGTTAATTTATCAATGGCTGGTTGCTCATCTTCCACAATGGCAATGTTCAACATTCCTTTGCTCCTCGTGTGAGTGAAAAGCTGACAACAGCACCACCTGTGTGCATGTCGTTACCAAGCCTAAGTTCAGCATTTTCTTCTAACTTTAACCGTGAGCGCGTGATCGAAAGACCGAGTCCCGCATCTGACGAACTCAATATGTCCTGCTCCTTAAAGCCCACCCCGTTGTCACTGATTTTAAACACTAACTGGTTCGCTAACTTTTTGATTAATACATCAATGTGAAGCGGCCTACTGTTGCCATGTTTTACTGCATTTTCCAAAAGTGGCTGTAAAATCATTGGCGGTATTACTTCGCTCAATAATGCATCGTCGATATCAAAGTCGATGATAAGCGCATCCCCAAACCGGCTTTGCTCTATCTCGCACCATTGATTTAGTGCAATTAGCTCATCGGCAACGGATACTTTGCTCGGTATTTTTCCGCTTGTCACAGAATGCGTTAATGAATATCTTAATACCGCAGCGAGATTATGAACCAAAGACCGTGCTGCTTCTGGTTGGTTTGGTACAAAGGCTGCAATTGTGTTGAGGCTATTGAACATAAAGTGCGGGTTTAACTGACTGTGTAATAACTTAATTTCAGCTAGTTGGCGAAGCTGTTTTTCTTGTTTTAACAACTTTTGGGAAAGGTAGAACTTAATCACCACAAAAATACCGCTAGACCAAGGCAGTGCGATGGTTAGCGCCTCAAACAGTGAAAATGCATGGGTATTTAACATTCCACTTCTGAGTACACCCCAACATAAACAGCCCATTACCATCAGTCCGTAAAAGCCGATATATTGCAGCGGCCAATTGCCTATCTTGAAACGGATGATGAGTACGTAACTTATCACCATAGGTAACCAGTAGAGGAACACAACCGCCAAAATAGAAGAAAGCGCGATATTTGCTGACAACAACATGCCCCGCTGCACCCAATCGGTAAGACTGATAGCAAAACTTATTGCGGCAACGATGGCTAAAATTGCGAATTGTTCATTTCGCTGCAATGTGAGATTGACCATAATCAATACAAATAGTGACTGAATACGTTCATGGTACGCATTTAGCGTCGAAAAGCACTCTGAATGTTGCTGAATGGTCGCTTTTCAATGCTAAATGGTTATCTGTATTAGTCCACACTTTTACATCCAGTCAAAGTGCTAAAAAATAGATTAACTTGCTTTAAACCGTAAACACTTGAGGCTGCTTTGCTCATCAATGTCTTTAAATTCAGGTGGGTTTTGTAAACGTTCAACAAACGTAAGCGTTGGTGCCTCTCTGGTCATTTCATCAATGAGGAATTGACTTGAAACATCGGGAGAATTCACACACGCCAACACTTGGGCATTTGGCGTAAGTAACTCAGGAAGCTTTCTTAAAATACGTTGATAGTCTTTGGTCAATGCAAAGCTGCCTTTTTGAAAGCTTGGCGGATCAATTACGATTAGGTCGTACGGCCCATATTTACGTACTTTCCCCCAAGATTTAAACAAATCATGGCCTAAAAAAGACACCTTGCTGAGGTCGTGTTCATTGAGTTGGTGGTTGACTCGGCCTTGCTTGAGCGCCGCTTTTGCCATATCTAGATTCACAACATGGGCAGCTCCGCCCGCAATTGCCGCAACAGAAAACCCACAAGTATAAGAAAACAGATTAAGTACCCGAGCCCCCGCAGACTGAGCTTTAACAAACTCACGACCCAAACGCATATCTAAAAACAGTCCCATGTTCTGCTTTACGCCAAGCTTTAAGCCATATTTAAGTCCATTTTCTTCAACGATAGGCATAGCAGTTAATTCACCATACAAAACCTCAAGATCTGAGTCAGGCAAATAACGATGTTGCAGCAAAATAGCAGAGAGTTGTCCGTTAAATGCTTCAGTCTCCACAAGTGATAATAATGCCTGCTTTAACGACGTTATCAAGTCAACGTCGTGCTCCTTGAATAAAGAGACTAAGAGCTGACCTTGTAACCAATCTACTGTGATTTGTTCAAGCCCTTCATAGCAACGACCACGTCCATGAAATAGACGCCTAAGCTCGTTTGGTACTGCTTGGGTTTGCAGATGATTAAGGAGGGTCGATACAGGGTTTATTGCTGTCATGTCGGTGTCTGGTTATGCGTAAAGTTCGGCATTTTACTTGTTACTTCATAGCAAAAGCAAATGCCTAAGGTCTGCTTATCTTTCACGTTTATTTTTTGCAGCACAGAAAACCGGTCCTATGGACGCCACAACATCGTTGTTGCCCCGCTAAAACCGATTAACCAATTTAGATAAGAAAAATCTTCATGATGGGAGGCAACAAAACCCATTCTCATATAAAGCTTTTTTGCTTGGGGGTTAGAATCAATTACATCAAGTCGTAAAGCGTGAAACCCGCTTTGTTTGGTATAGCGCTGCAGTGCCACTAAAAGCGCAGTGCCAACACCTTGTCCTCTGACCGATTTTGCAACAGCGATGCCGTCCATCACTACTTCATTGGGCGCAGGCTTTCGCTCAAATAGGGTAAACACCGCTGCGGCTTTAACCCCGCCTAGCAAGCCTAATTCATCAATGAGTCCAGTAAAGCCCATATTCGATGTAAAACCGCCTTTGCCATATTGAAAGCCCGCAACCCCCACTAACTTGCCGTCTGCAAAGGCAGCAAAAGAGTATTCTGAGATGAAGCTCTTCGCGATAATAGTGATCAGCTTATTGCGATCCGGCACTGCAGCGTTGAATTTGCTACCAAACGCGTCAACATAAAGCTCAGCAGCCGCTTGTGCATACTCAATGTCCCATCCTTGTGTTATTTCTATTTCCATACTTTACCTCAAGCTAACGTATCGACTTCAATATTAGGTCAAAATTAGCTTAGGTATGAAGTTCGAATTTGTAAAAAATTCGAGTCGATTATGCATGTAACTTAATTGTTAGTTTGCGCCATACACGTTCAACGGGTCCCACTTTAAAGAATCGCCCGTAAATCACATTTAATAGCAGCTGCCCTGCCATAATAACAAGCCATAAGAACAAGAGCTCACTGCGACTTAGCGTATTATGTAATCCAAAGCCATAAAATATCACCACCAATAACAGTGACTGTCCAATGTAATTGCTCAGTGCAAATCGACCCACTTGATTTATCGCCTCCAGGGGTTTGAACCGATGCAACCAACGGTTATATAGCAAAGATAACAAAACCAAGTAAACAATCGCTTGCAGCTCCCGGTTAAGTACGATGACCATTTGTTTAGCGTAAGACAACACTGGGATATGTGAACTTTGCAGCCAATGAAAATAACGAGCTTGAGTGGCATAACACGACACCGCAATCAAGCAAAGCAGTGCCACTACCGCAAATGGGCTAAGTTTAGTCTTTGAGAACAATCCCCATTGAAACAGCTGCGAGCCTATCAGCATCATCATTAGCGTGGACCAAAAAATACTTGAATAAAACAGCTTACCTTTGTGGACTTGCGGACTGTCAAAGTTTTCCTGCCAATACTCAGTTAAGCTTGGCGTTTCTTCCAAAGTACGATGGGTGGGTGTCCGTGGTTCGGTTTTATTCTGCCACCGATTAATCGCTTTTTGCTGGTCTCGTGTGCGAGACGCTTCGTCCACATTGAGTGCTGCTTGGTAAGCATCATATTGGGCGATGGTGCGCTCTGCTCTGCCAAAACCTGCAACTAACATAAACGCCAAACAAATTACTATGCTGACTTTGATGGCCCGGGTGCCAAGTAATATGACGGTGGTGACAATCATTCCTATCACGGCATAGTGATAAAGAATGTCGCCACTCCAAATACAATAAGCATGAACAAGGCCGAGTATAAATAAAGCCACTAGCCTTGCCGCACTTAATTTAATAGCAAATTCAAATGGCTGTTTTTGAAGAATAATGGTGAGACCTGCGCCAAATAACATCGCCAACAGTCCGTAAAACTTGCCCTGAGCAAATACATAAACCCAGTATCTTACCTCACTGTCTATATCCGTCATAAAGCCATATTGGTAACTGCCCCATGGATTGGGATAGGCAAAGCTTTCGATGTTGATAAGTAAAATACATAGGATTGCTATCCCGCGAATAAAGTCGAGGCTGTTAATGCGATTTCTTTCAGGACTAGTCATCGGCATTACCTATGCGGCCCGACTGTCCATCATGGTGAGCTAGCTTTGTGTTTTCGCTATCGAGCAGTGTGGTAATTTGTGCAACCTGCGCGCTAAATTCATCAAATTGCGTGTCACTTAGCTTAGTGTTTTTTGGTTGTTTTAGGGTGAGTGGATTGATGGCTTTTCCGTCTTTATGCACTTCATAATGTAAGTGACGCGCCTGCGACAGGCCGGTATTACCAAGGTAGCCAATCACGTCTCCTTGTTTTACTCGCGTCCCTGCCTTGAGACCGTTCGCAAAGCCATTTAAGTGAGCATAAAGTGTTTGATAGCCTTTACCGTGATCTAACACTACGCGATTACCAAAGCTGCCGCCCCACCCAGCTTTGAGTACTTTTCCAGAACCCGCAGCCATAATAGGCGTACCAACAGGCGCACCAAAATCTATCCCTTTGTGCATTCGGGTATAGCCCAATACTGGGTGATGACGTTTACCGAAGTTTGACGATAATCGAGCACCGTTAAGCGGAGTTTTCATTAGAAAGCTTTGCGCGAGGGTACCATCTGAGTGGTAAAAAGCGGTCGTTCCGCCATTATCAGTAAACCGGTATAAGCGGTATTTTTCTTTTCCTGAAAGTAGCGCAACATGTTGTAATGCTAAAGGTTTGGAGATTTGCTTGAGTAACTCTTCGGCAACCACAAGCTGCTGTTCTTGAAATACAAAATAAATTTGATCGCCGGCATATACTTCTCTTTGAAAATCAACAAGGTGAGATAAGGCCACAATACTTTGATTGATAATATCATTGGGCACCCCGATTTTGCTGGCGTCCACAAAAAAACTAGAATCTATGCTTGTCGATAAACGCTTTGTTTGCGTGACGGTTTCAAGCTCACTTAGCGATGCATGCCACTGTTCATCCGCTCTTTTAATCTCAATAACCTGTGCAAATGCATATTCAAAGCGGATCAGCTGTACTTGTCCGTCTACAAGCTCTGCTTCTATTAACTGTCCAGCCTTGAGCTTAGTCAGTGATGTCCACGTACTCACGGCTTGTTCCACCAGCCAACTATCGCGGTCACTGAATGCAAACTCACTTAAAAGATTAGCTAAACTCTCACCCGATTTAAGTTCAAGTAAACGAATATCTTGAACTGGCTTTAGCTCCTCTGTGATTTGGATTTGGGCCGTGACTGAGTCTTCAGCGGATCTATTGAGTACAACAACTTGACCTTGTTCTGCTTGTACCGACACAAGCGTATTCTCTTGCGCTTTATTGACAGAATGAGTCTGCTCGGGCTGTTTCGAGCAGCCAAAAGTTGCCATCATTACAATGGCAATAAAAAGCTTTTTAATCATGTTAATTTTCCAATAAGGTCAGCGGATCAATGCGCGTGTTGTTATGTAGAGCTTCTAGATGTAGATGTGGACCAGTGACTCGACCGGTTTCACCTATGGTACCGATCACTTCTCCTTGCGATACTTGCTCACCCACCTCAACATCAATGCTATCAAGATGTGCGTAAAGACTTTGATAACCATTGTCATGATGGATCAACACCACTTTACCGTAATTCTCAGGCAAGGTTTTATCATCGGCAATCGTGACCGTACCGCTGGCAACCGCCATCGCAGGTTCACCAACGCCGCCAGCTAAATCCAGTCCTTGATGTGCTTTATTGTGACGAAAGTTCGATATATGCCCAAACCTTGATGTTATTTCAGGTGTGACGACTGGGTATGTCCATGTTTTACTGACCATCGCCGTTCCCATTGTCCATTGAATATTGCCATAGGCTAAACCTGAACTAAGCAACACAAAAAACCCTATCAACACAAGGTTACTTGGCTTCTTTTTAGATTTAAGAATAACGCTAAAACGCTTTTTATAATCATCTAAAGTCAAAGAGTTAGATGCAAAATTTGCTGTCATATTCATCGTTTTCGGCGGAGCAGCAGCCCGTTTTAAAGAGTTCATTAATGCTTTGCTATAAGCCAAAGGCTCAAGGCCGTGCTTCGCTATCGTCACCTCATCACAGCGATATTCCATCGCTCGAATAAAGCCCTGTTCCATTTTTGCAATAAACGGATTAAACCAAGCAAGCGTCGCGAGTATTCGCCAAATTACGACGGCAATGTGATCGCCTTTATCTATGTGGGTTAACTCATGCAGAATAAGTGCTTGCTGTTCTGCCTCTGGTAGCGTGTCAAATTCCACCGGCAAATACACTTTAGGTTGCCACAGTCCGAACACAAAAGGAGAGCAAGTAATTGGCAATTGATAGCAACTCGGTGCGCCGAGCTTTATTTTTGAGGCGGTGCTACAGAGGCGTTTTACTCGCCAATACTGTCGCCCAAGTACCAAAAGATGAGCGATTAGCCCAACGCAATAGACCATAAATACAGCCATAAGCGTCAGGTTTAGCCAGTCAGACGCAACTTGAGTACGCTTCGTCATCGCCAGCAGCGGCTCTGCAAATTGTTGTAAATTGGCATTAAACAATACGGCTGGAATCGCGTTGTGTTGCCCCATGTGTTCAAGTGGGATCCAAGGCACAAAAGTCACTGCCAGCACGCCCCACCAAAGTCCTTTATTCTGTACATACCGAGCGGAAAATTTCACTCCAAGCGCGTACGTTAAGCCACTAAGCGCCACCCACAGCAAGACCGAAAGTAATATTAGTTCCATACCTTACTCTTTATCACCTTGCGTCTTAGCTAACTCATCTAACATGGCTTCTAATTCATCTAATTCATCCGCTGCAATTAACTTACTATCTGAAAACATAGCGATTGGCAGAGGCTCATCCAACTCCATAATTTGCTTTGCAAACTCTTGGGCATAAAGTGCGAGAGTCGGTACCTTAGCAAGGACAGCTGAGTATATTTTTTTATTGCCTTGCATTTGCTCGGCGAGATAACCCTTTTCACACATTCTCTCTAGGGTTTTTCGAGTTGATGAATAGCTCCAGCTGAGCTTTGATCCTATTTCTGTGTGAATTTCTTTACCCGTTCTTGGCTGTTCACGCCAAAGGATCTTTAAAACGATTAGTTCGGTTGAGTTTGGTTTCATTGTTTTTCTCACAACTGCGACACATGTCACACATTAACAAACAAAAAAGTGCGACACAAGTCGCATATTGTGCTTTTTTAATTTTCACCACGAAAAATGGCGACATTATCAACAGCACTTATACTTCAAGTTGATATATAAAAAATGAGTTATCTGTAGTGCTAGAGCTAATTAATATTCGCCATAAATTATGGCTGCTAATTGTGTTTCCCATCATTGCGCTTGCCTTACTGCTTGGATATGCTTTTAACCGTTACGCTCACCTTGAGTCAGAAGTAGAATCTCTATACGCCGATCGTGTTGTGCCGCTTATTCAAATAAAAAAAGTATCAGATCACGGTGCGATTCAGATTGTCGACATACTTCATAAGTATCGTGCAGGGCTGGTCTCCAAAGACGAGGTGCTGGTGCAAATAGCAGATGCTACTCGGGTCATGAACGACGCCTGGCAAAGCTATCTAAACACATATTTGGTGACGGCGGAGCAAGTCAAAGTTGAACTCATTGAGTTCCAACTGCAGGCCGTATTTACGCATATTGCCACGCTCCAAAGCGCGATAAATCAAGGGACATTTTTAGCGATTCCACAAAATCAGTTTGTTACTGCACTCTATGAAAAGTTCGATCCGTTAACTTCGTCACTACAAGCTCTCACCGAGGTACAAAATGACGTCGCACTCAGTATTGTGGAGCAAACCGAGCAACAATTTAGCCAACTAAAGTTGTTGCTCATTATTTTTTCTGTGATTGTATTGGTGAGCTTAATCGCCGTTGGCTTCGCTTTATATCGCTCTATTCAACATCCAATCAATCATATTCGCTCGCAAATCAACCACATTATTGAGAGCTCGAGTCTCGAAAAACGTATCGACATTGATAATCACAATGAATTGACTGATGTTAGCCTTGCCATCAACCAGCTCCTTAGCCACATCCATGTGATCCACCAGCAACTGGTAGAGGCGGAAAAATTATCGAGCCTAGGTAGCTTAGTTTCAGGATTGGCTCACGAGGTAAATACCCCACTTGGCGTCTCAATTACCGCGGTGTCGTCCTGCCAAGAGCAAGTGGATGTGATGGAAACCGGCATGAAAACTCAGCGTTTGTCGCACGCTGAGTTTTTAGAAATTATGGCAGCATTGGATTCTGGGTTGTCTATCGCAGAGCGAAATCTCGGCAAAACGGCAAAGCTAGTACAAGAGTTCAAGAATATCTCCGCAGAGCAAGAAACTGACGTCGAGCAACTTGTCGACCTAGAAGCAGTTATTCGCGATTATTGCGAACAAACGGCACGTTTCCAGTTAAAGATGCGCGTTGAATTTAGCGCAACAGGAAAACTGGAACAACTGGTCAAAATCAACGTTAAGGCGCTACAGCAAATCTTGTTGCAGCTGCTAGAGAATGCCCGAGTGCATGGTTTTAGTAATGATAGCGACACCCAGCCGTTTGCCGCTGTTCGTTTAGAGATCACTGACAATAAAATATTTATTCGAGTCAAAGACGAAGGCATCGGTATGAGTAATGAGGTCCTAAACCGGATCTTCGAGCCCTTTTACACCACAGCTCGCCAACATGGTCATGCCGGGCTTGGACTTTCCGTCACCTATAATCTCGTCAAAAAACATTTAGAAGGTGACTTAAAAGTCAATTCCAAAGCCGGAAATGGCACCACTTTTACCATCTTGTTGGCGAACAAAACGTTGGCACAAACCGCCTAACCAACTTGTGCCCTCATAGCATACTTAACGAGTGACAAAACCTCCGTTAACAAACAAAGTTTGCCCAGTCGTCCAGCGTGATTGCTCCGACGCAAGATAAAGCACCGCAGGGGTAATATCGTCTACTTGCCCTAGTCGGTTCATTACACTTGCAGACTGCAAATAATTAATGGTTTGCTCGTTTTCTTCGCCACGGAAAAAGTCAGTGTCAATTGGACCTGGTGCAATAGTATTGACGGTCACTCCTCGATGTCCGATTTCCTTTGCCAGCGCACGAGTGAAATGCTCAAGTGGTGCTTTTGAGCCAGCATAGAGTGCATAATTTCCAGTAAATGCTGCCAGCAGCGAAGTGCCCATATTAATGATCCGACCATTATCACGAATATGTTTAGCGGCTTCTTGCATCACAAAAAATGCCCCTTTACAGTTGATCCCAAATAGCCTGTCAAAATCTTCCTCGCTATATTCAACAAACGGTTTTTTGCTGATAGTGCCGGCATTATTGATAACGATATCTACGCCGCCAAACTCACTAATAATATGCTCAAATATATTCATTACTTGCGCTTTATTGCTGACATCTCCGTGTACTAGCGTCGTCCTAACACCCAGCGCTTCAACTTCCTTCTGGGTTTCAAATGCTTGTAGTTTAGAATGGGCACTATGATAGTGAATAACAAGATTAGCGCCTTGCTTTGCCAGCGCAATAGCAAAATCCTTCCCCATATTTTTGGCTGACCCAGTGATAAACGCAACCTTACCTGTTAATTGCTTAGACATACCTATTTCTCCTACTTGAAATATTCAATCGACTTTTAGTGTAGCTAGGTGAAAGGGATACAGGTATAGTGATTTTAGTCATTTACTAATTGCATTTTTTACATCCGCTATGAAATCGATTACTGAAGAAGATTTATTTGTTCTTACCGTTGAATCTGGCAGCCTCAAATCTGCGGCTGAAGTGATAGGTACCGATCCCTCCTCGGTAAGCCGAAAGCTCGCAAATTTAGAAAGTCGATTAGGAGTAAAACTTTTACAGCGCTCCACTAAACAAACAGCTGCAACTGAGGTTGGGCTTGAGTACTATAAAGGTGTAAAACAATTACTTGATGAAAAAAGGGAATTAGAAGAGTCGATTTCAGGCACCTCAGCACTGCCTTCTGGGACATTGAGGGTTGCAGCTCCACACGACTTCGCCGAGCGCTTCATTGCTCCTGTGGTACAAACCATGATAACCACCTATCCAGATCTCAATATCGAGTTACTGCTCGGCAGTCATTTCGAAGATCTCAAGGCTAAACAAATCGATATTGCAATTAGGATTGGCAAACTGGATGACTCCTCCTTGATCTGCCGACAACTAGGTCATGTACCACGGGTCTTGGTGGCCTCTAAATCGTATATTGAACGCATGGGGCAACCACAACGCTTTAGCGATTTAAGCAAACTGGACTTTATCTTTTACAATAAACCTAAACTTGATAATCAGCTCATTCTCGGTAAAGGCCTGCACCGTGAAGCCGTTGCGGTAAGTGGTAAACTCATCGCCAACAGTGTTGCAGTGCTAAAAAATTGGGTAAACGCTGGCCTTGGTGTGCATTACGGGCCGCTATGGGCATTTAAAGATGAATTAGCTATGGGCAGTTGTGTACAGCTACTACCTGAACTACACGATGAAAGTTATCCTATTCACGCACTGTACTTGTCGAAGCAATATACTCCCGCAAAGGTACGGGAGTTTGTTGAGCTATTGACTTCAACCTATCAGCAATACCGCTTCGATTGAATCAAACTAACCTATTTCAAACGAAGTTACCCCGAACACTCGCGTTAATGGCAAATCTGGGCGTTCAGCGGTGTACATTCTTGCGGTTTCAAAAGAAAGTGACATCTTGTACTTTTGTGCAAGCGCAACAGCAGCTGCATTTACTTCTGGCACATCCAAATAAATGGCCTCAGTTGCTGATACCTTGGACCTAAGCGCTAAGAAGAGTGTTTCTGCAAGTTCTACGTTATCAGCGTAAAGAGGGCCTATTTTATAGCCGACGTGACAAGGACGGATCACACCTATGGCTACAAGTGTGTCATCCTGTTTAATGCCTAAAGCGTGGCAGTTTGGCTGGTTAATCCAAGCGTCAACAAAGGCTACTCTTTTGGCTGGGAAAAACACACTGTCGTAAGCAATGACCTCTTCTATCGGTAATCTTTCAAGTGCCACTAAGTTTGTGCAATCAGGCGTTTCGCCGCCACCCACTCCTTCATAGCGAATATTACGATAGGCGAGCTTAAAACCCGATTTTTTGTAATTCTCTTGCTGCGCCACCACTCCATCCAGTGCGACGTTACAACCAGCTAAATATTGAAGTCCAGCCTGCCAAATCTGCATCCCATAACCCTGACCTCGATATTCTGGTTTAACAATATAAAAGCCTAAAAAACCAAATGAATCATCGTACTTAACCACCGAAATCGAAGCGATAGGTTCATCGCCTAGATAGCCAATTAAAAAGCCATTTGGATCGGCTTGATAGTAGCACCGTGCATCGCTAAGCCCAGGGTTCCACCCTTCTTGCAGAGCCCACTTTGCTACAATTTCTAATTCAGTTAAATCCATTACTTTTATTTTAAATGTTCTATTTTCCATGGCGTATCTACTTTTCTCACCTGATGTAGTTTGTATTATAGCGGACAATCCTGCACTGCAATGGCCCTATCATAGGCATGATAAGCTACAAATTTGGAGAGAATATAAAGGACAGGCACACTAACACCCGAACAATTATTATCACGGATTGATTTTCCACACACATCGCTATATGGTGTGCACCAAATATAAGCCTAACGTATTAATTACCAAAAAATAAACCATAAAAAGGAGTTATTTTATGGCCCTCTACATTAAAGATTCGGCAGTCACATGCTCTGCGACAAAAGTGTTACAAGCGACTGATTTTTACAAACCATTCCCAAGCAGCCAAGATGTTGCGTTTAATGACACTCAGCTATTACCAATAGGACTACTTGCCTATTCAAAGTTAGACGTAAACAGCGATGATAATGTGCTTATCGCATTACCGATTTCTATGGAGATTTTTGATGGCGACCTTCCTTATATCTCCTACTCACTGACAGACAATGGGTGGCAAGTTGACGCTCACAACGTTGACAACCTAAGTGAAGAGAAGGAGGATTTTGAAGACTATAGCGAATACCATCAGCAAGCAGCCAGCTTCTACGCCAAACATCAACGACTTAACTACTCTCTTGACGAAAACGAAGAAAGCGATCCGCTATTTGAATTCGGTGGCCAACCCATACTCGGTTGCAATTGGGACGCCTATTTGTGGGATGAAGAAGGTGATGACGAAACGCGCTATTTTGACGCTATGGAAGAGCAAAGTGGCGAGAATTACAGCCACTACTCCACTCGTGAAATTGGCTTTTTTGATGAAGAGCACGGTGTAGATTTTACTTACCTTGGTACTTTCTGCTTCTCCACTTATTTTGAGGGTGGTGGTGAAGGGATTGTTTTTTATAGTGCTAAACACAAGAGAGTATTGGTTATCGCCGAGTTTTCTTAAGTTCAATTAAATTCTCTCAAGGCACGATAACGGAAGTCGCCGTGCCTTTTCATTCTCTGTTGGGTCAGGTCAACAACAACCCTAAGCAAACTTTAAGTGAACCGATACACCCGTTTCGCCACTTTCAATCATCACCTTTACAGAAAACTTCTCACAAAGACGCTTTACTAGCGATAAGCCAATGCCAGTACCTAAACTATTAGGACCCCGCATGCCAGACTCAAAGGCTTGTTCATTTGCCGTAAAGGTCTGTGGTAACCCTTGCCCATTATCTGCAATCGTTAGTGTATTATCTCGATAACGAATATGGATTTGCTCACCTTGGCTATGATGTACAGCGTTCTGTAACAGGTTTTGCACTACCAATCTTAGCTCCTGCGTGGCCATAGGAACAAATACATTGCCGGGTAAGTCAATACTTAGGACTTTATGCTCAAACAGCACTTGGTTATTAATAATGCAAGCTTCAATCACGGATTGTAAATTAGTCTGCTCCGGTGTATCGGCTTTTTCCCGGGCAAGGGCAAGTAGCGCCTCTAGTGTTAGCTGCATCTGCTGGTCAGACTCCACTATCCTTGCCACCAGCTCTTGCTGTTTACTGTTTAACTCGGTGTGGTTGAGTAAACTAACCGCCCCTTGGGAAATGGTGACAGGTGTTCTCAATTCATGGGAAATATCTCTGGTAAATTGGCGTTCACGCTCAACGAATGCTCGAATACGAGCAAGGGCTGATTCTAGCGTTTGTGCAAATTTACCAATTTCATTTTGCGAAAACTGAGATGCAAAATTGGTCGGGAGGTTTTCAACGGGACTTGCCTCTACAATTACCATAAGCTCATCCAAAGGTTTAAGTAATTTTTTTGCCAGCTTTACCGTACCGAGCGCTAGCAATAGCGCTATTACTAATCCAATCACCAATAAGGTCAGTGAAAAACCAAGCATCAAGCCTCGCAGTTCGCGCACCACAAGATGGCCGCTTACTTCAGCAAGCAATATGTCTTGTCCACGGTCATCCTTGTTTAGAAAGGCGATATGATAATGTTTACCCGCCTCAGCACTAAACTCTTTGCGGTTTGGTTCCTCAGCGAGTAGCGTTCTTACCACCGCGGGTAAAGTGTCGGTTGTAGGATGAAATGTGACGAAGTCAAAATGCGGTTCTGGTGTCTCGTTATTGACGATTTGAAGCGCTATCTGCTTTCTTTCATCTTCTAAAATTTGATAAAAAAAGCTGTCTTCTATGATGTAGCTAAAAAGCAAAGTGATCAGTGAAAATAATACACTGAGCAGTACTACAATAGAGACAAAGTAGGTGATGATGCGGTTTCTTAGTTGTTTTGTTTTCATTTTTCTCAGTTGCAATTTCAGCTATAAATCCAGCACTAAGCCAACGCTGTGAATGGTTTTAATAATGGCAGTTGGAAATGGCTTATCTACCGCTTTACGTAATTGGTAGATATGTGACCGTAAAGAATCCGAGTCAGTGCCCTCCTCGCCCCAAATACGATCAACAAGCTCACTCTTTGATACCGCTCGAGGATAACTTTCCATCAAAATTTTAAGAATATTGAACAATATTGGTGGTAACACGAGTGCAGTCTCACCCCGCGTTACCGTTTGATTTTGGTAATTGAGCGTAACCTGTTTATCTGCGTTCCCCACGCTAAGTGTTCTTGCAGCAGGTGTGGGATTTAATCGGCAAGTTAATGCGCTGACTCGGGCTGCTAGCTCCTCTAGCGAAAAAGGTTTGGTGAGGTAATCATCCGCACCCTGCGCAAATCCTGCTAATTTATCGTCCAAAGTATCTCGAGCAGTTAACATGATGATGGAAATATGTCTGTCGGCTTGAAGCCTTAATCGCTGACAGACCTCAAGTCCTTCAATATCTGGCAGCATAATATCCAAAATAATACAATCAAAATATTGCGTTAATGCAAGCTCACAACCCTGCTCTCCCGTATAGGCAAAGTCCAAACTATGCCCCTGCATATCAAAGTAATCGGCTATATTACTTGCAATCGCGGGGTTGTCTTCAATCACTAAAATATTGAGTTGTGAGCTTGCTTTCATTAATACCAGCCTTGTAGTTTTTTGTAGTAGCCTTCAGGCAAGAGATGCCCACCTTCAATGACTACATGATGTTTTTGCACACTCGCAATGGCTTCAAATAGTGCTTTATTTTCACGCTCGCTTGTGTATTCATCGTCATCAGCCGAGACCAACCACACCTTGGGAGAATCAACTGCCGTCGCAAAGTTTTTAATCGCCACTCGTGCCACCGCGTTAGTCAGGTAAGGCGGCACAATTGATAATACATTATCTACTCGCTTATCCAGCGCTGCTAGAATTAAACTGATTTGACCTCCCATGCTATATCCCGCAACACTGATTTGGTCTTGATCAAATTGCGGTTGAGTTGCAATCCAATCAAGCAGTACCCTGTGATCCTTTACCGAATCAATAATTAACTTTTCGTATGGATCGCGCTTGCCCCACCAATCTAAATCATGCATAACTTCAATAATATTATGCTCAAGATTTTTACGCTTACCATGATTCCTCGAATCAATAGCAACCACTGCATACCCATTTGCTAGTGCCATTTTGGTAAGCTCATCCGTTTGCTCAAACGTATCACGCCCCTTAAAGCTCTCTTGTATCCAGCGTACATCACTTCGGCCCATACCGTGGACACCCACCATAACGGGCATTGGTTTAGTCGCGTCGTAATTACTTGGGTAGAGAATATGACCATTGACTTTATCGCCATCAAACGTCGTGTACTCAAGCGCAAAGTGATTGGTTTTTAATGGCGAAAGATTTACCTCCACCGCCTTTTGCTCATAGCTATATATTTGCGTTAATTCCTCTGGCGTAACGCTGTATGGCTTTAATCCAAATACTGCATACCAAACAGCGGCAACGCCCGCGATAATTCCAGTCACTACTAACATTGCTTTTCTCCAGTTTTGCTTAACCATAAACTTTCTCTTTTAGTGCAATCAAACTCTCCGCCGTACCGTGCTTTTTAAGCGCTGCTTTTATTGTGGATTTTGCGCCAGATACATCATTTAGTTTGAGCTGTGCATTTACTAGCGCTTCGTACAACATGGGGTGATCGATATCTGCAAGGGTTAATTGCATCAACTCAATGGCCACGGCAAGTTGATGAGCAGTTTGCGCATGCTGCGCTTGATATAAACCAGAGATCCCGAGCAACATGGGATCAAACGATGACTTATCCGCTAAGTAACGCGCCTTCGCTTTGCTGCTATCTGAAAAGAACTCTTCTACCAACAAAATACTTTCATCGTCTTTGAATCGCGGTAACTCGTTTACCGTCAGACCTAGTGCCGCAACCATCGCTTTAGCAGTATCTACCGTAGAAAAAGGGTTTTGCCCTGTGATCAAATGACCGTCAATGCTTACCTGATTCAACATTAACCCGTCTTGCACAAACGACGCACCACGTTCAATGAGTTTATCTTCAAGTAGGAATGGAAACTGTTCGGTCCATTTTTTACCAAACGCTGCTTCTTCTTCGTTAGTAAAGCCATTTACTCGCTTACCAGCGATTAAGTACTCGCCATTTTCAAGCTTTACACCTACCAATGCCGCAGGACCATGGCAAACTGCACCAATTACGCCGTTGTTAACGTAGATCTCGCGAATAATTGCCTGTAACGGCTTGGAATCATGCAAGTCGAACATTGGGCCTTTACCCCCAACCACAAACACAGCATCGTATTGCGCGGGCTCTAACTCACTCAGTCTTTTAGTGTTTTTAAGCTGCGCCATCGCAGTCGTATCATTACTGTATGCTTGATTATAGGATTTGTTCTTATCGAACTTATCTGCCAACGGTTCACCGCCCTTCGGCGAGGCTAACGTGACTTTTACGCCATTTTGTTTGAATACGGCATACGCTTTACTGAGCTCGTCAAATTCAAATCCAGGTTTGCTTAAGGTGCCATCAGCACCCATTTCGCCATAACTACTGAGCACCATGAGCACATGAGGTGTGTTTTTATCTTGTGCAACCGCATTGATTGAAGTTGCTGACATTGCAGCAACGAGAGATAAGGTTAATAGTGATTTGTTCATCATCCTGTCCTCGGGCCTGTTGACCCTTGTGTTGTTTTGTTACAGACACTTTATGCGGACAGGTGTGAAATGGATGTGAAGTCAATTCACATTATACCAATTGAATTAATTCTCTAATAAATTCAATTGGTATTATTCAAAAACGAAAAGTTGTCAATTATGATGTTAAAGGCTTTGGAAATTTTGCTCTCACGTCATCTATTAAGCGCTTGCGTGAGCTACGTTCACGCTCATGAGGCGCAAATAATGCACTGGCCTCATCCAATAAATCGACCACTTGGTGAAGGTTGGTTAGTTCATCTGAACTCAAGTGTTCATCTCTTGCCAAATACTCATTGATGATAACGATGGCGGCTTCTTTATTTGCAATATCTTCAGGTAAACCCGTTTTAGTACAAAGTCCGTAAATACCGTCAAGGAAGTGTTGCCACTCACTTTCTAAGTGCGCGTCGATGTCTTGATCCAGCTTTGCACCTCTCGGATTAAAGCCTTGCGCTTTTAATCTATGCAGTTGGTTTTTATAACGTTTACTAAAGAGTGTAAAGGCTTGTGCTTCATCCGTTACTTGTGATACAGCACCAAGCCACACTAAAGCGCCTTGCGGATAAAATTCTAGGCAGCTTTCATCACTGTGCTCGCCAAAGAAAGAATCACATTCAAGCTTTAATGCTAACTTATAGGCGGCTTTTGGCATCAAACGCTTTTCAATTAACATAGCCAATTCAAGATGGGATAACTGCGACTCGAGTAGCAAAGTCTCTTTGGTAATAAAATGCGTCTGCAGATAGGTAAGTAGCTCCATTGATTATTCCTTTGAATTAGTTAGCTTTATTTTTGCCGTGAGCGCAGTCGCGATGATAATCAAGCCAAGCAAGTTGATGTTTACGGCTATGGATTCTAGGTTCAACTGAACCGTTAATAGTAGTCCTGATGAAAATTGGATTAGCGTATCATCAACGACGACACCAATGGACATAAGCGCGCCGAGCACCGCTGCCCAATTTAAGGCCCTGAGTTGCTTTTGATATAACTTAAACGCGACCATCAAGCATAAAAAGCTTGCTGTAAAGTCGAGGATTAACGTCAATTCCGGATGGTTAATTACGCCCAGTACTGACAATACCCCCCCTGCAAAGCCGGCTGCAGCTACTAAGAAAGTCGTGATTTTTGAACTGATTATGTGATGAGAGAACATTGCTTTATTATTATTAGTTGGGTTAGCAGCAGTATAACCGCTAACCCTTTGCGTAAAAAATATTATTGTACCTTTTTCACCATTTCTTCAATATATTTGATGGCAATAAATGGATCTGTTTCATCAAACAGGTGAGATGCATATTTCATGGTAATGGGCGTAACATTATCGCCAATTTCTTGCAGCTTTATTTGGGAGTCTTTTGAAGTTTGAGTATAAACATCAACATCGGCATAACTCATACCAGTAGAGCGGATAGTCACATAAGGGAACCCACGTGACAGTATCGTAACTGGCATTTTTCGGTTGATTTTGTACATCTCTGTATGGGCAGAAGCTTCTTCAAAATCTTCTAATGAATGAGTATCTCGCTCCCAGTTGATGATCCATTCCATTATCTTCCATGCTTCTTTAGACATCTTACTTTTCATATCGTGATACCAAGACTCATGAGCGATATCAATAAGTACCATCCCTTTCACTTTTTCAGGGTTTCGGTTGGCATAGGCTCTTGCAACAAAGCCACCAAAAGAGTGAGGTACAAGTACTAAATTATCCATTTTGGTGGCTTGAGTGAATGCCTCAAGCTCTTGTGTAAGCTCCAACATAGTCCGTACTCGAGGCTTTGCAAAAGTGCTTTTTCCGGTGCCTGCTCTGTCATAAAAACATAAGCGATAGCCTTTTGGCTTTATGTTATGAATGGTGTTTTTATAGGTTTCATGAGCATCAAGGCCCATACCAGCTAGTAAAAGTGCGGTAGTCTCACCCTCTCCTTTGCAAGCATAGGCAAGTTTGTTGCCGTTTATTTCCACATATTGATAATCGTGTTCATGAACTGATTGGTTGGCGCTGGCCACTGAACTATAAGCGACGAGTCCGAGTACTGCTGATGTTATTGTTTTCATTGTCCTTTCTCATTTTTAAGTTTTCCCAATAACATACTAATTAGTTTACTCGATAAACGCAATAAAGTTTCAGAAACTTCTGAAACTTTATTAACTCAACGTATAAATGAAATAAGCTACATAGCCCATGAACAAGATATCACCTTCTCGACGACTAAGCTTAAGGTCTAAAATAAGCAAAGGCACGCAGAGCAAAGCGACATAAATAATATTGATTGTCATCGATGCAAACCTTGCGTTTTGATGGAATGTTAGCTTAAAAAACCCGAGAGTAGAATTTACTACTCCTTGTTTACACTCACTTAATTCCCGTTATAGCGCAACTAAACTAAGGGAAAGATTTGTCACTCTTGACGAGCAAAATAACTCATTAGACTGAGACTTTCTATTTGTGTCTAATGCGCGAAAATTAATGAGACCTTTCACTCAGTGAGTAGCCGCCATTGATGACGCACTGCAGACTGAACTCTAACTTACGTTAAGGAACTTGAATGACCAAATTTACCTCTTCTGAGCAAGCACGTGAATGCTACAACGTGCGCCACTGGAGCCAAGGCTTCTTTGGTATTAATGATCAGGGAGAGGTTACTGCGATGCCGAACCAACAGCAGCCACAGCACGCCGTAACTCTGACAAACATTGCACAACAAATTAAATCTGAGGGTTATACCCTACCTGCACTAGTGCGTTTTCCACAAATCCTTGAACAGCGCGTACATAATATTGTTGGTGCGTTTAATCAGGCGATTACTGATTACAGCTACCCAGAAGATTATTTATTGGTTTACCCAATTAAAGTAAACCAACAAAAAGAAGTCATTGAGGGGCTTATCGCAAGCCAAACGGCCAGCGATAAAAAACAGCTTGGCTTAGAAGCTGGCAGTAAAGCTGAGTTACTTACCGTATTGGCGCTCAGTGAGAAAACCAGCGCAGTGATCGTGTGTAATGGCTACAAAGACAGAGAATACGTCCGTCTTGCGCTTATCGGTGAAAAATTAGGCCATCAGGTTTATATCGTTTTAGAAAAGCGTTCTGAGCTCGACATCGTGATGGCAGAAGCCAAAGCACTCAACGTTAAACCACGTTTAGGCTTACGCGTACGTTTGGCATCACAAGGTAAAGGAAAATGGCAAGCAAGCGGCGGCGAAAAGTCCAAATTTGGCCTGTCTGCATCGCAAGTGCTTACGGTTGTTAACCAATTAAAGCAAGCTGACATGCTAGACGCGCTGCAACTGGTGCACTTTCACTTAGGCTCGCAAATGGCCAATATTCGTGACGTGCGCGTTGGTGTGGGTGAAGCCGCTAGATTCTACTGCGAATTACGCCGTTTAGGTGCAAACCTGTTGAATTTAGACGTAGGTGGCGGACTTGCAGTGGATTACGATGGAACGCGTAGCCAGTCGTCTAACTCGATGAACTACAGCTTAGCTGAATATGCAAACAACATCGTTTACACCGTAGGCGATACCTGTAAACAGTACAATCAGCCAATGCCAAAGATCATCTCTGAGTCGGGTCGTGCGCTAACGGCGCATCACGCGGTATTAATCACCGATGTGATTGGCACCGAAAGCTATCAAGTAGAAGAGATAACTGCACCGGTAAGTGACGCCCCGAGACTACTACACAATATGTGGACGTCTTGGCAGGCACTCAACGAGCAGAGTGATGACCGCGCGTTGATTGAAATTTTTCATGATACGCAGGGCGACTTGGCAGAAGTACACAGCCAATTTGCGATGGGCCTATTAAGCCTTGAGCAAAGAGCATGGGCGGAGCAAGTAAACTTGCGCGTATGTTATGAGCTGAACAAGCGTATGGACAACAAAAACCGTTTCCATCGCCCAATTATTGACGAGCTCAGTGCTAAGCTCGCGGATAAATTCTTTGTGAATTTCTCGCTATTTCAATCTTTGCCAGACGCTTGGGGTATTGAACAGGTATTCCCTGTACTGCCACTCAGCGGGTTAACAGAGGCACCAAAGCGCCGCGCGGTATTGCTGGATATTACCTGTGATTCTGACGGTACGGTGGAGCATTATGTGGATGGCCAAGGTATTGAAGCCACGCTACCAGTGCCTGAGTTTTGCAAAGATAAACCCTATTTATTGGGATTTTTCTTGGTAGGTGCATACCAAGAGATTTTAGGTGACATGCACAACCTGTTTGGCGACACCCACACCGTTGTAGCCACATTAGATGACCAGGGCGAATTGTCGCTTGGTAATGTGGATGCGGGCGACACTGTTGCCGATATGATGCGTTATGTACACCTTGATGTTGAACAATTTAAGCGTAACTTTGCCAACCTAGTTGAAAGCAAACTACCGCTTGAAGAACGAGCTACCTGCCTAGCAGAGCTTGAAACCGGCCTTGACGGCTATACTTATTTGGAAGATTTTTAACCCATGAGCCACTTATTCGATCACACCGATCATTCTCTGTACTCCAACGGCATGACGTTTTTACGTCAGCCAATGGTACGCAATATCACAGATATTGATGCAGACGTTGTGGTACTTGGCTTGCCATTTGACTTGGCAACCTCTGGACGTCCAGGCGCGCGCTTGGGTCCAGATGCAATCCGTCGCGCATCCGTGCACTTAGCTTGGGAAAGTAAAAAATACCCTTGGTCATTTGCATTGTGGGACAAAATTAAACTTCAGGACGCTGGCGATTTCACTTACCCAGTTGGCGATCCTGAGTATTTTACTGCGCAACTCGAGCTAGCAGCTCTGCAAATTTTGCAGCAAGGCAAAACGCTATTAAGCCTAGGCGGCGATCACTTTGTGACCCTGCCATTGCTGCGTGCTCACCAGCAAATTCACGGTAAAATGGCGCTTGTACATTTTGATGCGCACACAGACACGTACAGCCAAGGCTCACGCTATGATCACGGTACTATGTTCTATCATGCTCCGATTGAAGGCCTAATAAGCCCAGAGCATTCAATGCAAATTGGCATTAGAACCGAGTACACAGAGCAAGGCCACGAGTTTGGCGTGATTGATGCTATGGCAGCAAACGACTTAAGTGCCGAAGAAATAGCAGCACAAATCAAAGCACGCGTTGGCGACTTGCCGGTGTACTTAACCTTTGATATCGACTGTCTAGACCCAGCATTCGCACCAGGCACCGGCACCCCGGTATGCGGCGGCCTAACCAGCGACAAAGTGCTGAAGATTTTACGCGCACTGCAAGGGCTAAACATGATAGGCATGGACGTAGTAGAAGTCTCCCCTTCCTACGACCAAAGCGAGCTCACCGCAATCGCCGCCGCCACCATTGCACACGAACTACTGCACCTGTGGGCTGTAAAGCATAAATAACCGGATGCAAGTTTGACTAAGCCACCTTAACAAGGTGGCTTTTTTGTTTGGGGTTTACTGTAAAGTCGTAGAAGATCTCACATGCAACTTATTCTCCTTCGTCACACCTGAAAAGCATACTTCTCGGCGGGTGAACCGCCTCCCACAAAACTATTTGCACTGTGGATTAGAAGAGATGCTACGCTGATAGTTTTTGCAATACCTGCAAGCAGCTTAATCGCTAAAACCGTAGAAGCTCATACAAGCAACTTATCCCCTTCATCACACCCGAAAAGCGTAAGCCGATATGCAATGTGCCGACAGGATGTCGGCTAAGTCTTGTCTGGCATCATGGACGTGCCTTACAAGACGGTTGCACTATATCGACTTAGGATTTGAGGATTAAGTGTGATGTTGGGGCGACGTTTTCTTGGTTTGTTCTTTTGCGTCGTTTCAAAAGAATGAACGAGAAGCGCATGGATGCGCTTTGATATTAGCCAAGGAAGGCTCTACTGATCAGTCAACTCGAAGTGGTCGCTTGCAAGCTCATCATCAACAATAGCTCGAAAACATAACTTTTCGGCGGGTGAGCCGCCTCCCACTAGATTATTTACACTATGAAACACTTGTGGTGGTGCTTCACTTATTCCAACCTAACCGACATATTACAAAACTGTTTACACCCTCACTCAAATTGCGTTAACCACTCTTTTAACACACTATTTAGCAAGGTTTGCTGCTCTCTATTCATCCCTTCAACCAATTGGGCTTGAATGGCGATATGCGGCTCAATCAGCTCTTCAATCAGGGCGAGGCCTTCGGTTGTTAATTCCACTGTTACACTGCGGCGGTCTTCTTTACAATGCTCACGCTTAATAAGGCCTTTTGCCGCTAACTTGTCTAATCGATTAGTCATCGCGCCAGAGGTGAGTAGCATGGTTTTAAATAGCTCTGATGGGGTTAAGCGAAATGGTTTGCCGCTGCGGCGCAAGGTAGCTAACACATCAAATTCGCCCAAATTTAATCCGTATTGCTTATGTAGCTTTTCAACTTCGGCTTCCATATGTTTAGCTATGCGCACTAAGCGACCCATTATCGCCATGGGCGTTGTTTCTAACTGTGGTTTTTCGCGAGCCCACTGCTCTTGTACTCTATCAATCGCATCCATCAATATTTGCCCCGACAACAAACTTTGTAAAGAAATATCTTAACATAAAGATACTTTACAAAAAGTGTTTTTAGTAATACCTTAGCACAAAGTATCTCAACATAAAGATAGTTAATGTGAATATACTCCTTGCGATGATCCCTGCATTTTTATGGGGCACCACGTACGCGGTGACACAATACACCCTTGCGGACTGGCCGCCTCTTTTACTTGGCGCTATTAGAGCGCTTCCAGCTGGGCTTATTTTGCTAGCAGTTAAGCCAAGTTTGCCAAAAAAAGCTGACTGGAAAATACTATGCGCCCTTGGGGCGATTAATATCGCGGCCTTTTTTAGCATGATCTTCGTGATGTCGTTAACGCTACCATCTGCCATATCGAGCGTGGGCATGGTGTCTGTGCCTGTGTTCGCCATGCTTTATCATTGGTTGGTCAATAAGCAACGCCCAGGATTGGTGCAAGCGTTATGCGGCGCGGCGCTTATTGTGTTGGCCTGGTTGCTATTTGATCCGAGTTCACTGAGTTTAAACCCTCTTGGTTTAGCGGCAATACTTGCGGCAATAACCTGTATCGTGATCGGCAGCTCAATCACTAAGTCTCTTGGTGATCGCATGCATTGGTGGACAGTGTTAACTTGGCAACTCATTATTGGCGGCGTTATTCTCACACTCGCATCAAGCGTTCACGGTGTGATCGCACCAGCTAAGTATATTGCAGCTTTTAACAATTTCTCGATGACCAATCTCAGCGGCATATTATGGGTTGTGCTCCTGAACACCGCACTGGGTTATAGTTTGTACGTGTGGTTACTACAACGTATGTCTGTTGTGGACTTTACCTTTGGTGGTATTGCAAATCCGATTGCGGGTATTTTGACGGGGCTGGTGCTACTGGGCGAGACGTTCACCCCGCTTCAGTATAGTTTGATGGTTGGCATGATTGTAATGCCGCTATTACCGCAAATTATCGTCACTACCCTACGAAGCCGAGCTGTGCCTGCTAAGTGTGAGGTAAACTAATCAGTTGAGCGCATAGCAATTATGCGCTCGTTCCTTTAAAAAGGCGAAGCTAAAGTGTGAGTCGATAAATATATAATGGCTCGTCACCTGCTACGCCCAGATCATTGACACAGGACTCAACAAACTGGCCGCCTATTTTTTCAATGATCCGCTGGCTCGCAATATTTGACTGTAAACATTGAAACTCCACAGTTTTAATATCACTTACCTCTCGAAGCCTGGCAATAACCTGTTCAAGCACTAGACCGATTAAGCCGTAACCTCTTGCCTTTTCGCCAAGCCAATAGCCAATTTCAGCAGTTTGCGTTTGCGCATCCATATATTTGATCCCAAACACACCACAAAACTCGCAATTAAATTCAATAGCAGACCAAAGTCCGCCGACTTGGTTGTTTATACGTGTGTCGATGTATCGCTCTGCGTCAGCCTCGGTATGTAGTTTCGCAACCCACGGCAGCACATTTTGTAAACTTGCACGGCTGCTTTGTACGCAATCAAACAATGGTTTTGCATGCGTCAAAGCAAGGTTTTGTAGTTTGAGATTGGCAGAAATATCTAGTTGCACGAGATGTTCAGCTCCATTTACTTACCTCTATTCAAATACAGGTCTAAAGAAGCTGCGTTCATAGCTAATTATGCAACCGGTATCTTCTGCAAATTTAATTGCAGCCTGACACTGAGCATCTTGAAACGACTCATTACGATACGTTTCATAGGCTGCCAAACTGGGAAAGGTGAATAATGCCAAGGCAATATTACTTGCACCTTCCGATGGTAAAAAGTAGCCATTATGCTGCCCACCAAAACGATTGACGAGTGGGATCCACATTTTGGCATATTCCTCAAAGTCAGCAATTTTTGCCGGATCAACAACATATTTTAAGTAGCAAGTAACCATACAACCTTTCCTTTTTGTTAAAAATACCAGTTTCACGTTGCTCTACACACCGATAGACAGTGTGCGAGATTACTTTAAGCGTTAATAACATGAAGTTAAAGTGATATGGGACTAGCTGTCTCGATTAAATGCTCACCCAAGGTTCTAACTCAACGTAAAACTACTGACAGTAACTGACACACCGAGAGCATATCTTAGCTGCAATTTTTAAAAGATGATGGAATTCCATGATGATCACCATTGATTCTTTGGTGTTATATGTAAGCGATATCAAGCTGAGCGAAGCGTTTTATAGACAGCTATTCCAATGTGAGGCAGCGCAGCTTTCTCCAACTTTTGTTTCTATGAAATGTGCACACAACGTCTCCATTGCACTTAAACAAAACACAGCCCTTACACCACCAAGTTGCATTACCGGGGGCGGTTCTGAAATCTCTATTATGCAACCAAGCCAAGAAGCGCTTTTGGCTTTATACGATACATGGAAATTACTAGATATTGAGTTTGCTCAGGTCCCGCAAGCCGAGGGATATGGCGCTAGTTTTGTCGTATTAGACCCTGATAGACATCGTATTCGCGTGTTTACTAGTGATAAGGTATAGCGCTATTTCTAGCTCTATACCTTTTTTCCATCGAATATGGAGTTCAAATTTATAGTTTGTAGTGAAGACTCAAACTAATATTTCTTGGCTCACCATATGCTAGCTGCGAGTAGAAGCCGATCTGACTGTAATATTCTTTATCAAAGGCATTATCAATATTTAGTTGTACTGATAGCGCCTCGTTGTGTTGGTATCTAGCCATTAAATTGATAAGTGAATAGGCTGGCTGTTCAACTCGTACATTGCCTAATGGTGATTTTATGTCAGTGTAGTTTTCACCCTCCCAAGAAATACCTGCACCCAATGTAAATTGGTTATATTCAAAGGTATTGAATAATCTAAATATTTTTCGAGGAAATCGCGTATTAACCGTATTTGATGTGCCACTACTATCCTCAGCCGTTGCTTCGAATGCAGTATAATTGGCATTAATCTTCCAGCCGTCCATGATCTGACCGACTACTTCGAGCTCGTAACCGTCGCTTTCAACACCATCTGCTTCCTTGTATGCAGCTAACTTATCAGGACGTGGAACAAAATCAGGGTCAACAACCGCTAAGTTTTCCTGCTGTGTTTGAAAGTAAGTTATATTGGTATGTAACGCATCATTGAAATAAGTGCTTTTCAAACCAATTTCATAATTGATCCCAGTGAGGGGGTCTAAGTAATTGTCATCAGCGTCAACCGCATTCTGCGGCTTAAAGATTTCCGTATAACTTGTATAAATCGTATGACTGTCATTTAAGCTATACAGTAGCCCCGCATAGGGAATAAATACGTCATCATCGCCATAGTCTTGGTCTGTTCCATAGGATACACCCTGCCTATTCCAGCTCGCTAACCGTGCACCAACAATTGCCTTAAATTTATCGCTCAAATGTATTCGTGTCGCAGCAAAGTAACCTGTTTGCTCAGTGGTGTAATCCTGGCTGATATATTTTTGACCCCAATCTGGCTGGTCAAATTCCCCGTTCCACTCAAAAAAGTTTGTGACTGGTTTGGCAGTTTTGCTCCCCCCACCTTCATAGCCGTAATACACAAAGTCCTGATCGCTCTTTGCAGCCCCAACTACAAATTCATGTTCGTGGTCAAATAAAGAGTACATGCCTTGTAATCTGACACCAAAGTCAATCTGCTCTCTTTCATTTTCTAGGCGCGATCCAGAAGCAGTCATCCCAGCCCCCGTCACAGGATGAGGAAGTCCGGATACCCAAAGTAAATACATGTCTGCAGTGCTGACATTTTTATTCGCATGGGCAACCAACTCCCATCCATTACTAAAGCTGTGATGTAGGTTTGCAAAAAATGTTTTGTGTGTACTGGCCCAACTACTCCATTTTGCGGCCACTGAAGCTGAACGATCAAAGTCTGTACGGCTGAGATCAGAGTTGAATATTGGCAGCCCGCCCCATTGAGAGCCTTTGGGTTCATTGTCTTGAATGCTATACCCTAATCGCAGTAAGGTTGCATTCGACAAATCTGCATCAACGGTGGCATAAAAAACCTGTTTACTCTTTTTTTCATAGTCGACAAAAGAGTCGCCTTCTTGCAGCACCATAACCGTTCGACCTCTAACAGATCCGCTTTCGTTTAGCCCGGTGCCCAGATCAACACTCGCATAATAATTGTTCCAGCGCCCTAAGCGCGCAATTACCTTGCCACTAAGTTCACTCGAATTTGCGTGTTTACGAACCAAGTTAATCGATGCCGACGGATCTCCTGCGCCGGTCAACAACCCAGTAGCCCCCCGCACGATTTCAATACGTTCATAGAGTGCGGTGTCGGTAAGCGACTCACCAGCACTCTGCGCGCCATTCCACTGTACTGGCACCCCATCAATTTGGTAGTTGTCAACATTGAAGCCTCGAGACGAAAACGCATTCCTTGAGCTATCGTAAGCTTTGGCCGAAATGCCAGACGCATTATTAATCACATCGGTTAGTGACGTTAACGCCTGATCTTCAATACTTTGCCGAGTAATAATATTCACGGTTTGCGGAGTTTCTTGCAATGTCAGACCCAAACCTGTTGCCGTGTCTATTGGCTCATTGACCACATAACTGCCCGTCACCGCAATACGTTCAATTTCATTATCACGCGCGAGAGCTGCGCCTACTTCATGGATTGAGAAACGATTTTCGTCAACTTTAGTTGCAACAAGCCCGCTTCCTTTCAAAAGAATTTCAAGTGCTTTTTCCGTCGTATAGTTTCCCTTCACTTGTATCGTTTTTTGCTCTGCTAACGCGACACCATATGCAGTAATGTGCTGCTGCGTTGCAGCTGACAGTTCGGTTATCGCTGTAGAAAGCGTTTGGGGTTCTATATTTAGTTGGTACGTAGTATCGCTAGCATAAACGTTCGCAGTTGCCAATATGAGTCCTGCGCTAGAAACAAATAAGCTCCGTCTACATATATTTATCGCATGCTGAAACTTATTTATTCTAAAAGTATGGCTTTTCATGGTCATCCTCTATTTTCATGTACCCATTTATATAATTCATCGTTAAGACGTCTACGAATTAGCAAACCCGTAAAAATCTTATAAAAATCCGCTTTAGCGTAACGGCGAGCATTAAGATAAGTAGTAACTGAAAGGTGTTCGTCATACTTTTTATGTGCGAGCAGCGAAAGTGCCACCTGAACTTAACGAGACAATACCTCTTTACAAAAGTTTATTGCTACGGTGAGACGCTTTTCTACATTTGACAGGCTAATTGCTAACTGTGTGGCAATATCTCGTTGTTTAACACCCTTGATGGTGTACATAAAAAATATCTGCCGGGTTAACAATGGCAGCTCGTCCAGTGCCAAGTTTATGCAACGAAGCTCACACGAGCTGATATGGCACTTTGAAATATCGGCTATTTGGCTATCGATACATACCGTCATGTACGCTTTTTCATACTGGGTTCTAGCCTGTTCAGTACGGAAGTAATTAATGACTTCATTGTGGGCGGAGCGATACAGATAGGCAGTTGGATTTTCTACATTTCGCTTTGTTTTCATCTTTAACAGCTTTTCAGCAATGATTTGTAGAATGTCTGACGCTGTATCTGAGCAACCAAGCTTGCTAGTCAGAAAACGTTTTAGTGCACATTCATTTGAGGAGAGTGACTGTAATATTTCTTGTGAATACATCATTTATAAGTCAACACGCAAGTCCTTGCAAAAATTGCGAATGATAATAATTACCATTTATGGAAATTACAATACTTCTGAGATATAAAGCCTAAGTGGGTGAAGGTAATCCATCACCCTTTATTTAGAAACCTTTGTCTCAGGCTCACACCAACTGATATTCATTACCAGAATGCGGATCTGAACTGCGGATAATTTATACTTGAGTGTTGAATAACAAGGGCAAGATCAAACTGCTTTTCGAGTTCAAGGAGAAACAGGCAGGGTGATAGTAAAACAGCTTCCAATCCCAACCTCACTTTCTACTACAAGCTCGCCACCATGCTCTTTAATAATGTCATAACTTATTGAAAGGCCTAAGCCTGTCCCGTTGCCAATGGGCTTAGTCGTAAAAAATGGGTCAAATATTTTATCTTTTATTTCTTCGGGGATCCCCACCCCGTCATCTTGAATTCGGATCAATACACGCTGTTGTTCTAGACTTGTTGAGACGCGGATCTCTCCTTCGCTTTTCAATGCCTGAGCCGCATTGATCAGTAAATTCGTTAATACTTGAATTAGTTTACCTTGATTACCGAGCACTTGAGGGACTTCATTCAGTTGTGTGATCACATTAGCATGATATTTGAGCTTACTCTCCACCAGATTTAACGTTGTCTTAATACAGGCGTTAATATCACAAGGTTGCAATTGAATAGTATCTGCCCTTGAAAACTGTTTGAGGTCGTTCACAATTGCAGACACTCTTTGTAGCCCAGTCATCGACTCGTCAATAAGCTCAGTACAATCGCTATTAATAAAAGCAAAGTCTTTGTCTTGAATAAACTGATTAAACGCTACGAGTGTACTGGGTTCAAGTCCAAGCTGAATCGCACGCTTTGCAAGTTCGGCATAATCGCCATGATAGTGACGCATCACATCGAGATTACTCATGACAAAACCGAGCGGATTATTTATTTCATGGGCAACCCCGGCGGCTAATTGACCCACCGATGCCATTTTTTCTGAGTGAACAAGCTGTTGCTGTGCGGCTTCAAGCTCTCTATTGGTAGCCTCAAGCTGCTGATTTTTCTGATTCAGTTTTTCAGTTCTTTGCGCCACTAATTCTTCTAGATGTTTATTTAGCTCAATCAAGTCATGCTTATATCGCTCTCGACGCTCATGCTCTTCGGCTAAGGTTTGTGATAGCTCATCAAACGCCAAAGATAGCTCTTGTAACTCATCTTTACTCTGTATTGGTTTCCATTTGAAATCAAACACGCCGTTTTTGACATTCCGAGCGATAAATTTAGCTTGATTCTTCAGTATATACAGATTGGTTGTGAGATATATACCGAGAAAATAAGAGAAAATAGCAACTAACGCCATTTCAAACAGCGCGATGGAAACCGTCCAGCGTTTTACCTCTGACATAGCTCGATTTATGGTGCCAATATCTATGCCTATTTGAATGGTGCCAAACAGGGTCCCACCCTCAACAATATCAGCATGAATATCAAAAATACCGTCGGTAACTGTTTCAACTAACGTATCACCTTCAAATGTACGTTCTTTTAAGCGCTCGTTACCTGCAAAAGAAAGAGTTTGGTTTTCACCATCGATGACTTTAACGTAAAGGATATCTGGGTTACTTAATAACTCATTGGTAAAAGCATCCAGTGTGGCCAAATCGTATGACAGCACCGCATCTTTGGTCGCACTCGCAAACAGGCTTGCGGTTGTCGTTGCGCGTTTATTCATGGCGTCATTTGCAGACTCCATCATAAAATCAATCACTACAAATATGAGCGCACTCAACAACACCGCTTCAATAATAGCGGTGCCAATCATGGTTTTGAGTCTTAACGATAGCCTTTTCATTCAGTTGTGGGGCTTCTTAATAGTCCGCGTACTAATTGCCAACTAAGGTTTCTAATTCTAATGCTTTTACGTCTTGCCAGTCCTCGTTCGACGCCGCCATAATGCCTTTGAAATTCACCGCTTCGAGTAGCCTAATTCCCTCTTCACTCAGTTCAAGAGAGGTCAACGCCTCTACTAATCTTTGCCTTGCATCTTCTGGCATTGTTTTTTTTACGGCAAATGCATGTGGCGTATAACCTTTTGTCGTCCAGAGAATGTCGAGTTGTGATTTAATTTTGGGATCGGCGTTGTTGAAAGTACGCATAACACCACCGCCCGCTTTGACAAATCCTCTCGACACGTTGAGATAAACAGAATCATGGGAAGAGACATACCTTGGTGTAAATTCAATACCTTGTTTCACAAGTTCACCACGGGGCAAAATGCTTGCAGCGAATGCAGCAGGAGCCGGAAAAGCAAGCGTCTCTCCTCGCAACTGCGACAAGTCAGCGATACCAGCCCCCTTTTTAACCACTATGATCCCTTTGATCATTTTATCTCGTTGCTTGGCGATAGCTTGATAACCCGCCTGCTCATTAAATACAACAAAGTGATAGGGATTCATGTATGCTACATCATACTCTTGCTTCAACACCCGGGCTTCAAAGGTTGGTATATCTTTAGCGGTTTTAAACGTGTAGTTATCTCCGGTCTTATCACTGAGATAATCGAGAATAGGCTGCCAATTTTTGGCTAACTTATTTGCAGACTGCTGCGGCACAAAGGCGAAGGTATAATCACCACTCAAACATAAAGCGGGAAATAAAATGAGACTCATCAGCAGGATTTTTATCATCACATCACCACCTAGCGATAAACACTTTTCGAATAAGGACTTAAGTTCCACAAAAGTATAGATCAATATTAAAAAACGGCTTATCTGCTCATTGATAAAAGTGCCTGTCCTTTATCTTGTGTCCTTATCTTTGTTGGCCTTGATATTTTGTAACGCGCTTGCCAGCCAAATGGTAAACTGGTGAACAGTCGCCGAACTCTTGCGATAAGTCGTTTGCCTGAGCCAATAGCCATAGCCTGAAAATTCCTCCATTGTTGGGCTTTTACTTAACCACCCCTGTATTACTGCTGACTCTGCTAATACATCGCTCAATAGTGCCAGCCCTTGCCCGGCCACAGCCGCCTGCAAGACAAAGTGTTCTTGCTCAAAATAACGCAAGTCATAATGGCTTTCGTCAATGTGCGCTCGCCAAGGAATATTTTCAAGCCCCGTTTCGTCTTGCCAATGGGTGAGAAATAGTACAGGTTTACCTTGGTCTGGCACCCGATAATTTGGGCTAGCATAAAGCCCAATTTTCTCGGTAATAAGATGAGTTTCATTAGAATTCGGATCCGCTTTGCCATAACGCAGGGCGATATCAATATGCTTCTCTTTATTTAAATCAATGAGTTGATCGCTCGCGCATATTGTGATGGTTTGGTTTGGGAAAGCATGATTAATGGCAGCCATATTCGGAGCAAGCCAAAGTGCAGCAAATGAATTACAACATGAAATAAGCAAATCATTCTTTTGCTCGGTAAACTCAATAAACGCATTATCAAGCATATTGAGTGAATCAATACACACCTTTGCAAGTGCCTGTCCTTGTAATGTTAATTGCACTGCTCGCGTTTTTCGCTCAAAAAGCTGAACCCTTAACTGTGATTCCAGTGACTTTATCTGATGTGACACTGCCGTAGGCGTAACATTGAGTACCCGCGCCGCATCTTTAAAGCTCAAGTAGTGCGCAGCAACCGCAAAGGTTTTTATGTTATTCAAAGACGGTAAATGTGTGAACATAGCAAACCTATAAGTTAGTTTATCTCATCTATTTATGGATTCTTCTCAGTTGTCACATTGCTCTTATAGGCACAAAATAAAACACAAGACACAACTGGAGAAAAGCCATGAAAAACATTCTATATATAAGTAGTAGCGTAAGAAAGCATAGTGAGACGAGTTCGCAACATCAGTCAATTAGCCGGATGTTAGGTGAGCAATTTTTGACAAAATTTAGCTGCTTCACACATGAAGTGGAAATCACCCATCGCGACCTCTACGTGAAACAACCTGCATTCATAGATGAAGCATTTATAGCGGCTGCATTTGCAAAAGGCGTGTTGAGCGAAGAACAACGCTTAGTACTCGCTGAGTCTGACGAAATTATCAAAGAGGTGACCAATGCCGATATTATCGTGATCGCAAGCCCTATGTATAACTACGGCATGCCTGCCGTGCTAAAGGCTTGGTTTGATCTGGCGATCCGAGTAAATAAAACCTTCAGCTTTGATTTAGCACGAGGTGATAAACCACTTGAGCCAATTTTATCGGGTAAAACTCTCGTATTACTGGCATCTTGGGGAGAATTTGCATTTAAAAAAGGTGAGTCACAATATCATTTGAATCACTTAAGTAGCCATATCGAGCAGTTGGCTCCATATTTAGGTGCTGAGGCGTTTTATGAAATCGCATCTGAGTATCAAGAGTTTGGAGATGACAGGCATAAGCGCTCAAAACAACGTGCTATTGATGATGTACACAAATTAGCGCAAATACTTAGCGCTAAGTAAGAGCACAAGTGAGCGTATTGCGCTCACCTTACTCTCATGCAGCTTACTGTTTATAGTGGTAAGTGATCTGACTTTGTAGATGTTTAGGTTCAATATGAATAGGACGATAAAGCTGGATAGTGCCAACAATCTTTGCACCATCACTAATTGTAAGCGTTGGTATGTCTTTCTCAAGCTTAGAAGCAAGATATCCTGCATGACGATAGATCACATCACCTAAAATAGTAGCGCCGCTGGCAATTGTAATATCTCCGCTCGCGTTGATGACGCTTCCTTCAATTAGAACCGACTCACCAATCTCAATATTACCATTGGTAACTTGAATGCTCCCATATACGTGCGCTTTTTCCATCAGCATAATATTACCATTATCAATATTAACCGACTGCGCTTCACTATGCTTATCAAGCTGAACATTACCGTTAGTCACTTCTGCAGATTTAACTTTGGCCCCTTCAGCTAGCGTAATATTGCCATTTTGTAGGGATAAGTTCCCGGCTCTTTGACCACTTGCCACATTAATATTTCCAGCAAAATGGCTTAAGTCTTCACCATGAGTAGCGTTAAGATTACCTACCGAGCATGCAACCAAGTTGAAGGTAAACGCAAGCGCAAGTGGATATTGGTAAAGTTTGTTGGTCATTATTTTTTCTTCTTATTATTGGTTACTAGAGCAAAGTATTAAGACAAAGTGGTGTAACTACCTAGAGCCACTAAGCAGATTTCACTTAACCTTAGCATTCAAACCGAGCTCAGGAGGTGTTAGAGGCGGATAAAGTTTACATCGGAGAAGCCTACCCAGAGTGTTCTGAGTAGGCTCAAAGTATATAATGACTATGCGTTCAAAACAGCAAGTAACCTGCCTTTTGACGTCACTATATCGGCTTTTTCAGCTTCAGCTAGATAACTGATAAGGTAAGTCTCAAGGCTACTTTCTTCACCTTGCAGCTTTGCGTCCAGCATCGCAACTTGCTCAGACATTCTCTCGCTTTGCAACGCTTCTGGCGATGACTGATTCGTTAAAATTTCAAGCCTCAATAGCAACTGAGCAGCATTTAGCGAGGTTTTATTGCTACCTTGCCACGAGCTTGGAATATCACCGTCAGTGTCTACCGCTTCCACCAATTCATTGAACTTTTCGCGACGCTGAGATGAAAACAGATCATCTAATTTCGACTTCACTTGAGACAATAAACGATTCTTTTCTTGCTTTAGTCCTGGCACTACAATAAACATATTGAGTTCGTTACGAATAGCAACCAGTTCATTTTGAGTTACCGCTTCTATGACCTTGTTGTCGAACTCTGCTAACAACTGACGCTGCTCGGCTTCCTGCGACTTCTCCTGTGCTTTTTGCTCTGCATATTGTGCGCTGCGCTTCTCAAACACGGCATCATTATGGGCACGAAATGCTTTCCACAGAGTATGCTCTTGTTTGGCACCAGCAAAACCAATTTGCTGCCACTGTTTTTGCAATGATTTCAGTAAGTCACAAGCTGCTGCCAAATCTTCAGCCTCTAGCTGCTGCTGTGCAGTTTCAACTAGCTTTGTCTTTTCAACGGCATTGGCTTGATGGAAGGCTTTAAGTTTCTCGTAAACCGCTTGATGGTGCTCACGGTAAATCGAATTCAGCTTTTGATAGACTTTGGCATCCACATTGCCAGCATTTTTCCATGCTTTGGCTAGGCGATTAAATTGTGCTTCAACTTCTCGCCAATCAATACCTTCGTTATCCAAAGTACCAAGCAGCGCTTTCACTTCCTCGATCAGCGCTTCACGTGCAATTTTTGCCTGCTCACGCTGTACTTCTTGCTCCGCAAAGTAAGTGCGACACGGTACAAACAATAATTCAATTTTTTCATCAAATTGAGCGGCTTGTGCCTTTTCCTGTTCCGTTTCAACATGACCAAGCTCATTCCAACGTACTCTAAGTAATTTTACTTCCTCAGCACGCTTAACTGGGTCAACCGCCTCCTCAGCGAGTTTGTTATCAAGCTCCGCAAGCAATTCTTCACGTTTAGGTGTAGCAGCATACTTTTGCCAATCTTTAAGGTCTTTTAGTGCTTGAGACAAGCTTTCATGCTGGTTTTCGAGCTGCTTTTTGTAGCTTGGTGTTAGCAACTCAAACTGCTCGATAAAGCCATTAAAAACGCCAAATGCCACGTTAAATCGGCCCTGATCAATTAATCGTTGAACATCGCGTGCTTTCTTCTTCGCGATTTTGAGTGCTTTTTCTTGCTCATTTTTCAGCGGCTCGATAGCTGTCATAAACACTTGGCTTACATCTGATAGCTCAGCTTTTGCTGATTTATGCAATACCTTAGGCAGTGAATCTAGTGCTTTACGCGCTGCAACATAGCGGTCTTTTTGTGCTTGCACTTGGGTATCAAGCGATTCTAATGAAGTTGGTACTTCAACTGCTTTCAACTCTGCTAAGGCATTATTGAAGGTTTCACTTGCAGCAATAAGTGCGGGCAAATCGGCAAGATCACGCTCAATATTTTGCAGTTTTCGGGTAAACTCGCCAAGCGCTTCAACAGTGACATATTGAGGTGCAGACACTTTGCCTTTTAATACTTCACTACGCTTAACCAGTGCATCGTGCGAGGCTAAGTCAAGTGTTTTACATGCAATTTCGACCGATTTTTCAATGGCTTCAAGTTCAGCAGTTAATTCAGCAACCTCTAGGGCTTCATTTTGCTTTTGCATTAACTCAGCTTGCTGCGCTTGATGTTTAACTTGTAACTCATTGAGATGACGGTTTAATTTATCTGCTACTTGTTGATACTTTGCATCTAGTGCAGTTACCGTTTCAGCATCTAACCACTTAAGCTCAATGCTTTGCCACTGTGCAAATAACTGTTGTGCTTGCGCGTTCACAGTTTCATAGTTTTGCTTATCTCTTAGCGCGTTTAACTTGGCAAGTACAACCCGCGTTTGCTCAGCAACTTGAGCAGGCATTTCTTTTGCTAATCGCTGCTGCTCCAGTGATCCAGTAAGAGAAGTCAGCGCTTCACCTTTGGCTGCTTTTAGGACACTCTTTTCAAGTGAATGCTGTGCAATCAGTTCCAACATAGCGATCTGAAGTGCTTCATCACCTTCTTTGAAGGATTTTTCGATTAACGTGGCATTCGCAAGGCGCTTAAGCAGTTTAACTTTGTTCGTTAAATCGGTTTCAATTAACGCAACTTTCTCAAGTGTTTTAGCTGGCGCGTAGCGTTCAATGTATTCTTCACGAATGTTGCTCTGCAGTGCGGTGTCTTGATTAATAACCGCACTCGAAATTTTCTGCTCAGCAAGCTCTTTTAGCTCGCTATCTTGCTTATAAACTTTCCACCAAAGACCAAGGTCATTTACCTTAGTAAGTACCTTTTTTCTGATCTGTGCAGACTCGTCCTCAAGTGCTAGCGTATGTAGTAAAGTTGCGTCTTTGCTTAAGTCTAACTTGTCCACTGCTTGTGAGCGAACGTCAACCTTAGGGTGTTTCCATTTCGGTGTAAAAAGGTGTTTAAAGATCATTTTCACTGAACCTAGCTATTTCGTTGTCGGCTTTGAATTCTTGTTGTAATTCGCGTTTGGATTTTTGCACCATTTCACCTTTTTCGTTGATGGTGAACTGCTCATTGGACTTGGCTACTTTTGCTTGATATAGCATGACCAACTGCACGGTTTGCTCTTTTTGCGCATCACTTAGCGACGTACCATCAGGCCACTTTCCAGTTGACGCGCCGTATTGCAAACGCTCGAATACTTCAGGGGTAATATTTTGAACTAAGCTATCTACATTCATTACTACTTTTTCTTTTTCAAAATAACGAGGATGACTCGATTAATTAAGTACCAAACCGCACCTATGCCTATAGCGCTTTTGCTTGCGATCATTTCAAACGAGTTAGGTTCAGGCTGCTGCCAATAGATATATAAGAATCCGCCTAGCACTAAGATCAGTGCAATAAACGAGTAATTCATTACTGATTGCTGACGTTTTACACGGTTTCTAGAGGCCGCTCTCTCTCTGTCTTCTTGAGAAAAGTCTGCTAAATTGGTTTCACAATGCGGGCAGGACTTATGTTTGGAGGAAATAGATTTACCGCAGCTTGGGCACTGTGCTATTGCCATCGTGTTACTTCTCCATAATACAAAAAAGGGCACCTGTGAGGCGCCCTATTCTACTACCTTTGCGAACTCTTGTCCTTAAATGACAAGATAATTTTAATTAAAATTCGCTCACTGTTTGTGTTCTTTGTTGAAATCTTCCCAGTATTCTTTAACTGAAGATTTCATTTCTTTTCTGAGTAGTAAAATACCAAATAAGTTAGGTAAGGTCATCACTACAATGGCCACTGCAGCCAACTTCCACACTAGTGTCGTATCAGCAAACGACGCCCAGAAGAAACCTGCAACATAGAATACGCGATATGGCATGACCGAGCGGCTACCCAGAAGATAAATCATCGCGCGGTCGCCATAGTATGACCATGCAATTGCCGTAGAAAACGCGAATAACAACAAGCCAATCGAAACGATGTATTTACCATTTTCGCCCAAATAACCTCGGGTAAATGCTTTGGTTGTCAGCTCTGCCGAATGCACTAAAGAGTAACCAATCACGCTGATGCTATTGTCTGTTGGCAAGCCGTCTTTCACTTCGACGGTACCTGTGTACTTGTGACGCTCTGTAATACCAAAACGTACTTGCTCACCAATAGAGCGCGAGTGGATCACGGTAAAGTTTTCTGTTACCGCCTTACCCTGTACGACTTCAATCTCACCATTGAAAGGTTTGACAGTATGCTCTTTTTTACCATTCAAGTAGGCGTACAATGCATCTCGGTCTTGTTGATTCGATTCGTCATATTTACCGTCTAAGATAACCATAGACGAGCGCTCAAAATGAGTTTCGAACTTTTCAGTCCACACCCCCGATGACAAAATAACCAACCCCGTCAAGGTACAGATAATGATTGTGTCAATAAACGGTTCCAGAATGGAAACCATACCTTCAGATACTGGCTCATCGGCTTTTGCCGAAGCGTGCGCGATTGGTGCTGAACCTTGACCCGCTTCATTAGAAAATAGACCTCGGTTAACCCCACGGTTAAATGCATACGCAAAAGAAGCCCCTAAGAAACCACCCGCTGCCGCAGATCCCGTGAAAGCATCTGTAAATACCGAAAGGAAAGAAGGAACGATATTCTCAATGTTGTAGAAAATAACGGCAAAAGAGCCAAGAATATAAATCGCAGCCATTAATGGCACAACGCGAGAAGTGATAGCAGCAATGCGCTTGATACCACCAAGTATAACAAGCGCAAGTAAAACTGAAAGCACAGCGCCTGTTGCCATCGGTGCAAAACCAAAGGTCGCTTCCATGCCTTGAGCAATGTTGTTGATCTGCGGCAAGCTACCTGTACCAAATGAGCTAATCACAGTCGCAATTGCAAATAATACCGCTAACCATTTCATGTTTAGGCGGCGATCCATATAGTACATTGGACCACCGGCCATGGTGCCATCATCTGTTTGTACACGGTATTTATGCGATAGCGTGACTTCCACAAATTTGGTTGTCATACCAAAAAAGGCCGTCATCCACATCCAAAATAATGCTGCAGGCCCGCCGATTGAAATTGCCAGTGCCACCCCACCAATATTCCCAGTACCAACTGTGCCAGAAAGTGCCGTTGCGAGTGCTTGGAAGTGTGTGGTATCCCCTTCTAGGCCCTTTTTATCGTATTTTCCGGTAACGACTTTACAAGCATGTTTGAAATATCGGATCTGTGGAAATTTCAAGTAGATTGTAAAAAACAAACCTACCCCTAACAGTACATACGGGAACCAAGGTGAACCACCTAACATTCCATCCAAGCTATCTAATAAGCTGCCTAACGCATCCACGAATATTCCCCTTTATTGTTGTTATTACACCCTGTTGAGGTGTTCTACTTTATTATTTTTAAATATTATTTTGTTGTTCTTTTAAACGCACAAAAATAAACGGGTAATCAATATGGTGATTACCCGTCTTTAAGCTTATCTTAAGTCGTCAACCACATTTAAGATTGCAGCTAAGGTGTCTTGACCAAACTGATATGAGCGTCGGTCTGACCAACCGAAGTATGGATCTGGCAGATTTGCATTATCCTTAAACGGCATTTCAACGGTATAAGCCAACGCTTTGAACGCTTCACCAACAGCACACGAAGCAACGGTAAGGTTTGCTTCACCCGGTGCATCTTTATCGTAACCAAATTCATCTTGGAACTCAGGTGTAATAGTCAACAGTGCCGCCTTGAAAGATTCTTCCAAACGTTGTAGACGCTCATCATAGCTCGGAATACCTTCACTGCCCGCAACGAAGTTATACGGTAATGCTTCGTCACCATGAATATCGAGGTACATATCCAGCCCAGTTTCATGCATTTTATTTAATACATAATAAACTTCAGGTGAGTTCTCAAGTGTTGGCGTTTGCCATTCACGGTTAAGGTTAACGCCTTTTGCATTTGTACGCAGATGACCACGAACGCTGCCGTCCGGATTCATATTTGGCACGACATAAAATACCGCTTTCGATAACAGTGCAGCGGAATGTGGATCTTCGTCATCCAATAATTTGTGAAGTAGACCTTCAACAAACCATTCTGCCATCGTTTCACCTGGGTGCTGGCGCGCCGTGATCCAAATCTTTTTCTTCTCATCTGACGGCTCACCAATAGTGAGTAAGCTCATATCACGGCCATCAAGCGTTTGACCTAGCGTCTCTACAACGCACGCATCATGGGCTTGAGCCCAGTAGACTAGGTCTAAATGGCGCTCATAACTATAAGGAGCAAAATAAGCAAAGTAGGTATGAGCACATTCAGGCTCAAAATCGATAGTTAATGTGCCATTCTCATAACGGGTTGGCACACGGAACCAAGTTTGACGATCGTAAGATGCAACCGCATGATAGTCATCCCAACCTTCAGGGTACGCTGAGTTTAGTAGTTGGTTGATATGAATTTTGTGCTCTAAAAAAGGCGTAGACTCAAGTCTAAAGTGAAACCATTGAAAAAAGTCAGACTCATTGTCTTTATTGATTTCTAGTTGAATATCCGCAGGTGATTCTGCTTTTACCACCTTGATATTACCACTATCGAAATTACTCGTAATGCGCATAGGTTTCCCTAAATAAGTTAAAAACTGTTGTGTAAATACACTGTTACCATACTCAACTTTGCTTCAGTCTAGAACAATATTAAGCCTCAAAAAGAGGTAATACTGTGCCTGCCTTTGCACAAAGTTAAGGTGTAACTTTTTGTTAGCTAATTGTAGCTGACCTATCTTTGCAAGCCTACCACAACCAATTTGTTTCAAAAACTAAAAAAGCCAGCTGGTGCTGGCTTTTTATCGTAAATTTCGTGTTAGCGAGGTAGGCTCGGGAATTTTACTTCCGCCATGTCTTGCATTACACGTACAACCTGACAGCTGTAACCAAACTCGTTATCGTACCATACGTAAAGTACTACGCGGTCGCCATCAACGATGGTTGCTTTTGAGTCAACCACACCTGCATAACGGCTACCCACAAGGTCAGTAGACACGATTTCTGTTGATGCAGTGTAGTCAATCTGGTCACGTAGTTCAGAGTAAAGTGAGGACTCACGAAGGAATTCATTTAGCTCTTCAGCAGTTGTTTCTTTACCTAGGTTTAGGTTAAGAATTGCCATTGATACGTTTGGTGTTGGTACACGAATTGCGTTACCAGTTAGTTTACCAGCAAGCTCTGGAAGTGCTTTAGCAACCGCTTTCGCAGCACCAGTTGAAGTAATAACCATGTTCAATGCTGCACTACGACCACGACGCTCAGCTTTGTGGTAGTTGTCGATCAAGTTTTGGTCATTGGTGTAAGAGTGAACCGTTTCAACGTGACCATTCTTAATACCAAACTTGTCGTTAAGTGCTTTTAATACCGGTGTGATTGCGTTAGTTGTACAGCTTGCTGCAGACACAATCTTGTCTTCAGACTGAATGTCTGAGTTGTTAACACCATAAACGATGTTTTTGATGTCACCTTTAGCTGGCGCTGTAAGTAACACTTTAGACGCACCGATTGACTTAAGGTGCTTACCTAAGCCATCTTCGTCTTTCCACACACCTGTGTTATCTACGATAAGCGCGTTTTCAATACCGTATTTTGTGTAATCCACTTCTTCAGGTGAGTTTGCGTAGATAATCTGAATGTAGTTACCATTTGCTTTAATCGCACCTTTTTCATGGTCTACTGTGATTGAACCATTGAAAGGACCATGAATTGAGTCACGGCGCAATAAGCTTGCACGTTTCTCGAGATCACCATCGCGGCCACCGCGAACAACAATTGCACGAAGGCGTAAATCAGCGTGAGAGCCGCCACGTTCGATAAGTAGGCGTGCTAATAAACGGCCAATGCGACCAAAACCATAAAGAACGACGTCACGAGGTTCTGGACGTGCACCTTGGTTTAATAATTCTGCAAGTTCTGCATTTAAAAACTCTTCGATTGAGCGGCCTTCACCTGCATTTTTATAAATGTAGGCATAAGCTAGCTTACCAAGGTCAACACGACCTGGTGCTAATTCCATTTTGCTGATCACTTCTAAGAATGGAAAGCTTTCACGAAGACGTAGTTTACGCTCTTCAAAGCGTGCTACTGTTTTGTGTGCTTTGATAACATCAATGGTGCTTGCGCTCACAAGAGGACGACCGTATACAGAGATTTCAACGCCTTTGTTACGGTATAGACGACCGATTAGGGGTTGCATGCTTTCTGCATAATCTTGACGCTCTTGCCAGCTGTTTTGATATTCTTGCTCGTGAGATAAGGTCATTTTTTCTGCCTAATAAACAATTTTCTTTGAACGGATAGCCCGAATGGGCACGGCTATTCTAATTTAAACTGCCGTGATTCTCCACTGTTACCGAACAATTCATTGCGTTAAACTAGTAAACTATTAGCTCTACCCTGTTTATTCGGGCGTAACCCCCTATAATTATAAAAAATCATTGAGGTCAAACTATGGCGTTTAAAAAGTCGCTAGTCTTTGCAGCGTTACTACTTGCTGGTTGCGACGACACCCTAACTTTGAACCAAGTGTGTAGCGAAACGCCTGGTTTTTGTGAAGACTTAAATAAAGACAGTCACTGTAAAGACGAACGTGCGTCGCTAATTTACGCGCGCTACCACGAATACAAGTCTCCAACGGACGAAAACAAATATGACTTGTTGCAAAATTTAGAAAGCTACAACCAATGTGTTTCTCGCGCCGCCAAAATTGAGCACATCAAGTTAAAAGAAAAAACCACTTCACGAGTGGAAGGTCATCTCACCGCACTAAAAGAAATGACGCGTATTTACAATGAAACAAAAGGCAGTAACCACCCAGGCCTGCTCTATTATCATTGGTCTCGTAACAGTGATCGCACAGCAATGAACAAGCTACTGAATATGCAAGACGACCCTAGGGTCCAAAACGATCCCGAAATTCAGCTTTTCCTCGCAGAGTTTTATGCCAAAGTAGATGACGATAAAACCGTTGATATTCTCTACCGCGTATTAGAGCTGAATAAAAGAGGTCATACCCCTAACCCAGAAGTCTATTCATCTTTAGTCAGTATTTTCTACAAACACGAAAAGTATAAGCACGCATATACTTTTGCCCGAGTGGCCCAGCTTTCTGGGGTTGAAGATATTGATATTATTCCAGTAACAAACCAACTGGCTTCAATGGGCAAAGATTTAGCCAACTTAGATTCATTGGCGCAACGAACTTACGAGAGCATTCAAGCTGGGGAGTTTGTTTCCCCACGAGATTTTTGAGCTTAGTTATAAAAATCAAAACGGGAAGCCAATGCTTCCCGTTTTTGAGAATAAATGATCACTATTTTGCCAGTGCTACGTTAATAAACACTGCGGTCATCAAGACTGGACAAACAAATCTAACATACTGAGCAAACCAGTAATGTGCACCACGAGATTCTAAGTGAAGCTGATTACCACGCTTCCAAACCCAGCCAACAGTAATAAAGTAGAACAACCCCATCAATGGTAGCTGATATTGCGTGAATAGACTGATCACCAATTCGAACAACCAATCAAAGTTTAGAATAATCGTGCTCGATGCTAATAAGATAACTAACGTAACCAACCAAGTCGCTTGTTTACGTTGAAAGCCATGGTTTTCAACCAAGAAAGATACCGGAATTTCTGTTGAAGAAATGGTAGACGTTACCGACGCAATAGACATAAGCACAAAGAAAGTCAGGCTAACTAATAATCCCATTTCACCCATATTGGCAAATAGCTCGGGTAAAATGGCAAAAATCAACCGGCCTTCACCGATTAATTTGCCGTCTTGAAATACTTGAACACCATTTTGCTGCGCAACGAATATTGCAGGGATAATAAGTAAACCGGCCAAAAATGCGACACTGGTGTCTAGCATTGCAACACTAAACGTCAGCTTAGGTAGATTTTCATTCGGTTTTAAGTACGAGCCATAAATCATCATGCAGCCCACACCCAACGACAACGAAAAGAATGCCTGCCCCATCGCCGCAATGATCAAGTCAGGATCGCTAATTTTTGAAAAGTCCGGAACTAAATACGTTCTAAACCCTTCTGCTGCACCGTCTAATGTCGCCATATAGCCAATAAGGCAAAGCAGTAATACCAGTAACAACGGCATAAGTCTGCGTGACCAAGCTTCTATGCCTGATTTTACGCCTTTAAGAATAATGCTCGCAGTCAAAATTAACATTAGTGGCGTAAAGATAAAGTTTCTCAGCATCGAATCACCGCTAAGAAACTGATGTGCAGCATCTAGTTCAGCCATTTGCGCAAGAGGATCAAGTGCATGAGACAGCATCCACCCAGCCACGATGGAGTAAAAGCTGAGCATCACAATAGCACCAGCAAGGCCGATATACCCCGCCGCGGCTCCTATTTTCGGATTACCTTCACGCCAGGCTGTCTTAAGTGCTTTAACTGGGTTTGCTTGTGCCTGATGGCCTAAGTACAATTCTGTGTAAAGTGCAGGTAATGCGAGTAAGAAAATTACCGCAAAATAAACCAGTAAAAATGCACCGCCACCGTGGTTTGCGGCTTGTGTGGGAAATCCCCAAATATTACCAAGTCCAACAGCCGCACCAGCTGCTGCTAACACAAAGCCAAGTCGGCTTTGAAATCCATCGCGCGTATGAGCCATGTCTGTAATCAATCATTATTTTTGTAGACGGCCGATTATACGTACTTCCGCTAAAAATGCGAGAGGTTCGAGCCGTGCCTCAGAAACTCGAGTTGGGCGTCTCTAGAAAGTCCATTTCTTCTTCTGTTGAATCGCGATTGAGTATTTCATTTCGATGGGGATAACGGCCAAATCTATCGATAATTTTTTTATGCGCGACTTCAAAATCATAATTGGGCAGGTCGCGAAAATAATGATCTGCGGCACGATGGATGATGCGACTTTCGCTATGCATCATAGGTAGATATAAAAACATCAATTCAGTATCGTTGAGCTGGCGGTGGTAGCCCTTTTCGATGGCGTGTTGGGTGAGGCTTAGCGCCAATGCGTCACTGGCAAACGCCTCTGGAGTGTCTCTGAATATATTGCGTGAAAACTGATCTAAGATAATGATTTCGCACAGCGCGCCAAGTGGCGTTGCTCTCCAGCTCGAAAGCTCACCTTGGTGCGCCATTTGGTGCAAAATACCGAAGCGATTTTTTATGATGCGATCAAAGTCCGCAGACTTCTTCCACCAATCTGATTCAGTGCATTCAACAAACCAGAATTCGTAGACGTCTTTATAATTCATGATGGCACTCCTAGGGAAAAACAAACTTGATGGTCAGCAGACCCTAACCGTTATAAACAAAGTGCCATCCATTACTCAATAATGCAACTTTTTTATTAGTTCCTAAAAAACAATAAATTCACTTACGCAACCTCTAGTAATTTAGCATGAATTGACTGCACGACCTGATCTGACTCCTGCTGCTCAACTAAAAAGCACAGATTGTGCTTGCTCGCACCATGGCATATCAATCGAATATTAAACTCTGACAACACATCCATCAGGTTAAGTTGGCACTTCTTCAACTGGATCTCAGAACCTATCATGGCCACCAAAGTAAGATTATTTTCAACGGTCACATGACAAAACTCGCTAAGTTCATCCAAACAAGCTTGTTCTAGCTCTGGTCGAGAAGCATTCGGCGCATTATCCAGCGTAAGCGCAACACTAATTTCCGAAGTCGTTACCAAGTCAACTGATATATTGTAATTGCTTAAAATGGTGAAGATACGAGCCAAAAAGCCGCTAGCAAGAAGCATTTCAGGGCTCTTTAACGTCAATAGTATTTGGTTTTTGCGTTGTGTCACTGCGCGAATGCCTGCTTGCGCCGTTTTCTCTTTTTCAATCCAAGTGCCACCCGCTTGCGGATCACGGCTTGAACCAACAAATACTGAAATACCTTTACGACTCGCTGGCAATATCGTTGCGGGATGTAACACCTTAGCACCAAATGTCGCCATTTCTGCCGCTTCATCAAAACTCAAACGAGGAATAGGTCTAGCCTTTACACACAAACGCGGATCGGTACTGAAAATACCAACGACATCGGTCCAAATATGCACACTTGACGCGTCAATTGCCTCTGCTAACAATGCAGCACTATAGTCAGAACCGCCACGACCAAGCGTAGTCGTCTGGCCGTATTGGTCACTACCAATAAACCCTTGCGTCACCTGCACTGTGTCGCCAAGTAGCGCGACCAAATTGGTTTGCGCAGCTTCACGCGTAGCTGCAATATTCGGATTCGCTTTACCAAATTGATTATCTGTTTTAAGCACTTTACGCACATCAAAGCGCGACGCCTGAACCTGGTTATTACGTAGTATTTGGGTAAACAAATAAGAAGAAAAACGTTCGCCAAAGCTCAACATTTCATCGCATTGCTGTCTGCTAAGTGCAGGTAAACTCGCAAGGCTTTCAAATTCACTGAAAGTTTGCTTGTAACCCTCAGCAAGATCAGCATCCAAAGACACTTGGTCGATAATCGCTTGCTGTATGTTTTCAACCGCTGCAACAACCGCTTTGCGCCCGGCCTCATCTTCCTTTTGTTGGGTTAGCGTTACAAGGTGATTGGTTACGCCAGCACACGCACTCACAACGACCACTCGAACATTTGGGTTGTCACGAACAATGTGAGCACAACGAGACATAGCCTCAAAGTCAGCGACACTGGTACCGCCAAATTTGGCTACAACATACTGCGAATTCATTTTCTCTCCTCTCGACTGTTGGCACAGTCAAATTTTATAAGGAGAACTCGGCATGGGATTTCTAAAAAGACGAACGCTTGAAATGACCTTTGCCAGAAGCTCTCCACCAATACGGTGACAGTTCCGAGGATTCAGCCTCGTAAACCGAAGAATCGTTGCGACGAGCAACTTTTCTCCTCGGCGAATACTTCCCTCACTAGTGGTCATTGGTCTCGTCACCTCACACTAACTACCTAAGCATCGCGCCTCTTCTGTTTATTTTGCCTTTGTTAATCTGAATAAAAGCAAAATAAAAGCCCGCAATAAATGCGGGCGATGTGAGAAAATTATCTTTTAGCCGTCTAGGTGTCAAGTTATTTATGAAAAACTTATCCCAAAGCGCTAAAAAATTAAATCCATTGGTCTTAAATAAGCTGACCCGCGAAATACGCGCCACTATATCCAATGGTATATGCGATAAGCAGGTAGATACTCATTTTAAGATAGCTTGAGAAGGTTAACGCTTTAACCTTACTCATTGCAATGATCCCCGCTGCAGAACCAATGATAAGCATAGAGCCACCAACCCCAGTCGCATAAGTAAAGGTTAGCCATTGCGCTGGAGTCATCGTAATATCTGCTTTTAATAACGCCGCCGTCAATGGCACGTTATCTACCGCCGCACTCATTAAACCGACCAAGTAGTTTGCGTATTCCGGTGCAAGATGCAGATATAAATCGGTAAACTTAGACAGTACACCGACCTCTTTCAACGCGCCAACTAATAACAGCACACCCACAAAGAACAACAAGGTGTCGTATTCAATTTCACGGATATAGTCGATGATTTTCTTATTAACGTCTTTCTTGCGCATCAAGAATTGCGCCATTAAGAACATCAAAGACAAGCCAAATAAGAAAGTTAGCATCGGCGGTACATGGTATTGCACGCTTAAGAATAACGTAGCAAAAATGGTTGATAAGAAGATGAGCGCAATGGTGATATCGGTCTTTTCAATTCTGCGTAATTCTACCTTTTCAAAGGTAATTTTTTCATTCATACCAATAGAAAGCATGGCTGCTAACACAAATACACTCAACATCGACGGAATGATCAGCAATAAAAGGTCTGGGATCGTGACTTTATCGGCCAAAAATATCATCAAGGTGGTTACATCACCGGTGATCAATGATACCCCACCGGAGTTAACACTGAAGATAATTAACGTCGCATATTTTATTAACTTTTTCGGGTCAAGTTTCAAAGACATGACCACAGCTAATGAAATAAGCGTCGCAGTAATATTATCCGAGATGGATGAAAATATGAATGCAAAAGCACCGACCAAAAACATTAGCTTGCGTTCGCTAATATGGGTTGGCATGATCCGGTGAACAATATTTTGGATAAACCCTTTTGAGTTCAAGTAGGCGACAAACGTCATGGCAGCCATTAAAAACAGCCAAAGCGTCGCGATTTCCAAAATGTTATGGTCTAGCTCAATTTGTACAATTTCTGGGCTTTGACCATGAATTGGAGAGATAAAGGCGATAATCCAACATAAAGTACCAAAAAAAAGCGTTGTTTTGGCCTTGTTTACGTGAATAATATCTTCTATAACGATGAGTATAAAAGCGATGGCGATCAGGGTTAGAATAATGGGCGTGACCATAATGCGTAAACAACCTGTAATTAAATGTAACAAGGGGTGGGTTCGATTTCGGGGCGGATTCTAGCACCATCGCAGGCCCCATGCCACGTACAATAAACATTTTGTGACAAATTGATGAAGTGGTGATGAAACTTCTCTACTACACACTGGAAAGTTATGATCCCAGCAAAAAAATTATTAAATACGATAAATGAACACTGGAGCGTACTCGAGCTACTTTTTAAACGATTTAAGCTCGCAGATTTCAGTCTAAAAGATGTACAAAACATCCTAAAGCAGAAAAATCCTAGCTGGTCGAGTGAACGGATATATAAAGAAACCAATCGATTACTCCAACAAGAAATTATTATTCCTTTAGCTAAATCTTCACAGTTAGAAATCAACCGTGCAATCGCTGACTTCGCCAGCTTTCTCTTACAAGAAGAAAGCCTCGGTTTAGCGGAAGAGATCACGGTGCTGGTAAAAGACTTAGAAAGATTAGGTAATCGCATCGCACAAGCCGGTGAAGAGGCTGACTACTCTGAGCTACGCCGCTTTAGCCGCATTATGGACGAACGCGTTCGTAAAATTGTTAAGCTGTTCGAGCATAACGAAAGCGCTATCATGAACTTGGTTGAACAAGCAAAGTCTGACACCTCAACGCTGTCTCTTGGCATGAGGTATAAAGCCGTATTAGAAGCGTTTGACGAATATATCGAACCTATGTTGGAAATGGTCGATATTCATGGCCCTTTCCAACGCTGCTTCGATCAGATAGAGCTTCAGGTCAGTGAGCAAATTGACGAGATTGAACAATTAGGCCGTGGTGCTGCAGACAAACGCATGCTGGAGCAGCTCAGAACACGCATTTTAGATATGCACCTCATTGGTAGAGAAAGTTTAAGCCGCAGTGCCGATCTCCTCATGCCGTTACGTGAAGAGCTACGCCGCAATACACTCATTACGCGGCAAGCCTCTAAAGTCCTTGGACAAATTAGAAAGCGCGGTGTTGACCGTTTACTCTCACCAGTTCAACCAGAATTTGTGTCAGACATTCAACGTTTTAACCTTGGGCAAAAGCGTCACATGGTCGCATATATGGCAAGTCTAGTTGAATTTGAGCATGAAGAATATCAGCTGCCCGATCACGACGATGTGCCAGCTTATCAAAGCCCTAACATTCCAGATTACAACTCGGTAAAAACGAGATTTCAACAAACCGGTAAAAAGCGCCAGGCACTATTGGGCTTTTTAAGCGATAGCTACCCTGATCTTGAAGCAGACGAAATGCTGTTCCTTTATCAAAAACTGATCAACGAATCTGACTTGGCACTTAGCCAAGAGCAACAAAAGAGTAAGATCACTATCGCATCGCATACCTTCTCTTTATATCCATTTAGTGCCAAAGCAAAACAAGATTAGCATTATGACGACAATTAACTTAGACATGCTCAATGAACTCCAAGCCATTAATAAAAAACTGGTGAGCGGGTATCATATCAGTGAGCAAGACACAACCCTTTGGCAAGAGTTAGATCAGCAAATTGATAGCTATCAAGCGCTATTTTCAGCCTTAGGCCATGATTTACAGCACGATGCCCGTGGTTTTTATTATTTGGCAAGCGATGAAAGCACGCCAAATATGGGGAAAATTTCCCGTGCGATTGCCCTAACCATTTATATTTTGATTGAGCACTATGCCAACCAAGGTAAAGATCCGCTTCGCGTACTATTTGATGAAAGCTGCGATTTAGAGCTAATGCAAACCATAGTACAGCTCAATAAGCATCTTTTTGACCAGTTGGGGATTTTTTCGGGCTCAGATCTCAGAAAAGACGTGTTTTTACGTATGGTGAGATTGGGTCTAGCCCGTGAGGTTGAGCAAGGCTTTATGCTACTTGCACCGATTTATCGCTACATTGACGCGCTAATGGAAGTAAACGAAGAACAATATGATATTGAGGACGAGCTATGAGCGAGCAGTTGTACGGCCTAAGTAAACTCGCATTATTAAATACCGCCGGATACGCTAAGTGTGTCATTCCTCTGGATAAAAGTGCGTCTATCTGCGCCCCGAATAACACCGGTAAAAGCTCGGTGATCAATGCGCTACAGTTTCCACTTATCAACGATTTAAGACTGACTGAATGGGATGGCCACGATTTAGAAGAAACGCGTAAGTTCTACTTCTCTTCTGATCAATCCTATATTTTGCTTGAAGCCAACCTCCCCCACGGCGATGTGGTCATTGGTGTTGCGGGACTGGGTAAAATCGCCGGTTACGCGCATCAGTTTTTTTGCTATCAAGGCAAACTGAATCTTGATGATTACACCCAGGGTAAAAGTATCATCAAGTACACCAAGCTATTTAATCACTTACAGGAAAAACAACTTAAGCCTGTAGAGCTAAAAGCACAAGAACTTAATGCCCTGCTCACAGGTGGCGCTACACCATTTGATGGCGATATCAACCTGAAGATGATCCCACTGAATAATGTCCAAGATGCGCCTGTATATAAAGAAATATTCCGTCGTATTTTGAATCTGCACAAACTCGGTGCACAAGACGTAAAGCGCTTTATGCTCAAGGTGTTCGAACGCCATATGTCGAACTCGAAAGTCGATTTTTATGAAGTCTGGCGTCGCGCTTTTGATAAGGTTAACCGTGCGCGTCGTGAACTAAATGCGCTGGAGTCAATGCAAGAGCCAATTTCAGCCCTTGAGAAAATGCTTGAAAATGAGGCGGTATTAAAAGGTAAACTGGCGGCTTACGCACCGAAACTCGATTTAGCTTTGGTTGAATATGATAACTATCACAACGAGCAAATTGCAGAGCTGGCAACACAGCTAGAAGACATAGAAGCTGAAAAGCGCGAATTTGAGTCTAAGCAGCAGCTGTACGTCCAACAGTCTCGAGATATCGAGCGTAAACAAACCCAAATAGAACAATGGTTTACTGATTTCCACGCGTTAAAACGTGAATTTGAACTAACGAATCATGCAACGCTTAAAACCAATTTAACTCTGTTGAAAAAGGAATATGAGCAGCTTTCCTTCTCTATTAATAGTGCACAGGGGCAAAGTCTCCATACCCTTGATTTCCGCATCAACGAAACGCAAAAGCAGATTAAGAGTTTAAAACTGCAACTCAAGAACCTTGAGTTCAACCTGTTTACTCGTATGCGTGAAGATCTTTCTTTAAAAGAAGTGGAAGAGATCTCACGGATCTTGAATCCGGATTTGTTATCGTTTTCAACCACCTCTCAAGGTGAAATTGATATCACCGACGAAGATGCCTTTGGCGCATTTTTGGAGTCGCTATCTAAGTCAGTTCAAGGTGGTGAGCTTAAAGTACCTGGTGCTAACGTTAAGTTGAAAAAACTGAGTCCAGTACAAATGCAAAGCGGTGAGAACAAAGCCCAACTGCAAGCACAGCTGGAGTCACTACAACAGTCGCTTAACGACTTAAAGCAGCAGCGTGAAGTCGCCGCAAACGTCGCTGAAAAACAAAAAGAACGTGATGCTCTATATGATGAACTAATGGCTACCGAAGCGGCCATGAAACGCTTTGAGCAATATCAAACCATGTTGCAATCCGTCGATGCTCAGCAAGCACTAAAAGAGCAGCTAGAGATGGAACGTGAGCAAGTTGATGAATATTTACATGATATTCAGCGTAATGCCGGTTCGATTTCAGATCGCCGCTCTATCATTAAAAGCAAGCAAGACTTATTGGTACGCCAAGCCGACCGCTTAAAACAAGTAAAGTCAGAACGTATCGATCACACACTAGACCTATACTCGGGTAAACTGGCACCGTACGAAATCGAAATTAATCTTGATTTTGATAACCTGTCTGAAGTGACCCACCAGTTTAATAAAGACTGTAATGAGCTTAGAAACTTAGACGTTAATGTGCGTAATACCTACTTGCATATCTACAATGCTGGGATCACTAAGTTTGAAAACGAGTCAGACGTTACTATTAAGTATCAAAAGCTGATCAGCGCGTATCACAATCTCTATAACGAACGAGATGCCGTCGATAAACAAGCACGAGTGGCGCTCACTGAAGTGGCCGCAACCATTAAAGGACTGCGTCAAGACTTAGACCGCTTACGCCGAGAGATGAACAGCTTTAACAAAGGCATAAGCCAGCATCGGATCTCTAACTTGCAAGCGTTTAAGATTAATGTGATCCCTCGTAAAATGCTTATCGATAGCATAGACACCATTATCAGCACTTCAGATTTATACGAAAAAGGCGAAAGCTTAGACTTACTGAGCGAGCAGCCTAGCTCAGAAAAGTCCGTTAATGAGGCGAAAGATCACATCATCAAACTTGCAAGTGATAAAGCGGGATTGACGTTAACCGACCTCTTTGACATTCGCTTTGAAGTGGTCAACCGCGCGGGTGACATTGAACACTTCGATAAAATTGACTCGGCCGGCTCAAACGGTACACGGATCACCATCAAGCTTTTATGTGGCATGCTATTTATTCGCTATCTGTTATCTGATCAAGAACAAGCGATGTATCGTATCCCAATTTATATCGATGAAGCTGCGGATATCGACCCACAAAACCAAAAGGCCATTATCGAAACCGCACTAAGCTTTGGGTTTGTGCCAATTTTTGCATCGGTGAAACCACAGATCAGCTGTGACTACTTGGTGCCAATCCGCAGTGTTGCACAAGGTAGCCAAAACTGGGTGGATGAAAAAGACTGGATAGAAGTGGAACATTAATCCCAAGTTAATGTCTTAGATACAATTATTAAAGGGTGCTTGTCTCTACCATTTAACGCCTTAACACGTTAAGGTAGAGCAAATATCCGACTAAGGAGTAAAGACACATGTTTAAGAATATTGTTATCGCCACTTTGGTGCTGATGTTAGCGGCCTGCGCCAAAACCCCTGATTGGGATTATGATAAGTCTGTACAATTCGCTAACTACAAAACCTATGCTTGGTCACCTGAAGCGGACCTAAAAAATAATGGTCGTGAATACCAAGTCAATGACTTAATGGAAAAGCGGATCCGCAGTGCAATTCAAAACGAAATGAGCAAACAAGGTTTCACCCTCACCGATCCGCAATCGGCTGACTTACTGGTTAACTATCACGCATCAGTTGATACAAAAATTGAATCTGACTCACTTCACACCACGTATGGCGCGCGTTGGAATTACTGGGGTATTGGCTGGCAAACACAGACCACAACACGTGAATATGAAGTGGGCACGCTAGTACTCGATATGATAGACAAAGCGTCTAACCAGCTAGTTTGGCGTGGAGCAAAAGAAGGTCGCTTACGTAGCAATCAATCACCGGATCAAAGAACAGAGTCAATAAACAAAACCATCTCAGAACTATTGGCTAACTTCCCTCCCAAAGCACAGCATTAAGTTTTATAAGTGGAGTATGTATTACTCCACTTCTACATCTACATCTACATCTACATCTACATCTACATCTACATCTTCCAAAAATCTATCACCATAATGCAAACTCTAAAAATAGCCAAACAGCCCACCAACAAACCCATAAAGTTAACATAAATTCAACACAACTTCATTCTCAGCGTAAGCTTCGCCATACCCCAAGCTAGGCTCATCAAATAAAAAACCAATAAACAATTACAATCCAATGACTTACAAAAAATTAAGTTGAAGAAAATAAGTGCAAACCAACGTCACACTCTAACAAGTTAAAATAAAAAATTTGACACTGCATTATCATTTAATGTACAAATATTTCGAGGATGTGTCCTCAAGGTATAATTTAACTTTTAAGAAGGAATTAAAAATGATCGTTGAAGCACCAAAAAAAAAAATTTCTGTTGCAGAAAAACTAGATGCGTTAAAAGCTAGCTTTTCAGATCAAACACTAAATATTGCAAACGTTGACCAATCTCGTGTTGATAGCATTGCGATTGCTCCACCAATTACCGCTTGGAACTGGTCTAAGTCGTTCGAGAAGTAACCACCTTTTGGTTGATTAGCTGTTAAAGATGTGCAGTGTTAACAGCTTTATTTAGGACGAATGTTATGAATATTTTAACGAGCGAATTACCCAGTTGTCTGAAGTTTGAGAACGACTCCTTTGTTGAGATATTTACGCGATGTAAATTAACATTAATGATAGATATCATTGAGAAAGAGGTATTATCAAACAAACCGCTCTCAGAATTGTTTGATAAGCTCTCTGAAAGACTGTCAACTAATGATCTGTACCAGCTTTTAAAATTACCAAGATTTTGGAATACATTGATCGCATGCCGTGGTGATGAAAAATATCAATCAACGATAGAGAGATTACTAATTACAGAACTTTCTTTCTTGGAATTTAACCCTGACTATATTATCCAAAGTGATTTCATTGATGAAACCTCAGTCACTTGGAACTTACGCGGTAATCTTGGTTATCAAGCATCCTCAGATAAACTGTTTAAAAATCAAAATTTTCATCCCGACTCAAACATTCTTCTAGACTACTTTAGTGACCTAGCAAGAGGTGTCCAAAAAGATATTCCTTGGGACGATACGGGCATTACTCCAGAGCTTATTCAATGCTCGACTCCAAAAATTTACAATGCGCTAGATTACATAAAAGCGGTTTCAGATCCGTGCTACACAATTTTAAAAGAGAGCATTTGCTCAATAGCAATCCGGTTTGATAAGACAAAAAATCGCTTTAACTGTGCTTCAACTAATATTAGCAATGGCTTAATTGTCTTGATTAATCCTAATCTTAGTGAGGTGAGTGTTGAAACAATTGCCGATGCTATCGTTCATGAGATGACACATAATCTATTTGACCTAGCTGAATTGTATGAGCCGTGTCTACCAACAAAATTTCACTCTCGTATCATCAAATCGCCTTGGACAGGTAGAATGTTAGATCCAAATACCTATATTCAAGCCTGTTACACTTGGTATGGTTTGAAGAATTTCTGGCGAAAGGCGTATGCTTATGAGCCTTCAGATAATGCATATTATTATCTACAACAAGCATCTAGAGGCTTTTCATCATCAAGCTTTTTAGATGCTATCACTGATTCAAAGTTTGAAATAGAACAAAGACTATTCGACACGCTCAAAAATTTGCAGAGTTTAGGTAGTTAAGATGTCTAAACTATTGAGCGATGGAAAAGCACTTTCCGCTGTCACTGGGGTTTTATCTTTATCACTGGGCGCTGTCTTACTTGGATTGATGTTTATTTTTTTTCTAGCAGACAGCTCTATAAATTCTGGACTTTCCAGCGACATATATAAAATTGAAACCCAATTTAACCTACCATCCGGTGAAACCGTGGTAAGCTCTAAAGCTCCTGCTGCACTTATACCTGTATTAGAAAAAGATCAAGCTGTAAAAAGGGTAGGCAAAGTTTATCGTGAGAATATAACTATATTATATAATGATATAGAATTAAAAGGCACTGAAGTCTATGCATTAGATAAAACTGCACAACTCATGCTAAATCTAGGCTCTGAAGAGCTGGGTATAAGTGGAGCTTTCATCTCGTCCACGCTCGCTGAAAAGATAGCGGAAGATAATAGTAAAATAATTGGAAAAACAATAAAAATAAACAATACTGGTTTATATAGAATAGAGAAAGTAATAAAAATAGATGACACCTTATCAATCCAACCAGATGTGATTGTTAACTTCGATCATTTATATAATGGAAAAATAAAAGAAAGTTATACTGATTGGTATGACACTCATCTTCATCTATTTGTCGAACTGGTAAACAGAAATGACCTAGATCTAGAAAAAATCGTTAGTAGTAACGCACCGCAGATCCCTGGGGCACCTTTCACCCCAAGTTCATTTATTAACCTTTCAAAAAGAGCAGTTTCAGATCTTCATTATGATAGGAATCACCCTGACGCGCTTGGAATTACATTTTCAAAATCAAGCTTATATCTAATCTTTGGAATCTGCATATTTTCTTTCATTCTTGGAACCGTTGGATTTTTAAGCTCGATAATCTCAATAAAAATCTCTCAATTAGATCGTATAAAAACATTAACAAGCATTGGCGGTAGCGAAATACAGATTATCTTTATTTCTCTACTAGAAAACAAAAATTCTCTTATCATAGCCAATATCACATCAGCTATATTACTTTACCTTATCCTTCCACCTCTTTCCGGTGAGTTTGATATTTTATCTACGGTCAACACAGAGGAAAAGTTATTTACATTATCCTTGATAATAATAACAATTATATCCCTATACACTCTATCTAATGTGTTTGTTATTAAGAGAGTTCTATCGTATCAAAGCAATGAGTCCATCACCAAATCGACAGGACTAAAAACAATGTGGCTTACAAAAGTCACTGTGTTTCTTCAGATGTTAATCACTTCTATTGTAATTTTTATCGCAGTTAGCTTAACTTATGAACTGTTTACCGAAAAAAAGGCCGACTACGGCTACGATATCGCAAAAAGCCACTTTATAAAGCTAGATGGTGTTAATGATGTAAGTCCTATTACACTGAGAAATAAAATCAATGCCGAATATGGAGAAGTTTCTGCTGTAGCTAGCTGGCACCCATTTGATAAATCATCACACTTTGTCACGGTTTCCACAGCACAACAAAAAATAGATCAGAATATCACACCAATTAACTACTTTTATGCAGGTGAAGAATTTATAAAAGTATTTGGTCTAAATCCGCTAGACTTAGACAGTATCATTCACTCAAATTATGACCGCCATATAAATGGAAAGACAAGGGTTGTAGTAACTCAAGCATTCGCAAATTTATATGACAATATTCCTATCGAAAAGTTATCAATGCATAAATTTTATGCTGACTTAGGGAATGGCGTAGAAGAAATTGAAATAGTTAAAGTAGTTAGTGACTTTTTTTTAAGTAAGGTAAAACCATTTCATGATCCTATTATGATTGTCCTTAATGAAGAGAAAGCAACATCGGTATTACTTAACACTTCTAACCGAATTGTCGATCGTATAAGCATAAATAATAAATTAGATTTTAGCTCAAGCTATGCAGCACTTGAGTCAGAGTATTCAGACTTATCAAAAATCGCCAATTATTTACTTTGGGTTGTCGCTCTGAACATAGTTTTGATTTCCCTAAATACAATTGCCAACAGCTTAGTTGATGTAGAGCGTAATAGTTACACTCTAGATATAATGAAGCAACTAGGAGCTGGATTGAAAGATATCTTTTCTTACACCCTAAAAAACAATATTTATTTATATACTTTTTCTTCTTTAGTTGGAACTTGCATTGGTTATTATATTCTTAAAGAAAACCTTTTGATATCTGATAACTTCTCCTTTGGTTTTACGAGCTATATATTTTCTTCTATGGCCATCGCAGCCATCTTCATCAGCGTGATAATTCTTAGCTTTTTTGTTGTTAGCAAAAAGTATCTAGAGAGGCAGTAAAGATTTAAATGGACACTATAATAGAAAACCCTAAAGGTAAGCGTAAAAAGATAGTAGCGTTCTTCTTATTAATGACATTTATCTTTTTCTTTCTTTTATTCCACAGCAACAAGTCGATATCAAGTATACCATATGAAAAAGCAAAAATTATTGCCGTAACAAACTCTCATTCAGCAATTACATCTATAGGTACGATACGTCCGATGAAATCTATCAAGCTGTCCTCTGACATTGGCGGCAGAGTAAAAAGCTTTATCAATCGGCAACATACACTTGTAGAAAAGGGAGATGTTATTTTAGAGCTAGAAAACTATGACTACACATTAAAGTTGACAGAAAAAATGGCTCAAATATCAGAACAGATTAGTAATTTGGAAAATATGAGATTAAATTTGAGGCGTGAGCTTACCTCTTCAAAGCTGTCATTAGAAGATGCCCTTTATAACGTAGATGTACTTGAAAGAGAACTAGATCAAAAACTCAGGTTATTAGAAAAGAATCTTTCTCAAAAATCAGATGTAGAAGACATAAAAAGTAACCTGACTCGATGGAAAGAGAAACAAGGTGTTCTGACTAATTACTACCAATCACAACATAATCAAATTACACATCAGCTAAAGCAGATTGGTGAAACGGTGGAAATACTAAATAGTTTGCTACTCAAGCTTCAGGAGAGCGAGCAGCAGCTTCTTATTAGGGCCCCTATCACAGGCAACCTTGTTGGCTTTGATGTCGAGTCAGGACAACAGATATTGCCTAAAGAAGAATTTGCTTCCCTAGATATGGTGGGTGAATACTTAATTGAAGTAGAGTTAAATGAATTTTATCTAGAGCGAATCAATAAAGAAACAAGAGCTACAGCCAAGATAGACAATAAAAATATTAACTTAAAGATATTAAAAATATTCCCATTAATTAAGCAGGGAAAGTTCAAAATGAACCTTGAGATGCCAAATACCGATGAATGGCAAGGTAACATTAAAGTCGGCCAATCTGTCGAAATAGAACTTGCCAATAGCGATAAGAATATCCTACCTACACTTCCAGCCGAAGCAACGTTTCAAAAAGGTGATACCACATTCGTATATCTTCACTCGGATAAACAGAGTAAGGCTATTAGGACTCCTATCCTTATTAAGGAAAGGATTGGGGATCGAGTAGTGATTGATGCTCCTATGGTGTTAGGTAAAAGCGTCGTAATTTTAGATTGGAACAAAAAATATAAGGAGGAATTATACATTGAATAGCGTCATTCAACTTGAGTGCGTGTGTAAGCACTTCTATACAAATAAAATTAAAACTACTGCCTTAAATAAAGTATCTCTACAAGTTGATAAAGGTGAATTTATTGCCATTACAGGAAAGTCAGGTTCAGGAAAATCAACATTACTCAACGCAATTGGATTATTCTCGAATATTGACTCCGGTAGTTTACATTTAAATGGTTTTGATGTTTCAGCGATATCTCAAAAAAAGAAATTAAAGTACAGAAGAGAACATTTGGGGTATGTGTTCCAGTCTTTCAATTTAATCCCTGATCTATCAGTGTTGGATAATATTATGTTGCCACTCAAATTTAGGGGTGTGCCACACAAAGATAGACTAGGACTGGCAGAGCAAGAATTAGAGCGTATGGAATTAATTGCGAGGAAAGATCATTACCCTAGTCAATTATCTGGCGGTCAACAACAGCGGGTTGCGATTGCCCGAACAATGGCGTGCAAACCAAGTATTATTCTTGCGGATGAACCGACGGGAAATCTGGATGAAAAAACTGGCCAGCGGGTCTTAGATATACTGCTGGAAGTAAATGACACAAGCGCTTCTACAATCATAATGGTAACGCACAGCGCTGCTGCAGCAAGTGTTGCAGGTAGGCGAGTAAGTATGGTTGATGGTGAATTAGTTAATTAAGGAAAATAAATTATGCTCGGTGATATTTCTATTAAAGTTATTGATGCTGCAGAAAACAGTAAAGAAACCGTAGACATAGAAGTGAGTGATTATCAGTACTCTCGCTTAGCATCTCAACTTATTGGTGAGATCAAAGACTATGATATTTTAGACGATGAAGAATTAGCTCTTTTCAGAGAAGAAAAAGCAAGCGATTTCAAAGCAAAGCCACTAAAAGCAAGTAAAGTTGTAGTTGTACTCAAGGCTACACGTCTATGCAACTTACGCTGTACATATTGCCATTCGTGGGCAGAAGGACCGAATCAATCTATAAAATTCGAAAACCTCGTTTCAATTGTTAAACGAATATTAGCAATCCCAAATGTATCTCGAGTGGAGTTTGTTTGGCACGGTGGTGAAGTAACACTTCTTAGACCATTGTTCTTCAAAAAGTTGATTTGGTTACAAGAACAATTTAGACGCCCAGATCACTTCATCACCAATACTATGCAATCAAACGCAGTTAATATATCGGATGAGTGGCTCACTTTCTTAAAAGGCATTGGCATGTCCGTGGGAATTAGCTTTGATGGTGTACCTGAAATCAATGATACTCGGAGACTTGACGTCCGAGGAAGACCAACCAGCATTAAAGTTGCTGAAGGAATTCGACGGCTTAAGCATCATGGTATTGCCTACGGTGCTTTAATAGTCGTCGACAAAGATGTATACAACTTAGATCCTGAACGACTTTTAAGCTATTTACACTCGATTGAATTAAATGACATAGAATTTCTGAACATCGTCCCAGATAACCGAGCAAAGCCTGGTGATGATATCGGTAATGCCTACATTAGCTACAAAGAATACATTGAATTTTTAAGCTGCGTTTATCGTGTTTGGTACGGGCACTACAAAGACAAAGTTAGAATCAGAATGTTTGAAAATTTTATCGATGTTTTATCGGATAAAACTAAGCAACTTTCCGCTTGTTATTGGGCAGGAAATTGCTCTCAAGAAATAATCACTGTCGAACCAAACGGTGATGTTTCACCTTGTGATAAGTATGTTGGAGATATTGGCAGTATTTACGGCTCACTTCTAAATTCAGATCTAGCCACCCTGCTCGAAAAGTCAAATCATAATCAAGCATCTGTAAAAGAAGAAATTGACGCGACGGATCGTATGCGAGAGTGTGAATGGTTCTCAATTTGTAATGGTGGTTGTCCGCATGACAGAGTGATAAATGCTCGCCATGTCGAAGACTATAATGATAAATGTTGTGGAACTGGTAAATTACTTAGAGTTATCGAAGAGTCAATATAAAGAATGATATTTATCCCAGAAGGTATTGTTTTTCAAAAACTTAAAACTCTATGTGCGAAACAGCACTTTACGCTATTCATTGTGGCTGTACTTAATGTTTTAGTCGTCATCAGTTCATTTGGCATTGCCTATACTGTTGAGCTACTGTTTCAAGAGTCAGTCACGAGAGAACGTTTAAACTATTTTGTCTCATTTATCTTGCTTTTATTAATTACATTCGTGCTTTCGAATGGCTTGAGGCAAAAACTCGTATTTGATATTAAGGAGATGCTAAGCAATAAACTACTTAGCTTTGCGATGGGGAGAATGCTATATAAGCAACAAGAGTTATTTGATGTTACTTCCCCTTCCAAGCTTTATTCTAATATCGACTATGATGTTAAAGCTATAAATACCTACGTCCACTTTATTTTAAGCATTTTCTTTCAAGCTTCCGGCACTTTATTGTGTGGCCTAATTTATTTATTAGCCACCAGTTTGTATATGACTTTGCTTTCAATAGTCACCGTTCCGCTGGTTATTCTTATCATTTTTAAAGTAAGCCAGCGAGTTTCCGAGGCCAACGCCCATAAACGGGAAACCGTTGCTAATCTAAACTCGACAATCATTGAATCATTATCAGGTATACAATCAATAAAAATCCATAGAATGGAAGCCTTACTTGGAGAACAAATAGAATCGGGAGCGAGTCAAGTCTACAATGCAACTAAAAGACTTCATTCTTTAGAATCTATTGTATCTGGATTAATCATTTTGGGCAGTTTCTCTAGCGTGATCTTTGTTTTGTGGGTAGGCGGGTTAAATGTCATAGAAGGTTCAATGGCGTCGGGAGAATTAGTCGCGTTCATTATGGTATTATTACTGATGTCGTACTCCTTCGCCTCAATAAGTGACATAAACTCCGTTACAACGAAGGCTCGAAACGCAGTTAGCAGCTTAGATAGTTTACTAAATCAAGAGCCCGCTGAACGACTAGCTTCCGCCACCAAAGATACGTCAACACACAATAAAATTGAATTAACCGACCTGTCGTTTAAATATCAAAAGGCAGATTCTGAATCATTATGTGCTATAACGCATAAATTTAAAGAGCATAAAGTTTACTCTATTATCGGCCGATCAGGCTCCGGGAAAAGCACTTTAATAAAGCTAATTGCGGGTTTATATCAAAGCTATCTAGGTGAAATTCTCATTCATCAGAATCAAAAAAACTCACAATCGACTCACCAAAAGGTCACGATGGTCGAACAAGATCCTTTCTTTTTCAGTGGACCACTTTGGCAAAATATCACTCTACAACTCAGTTTTGATAATGTCGACGAGTTAAAGCTCAAGCGAGTGTCTCAGCTCTCAAACTTTGATGTCGTCATGCAAAGCAATGGCTTTACCTTTAATAGCGAAGTCACCTTGAATGCCGCAAATTTATCTGGTGGAGAAAAACAGAGACTTGCGATAGCAAGAGCGCTATATTCAGACAGTGATATACTCATTTTAGATGAAGCTACAAACTCTCTCGATCTCGCCACTGAATCCGGTCTTCATAGTCACTTAAAAGAAATAGCAAAAAATAAAACTGTACTAATAATCACACATAACCTAAATAGCATCTACCTTTCAGATCAGGTTATCGTAGTTGATAGCGGGCAGATCGTGGCTACTGATACGCCACAAAATATAATAAAGAATGAACACTTTAGAAAAATAAGCAAAAACCCCGAAACCTTACAAAAGGAGTGTTGAGAATGGAGTTAAATTATAAAGTCATCATCATTGGTGCTGGACCTGCGGGCTTACAATTAAGCTATTATCTTAACAAAGTAAATGTGTCCCATATTGTTTTGGAACGTGCAAAAGTTGCAGGAAGCTTCTTTGAAACTTATCCAGTCCATCGTAAATTGATATCGATAAATAAGGTAAACACGGGCTTTAATAATAAAGAGAAGAACCTTAGATGGGACTGGAATTCACTACTAAATGGCGACGATAAGTTTTCTTTTAAAGACTTTGATAAATCTTACTATCCGAGTGCGGACAACCTTGTGAAATACCTTGGTGAATTCGCGACAAAATACGAGTTACCTATTCATTACGAAACCCACGTTGCAAAGGTTACAAAAGACGACCACCAATTTACAGTCGTCGATGGTAACGGTAAAGAATATGTAAGTGAGATCTTAGTTGATGCCACAGGGATCGGCGAACTCAACATTCCTAATATAAAAGGCATTGAGCACTCTATAGCCTATACAGAAATGAATAACGACGTAGCTCAATTCACAAATAAGAAAGTACTCATATTAGGGAAAGGTAACTCGGCATTTGAAACAGCTGATAGCTTATTAGAAGTCTCATCAAACACCCATTTAATAAGCCCAGATGATTTCAATTTTGCTTGGGTCAGCCACTACCCCGGGCATTTACGCTCAGTGAATCAGGCGTTTCTAGATACTTTTTTCTTGAAACAGCAAAACGCGATCTTAAACGGAAAAATTGCATCAATTGAACAGTTAAATTCTGGGCAGTATTTGGTAGATATGATTTTTTCAGAGGATGGAGAATCAGAAAAAAACACTTATGATTACGTCATAAACTGTACAGGGTTTAAGTGTAACTTCGATCACTACGCACCAAGTACTTTTCCTGAGTTGTGCTTGAAAAACATGTTTCCTAAGCTTAATCATAAATGGGAAAGTAGTAATATTCCGAATCTGTTTTTTTGCGGAGCGAATATGCAATGCAATGACTACAAAGATTCCTCAACTCCTTTTATACACGGAATTAGGCATAACGCGGAGTCATTATCTGAAATAATTATCAAGAAATTGAATCTTGTAGCCCAGCAAAGTAGAAAGCAACTTGATTCTTCTTCAGAATTATACAATGAGATCAGCGAGCGTATAAAATCAGCAACCACAATTTGGTTTTTGTTTGGGAACGCTTATGATTTGTATTCAAAGAAACCAAATGGTGGCTTTGAATTTTTTGAAAGCGTCCCAAAACTTGTTTACGAAAATGAGGAACAGTTTAAGCAATTTTCAGGTTTTAGATTGGAATTTAGCTACCGCATACCAAGTGATAAAGATGAGCAACTCAAGTTTTCTCAACATGGTTTTTTACATCCTGTAGTCAGCAAGTATAAAAATGGTGAGCTAGTCGATGAGGTTCATATGTTAGAAGATATCTATGGTGAATGGGAAGATTTAAGCAAGTTGGACAATGGTATAAAGGAACTAATTGTATCTAATTTCGCGTAAGTATTAACAACGCAAGTAAGCTAGGAGTTCCCGTTAGTTTACTTGCGTTGATAGGATTGCCAATCTAGCTACTTGTTGCAACTGCATTAGTATCATGACTTTTGCGAGCGCCACTTAGCATAAATAATAGAGACAAAATATAACGTCGACTCATAATGCTTCCTTACTTAGATTTTTGGTTTTTAACTCATTAATTATCTTTGCATCCATCCAGTAGATGTCGACATTGGAATTCTCGTTATCCATCCCTCGATTAAACAATATGTATTTACCATCCGAAGTAACGTAAGCGTACGGCTAACTACACCTAGAGGCTAACATGCCAGGGCAGTAAACTGTTGATATCGTACTGTGGCTGGGCTAATTCGTTTAAGCAATGCATCACATAATCAAATGGGGTGTGGCCGTTTGCTCTGGCTGTTTCGATCACGCTGTAGAGGATTGCGCTACTCTCAGCGCCACTTGTGGTGAAGCTAAACAGCCAGTTCTTTCGCCCTATGACGAACGGTTTGATAGCGCGCTCTGCCCGGTTGTTGTCTATCTTTAGATGTCCGTCATCGAGGTAGTGAATGAGTTTCGGCCACTGCCTTAGCGTATAGTGGACGGCCTCGCCCAGCTTCGATTTTGGTACCACCGTTTGTGCTGATTTATCTAACCAGGTTTTAAACTGGGCCAGCAGCGGTGCGCTTTGTTGTACCCGTGCAGCCTGCCGCTCCTCTGCGCTTGCTGTTTTGTTTGCAGTCTCAACTCGATATAACTTTTGAATATGGTTGAGCGCCCAGTTCGCTTTACCTGTTTTACCCTTGGCCTGCGCATCTGCGGCTTCTTTGAACTTGCGTCTTGCGTGCGCCCAGCAACCAACCAGTGTCGCCTGCGTTTGCTCATAGCCCGCATAACCGTCAACTTGCAGATAGCCGTTGTAGCCCTGTAAAAATGCCACAGGACAGCGACTCGCACGACTATTCTGATAGTCGAACAGGGCAATATTGGGGATGTTTGCCTCTGCCACAGGCGAGTCCGTGCCGCTGCAATACAGCCACATGTAACTGGTCTGTTTGTCTTCTTTCACCACCTTAACCGTGGTTTCATCGCCGTGCACCACCGGTTGCTGTAGCAACACTTCGTGCAGCCTGTCATAGAGCGGCTTGAATAAACTGGCGCAGCGGATCACCCAATCCGCCATGGTTTGCCTGCTCAGTGCAATACCATATTGTTTGAACAGGCTTTCTTGCCGATACAGCGGTAAGCCATACTGATATTTACTGGTGATGATCTGGCTGAGCAAACTGGCCGTTGCTATGCCTTTAGGAACCGGGCTCGGTGGGACAGGCGCTTGTTTGATCTCAACCTGGGTTTGTGTTTTTTCACAGTGCCGGCAGCTGTATTTTGGCCTGACGTGTTCGATGACTTTGACCTGGGCCGGGATAAACTCCAGCTTTTCGCTCGCATCCTCGACCATTTTGTGCAGCTCACCGCCACAGCAATCACATTGTTTGTTGTCGATGTCATGCACAACACGTTCGCGGGGCAGATCTTTTGGCAGTGGCTGACGTGTCGGCTTTTTGCGCTGATATTCGATGGTTTCCACGTCTTGCTCAGGTGCTTCTTCAACCAGCGTTTCGGCTTCATTGAACAAGTCAGCTTGTGCAGGGTGCGACTCACTGCTGGCCCCAAAACGTTTTTGCTGGGCCAGTCTGAATTGTTCTTCGAGGTAGTTATTACGCGCCTGAAGCTGAGCAATGATCTGCTTCAACTGCTGAGGATCATCAGGCAGTTTATTCATTTCTTTCATGCAGTCTACTGTATCAACAGAGTAACTGTTTTTAAATTAATAGCTTAGATTAATTCGTGATCTAAAAACCCCTGTTATGATCATACGTTATAACCATAGCTGAGCGGCTTGTGAGCAATGGCCGATAAGCCAGACAATAACCACTGCCATTGTTCGGCGCTGAGTGTAATGACGTCATCGTCTTCTTTGTCGGGCCATTTAAACTTGTCTTTTTCAAGGCGCTTGTACCACAAGGCAAAGCCGGTTTTATTCCAATATAACACCTTCAGCTTGTCCTTGTTTTTATTGCAAAACGCAAACACCTGACCGCTCATCGCGTGTGCTGCCATTTCTTGCTCAACAATCGCCGAGAGGCCATTGATGGATTTACGAAAGTCTACTGGCTGGCGGTGCAAGTAAACAGACTCATTGTGCCAGCAGATCAAGACAGCGCCCTGAGCAGTGCAGCCAACCACAGGGCATCTGTGTTTGATGGCAACAACACCGTATTCTGACCATGCTTGAGCTGTAACAACTCAGGCAGAGAAACGGACTCAGATGCAGCAGGCTTAGCGGCAATAAAAGATGACTTAGGTGGTTTTTTAGTGCGAAGTTTACTTCGGCGATTATAAAAAGACTTGGTACTAAGGTTGTGCTGCGTGCAGAAGTCAGTGACAGACAAACCACTGAGTTCCTGTTGTTCGATAAGTTTCAGCCATTGCTCTGCGGTTTTGTGTTTAGGCATGGTCAGCTCCGAATTGAGGTCAGAGCTGTACTTTATAGGCTGAGCGTATTCAGTAGCTAGGTGTGGTTCTGGCGACGCTTACGATACATTATAAAAGTAAAACATAGCAAACCAAGCATGTCGCACAAGTGGTTTTGACCCGCTGCGCTCAAATACAGAGCACAACGCAACAATTAAATAAGTTTGTAGTTAGTTTTAAGATTTGTTCTCGCATTTTATCGTCTCTTCCCCAAGACGATAGGCATTATTTGCCAGCACATAAGTTCCCGAAATAATAGCAGTAGTAGGAACGAGTATCGGCGTTAATATAATTCCACTCACGGAATAATACGTATTGGTTTCATCTGCAACATCGACTATCTTTAGGGTTTTTCTATCCGATGAAATCTCGCACTTGTTGGTGTGAGCAGTATCTTGCACAGGCATTACTACACAAGCGCTGAGTGAGATTATCGGTAACATAATCAATCTGTTTAACTTCATCACCTTTCCTTGAATTCAGTTTGCAATACTTTCATGACATCGCTCTTAGACATAACCTCCCTATAAAGGTTCCCTGTGCCTTACGCTTAAACTGCGCCAAACTGGTATTGTTCTCTACAGTTTTCAGTCTTGATCCAACAGCTATTGTGGCTCAATAAATCCGAGGTGCCTCGTTAAAAGTGAAGCACCCAATACTGATCGAGGTTTTAAGATTTACCGAGGTTTTGTTCATAGACCTTAAGTGCGTGTTCTAAATCTTCTAACAAGTCTTCTACGTCTTCAAGACCTATGTGAAGGCGGATCACGGGGCCCAATGTCCAACCAGTGGTTGATCGCAAATGCTCCATGGTTTTATTGGCTGTAACTAAACTTTCATAGCCGCCCCATGAGAAACCCATTTTAAAATGGGATAAAGCATCTAAGAAGCGGTTAATCGCCTTTTGGCTACCTTCTTTCATTACGATTGAAAATAAACCATTACTGCCATCAAAGTCTCGCTTGAAGAATTCATGGCCAGGGCAAGTCTCAAAAGCGGGATGTCTAACGTGATCCACGAGCGGATGCGCTTCGAGCCATTTCGCCACTGTCATTGCCGACTGCTCATGTTGTTTTAACCTCGCAGGCATAGTACGTAACCCACGTAGTGCTAAATAAGCATCATCTGCAGAGGTACATTGACCAAGTAAATACGAGTGCTCTCTAAGCTCAGGCCAATAGCGCTCATTTGCAACGGCAACCCCCATCATGACATCCGAATGCCCAACAATATACTTGGTTGCGGCTTGAATGCTGATATCAACACCATGATCGAGCGGACGAAACTGCCAGCCATTACCCCACGTATTATCAAGCATAGTGATAACGCCACGGCGCTTTGCAACTTCAACCATCGCTGGCACATCTTGAACTTCCATGGTGATTGAACCTGGAGACTCTAAGAACAACACTTTGGTATTGTCTTGAATTAACGCGTCAATACCAGCGCCAACCATAGGGTCATAATAAGTGGTTTCGATACCATAGCCTTTTAACAGCTTATCGCACAAATCTCTGGTTGGTTCATACGCAGTATCCACCATCAGTAAGTGATCGCCTGCTTTTAAAAATGACAGTAGTGACTGTGCGATAGCAGCAGCACCAGACGGATATAAGGCGCAACCCGCACCATTTTCAAGCTCAGTAATGGCATCTTGCAAGGCGAAATGGGTATTGGTGCCACGGCGGCCGTAAAACAAAGTGCGATGTCCACGTCCTTTTATCGCTTCTTGCATTTCGGCAACGCTCTCAAAAACTACGGTAGAGGCGCGCTGAACAACTGGGTTTACTACCCCTTTGGTATATTCTGCTTTTCTTCCAGCAGCAACGATTTTAGTATGCTTTTTCATAATTACTCTTCTGATTGTGCACGCCAGTATTCAACTAAATATCTGGAGATCGAGTCTTCTCTGGTGAGTTTATAGCCGGGCTTTGTATCGCCCCACTCTGAAAATGTATTAAGCTCCGCCCGTGAAAACCATTTAGCTTGCTCAAGCTCATCTTGCTCGACAAAAATCTCTGTGGTTTTTGCCTTCGCGATAAACCCCAGCATAAGTGATGACGGGAACGGCCAAGGCTGTGAGGCAATATAAGTGGCGTCGTATGCTTCAACACCCGCCTCTTCCATCACTTCCCTTATCACGGCTTGCTCTAACGATTCGCCGGGATCAACAAACCCAGCCAGCGTCGAAAATACCCCTTCTGGCCAAACAGCCTGACGGCCCAACAAGCAGCGTTCAACGCCATCAGGGAAAACATGAGTGACAAGCATGATAACGGCTGGATCTGTACGTGGAAACGTCATATGGCGGCATTCAGGGTTAACACAACGTCTTGCATGACCTGCTTCAACCATTTTATTGGGTTGCCCACAACGTCCGCAAAAACAATGGGTTTTATGCCAGTAGCATAAGCCTCGTGCAAGCACACCAATTGAGCCTTGTTGCTTTGGTAAGTTACGACCCACTTGGCGCATATCGATGAATTCTGACTCGGAGTCAATAAAAGAAAGCTTATCTCGTTGTTTAGAGACGTCAAGCGCAAAATAGCTGTGCGCTTCGTCACGACCTAAGAATATCGCGTCTTGAAGTGCTAAATCAGCGACTTCTGTGCGAGAAAGATAATGTAATTCATTATCTCCGACACGCACTAAATTAGCGTCGTCTTGAATTAATAACCAGCGACTATTGTCACCCATTTGAGATAATAACCAGTTTTGATCTTTTCTTTCGTTAGACGCTCTGTCTAACGTCATTTGAGTGTAATACAGCAAGCCCCTATTCCTTCGTGTTCTGGAACATTTTATCCACCTCGGCGAGACCTTAAAGCTACCATAGCACAAAGGTGCAGGCAAAAAAAAAGCCCATAAATGGGCTTTTGAAAACTACAGTGTGATTTCACACTACAGAGAGGCAAGATAGTCCAACAGCTTTTGATTTTCGTTTTCAATATGCTTATAGAATTCAATATCTTTTAGCTTAGATGCCGCAGCTTCATCGATGACGATTACAGCATCACGATGCATTTGTAGTGCCGAAGCCGGACACGCTGCAGTTAACGGGCCTTCCACCATAGCAACAACGGCATCAGCTTTGTTTTCACCAGTCGCTAATAACACGACTTTTTTAGCATCTAAAATCGTGCCAATACCCATTGTGATTGACAAATGAGGTTGGTACTCATCAGCTTTAAAAAAACGAGCATTATCATCAATCGTCGCTTTCGTTAGGGTTTTAACCCGAGTGCGTGACGTCAATCCAGAAGATGGCTCGTTAAAGCCAATATGGCCATTTCTGCCAATACCTAACAGTTGTACATCAATACCACCAGCAGATTTAATACGCGCTTCATATTCGCCGCACGCCGTAATTGGATTTTTTGCATCACCCGGCGGTACGTGCGTGTTACTTCTATCAATGTTGATATGGTCAAATAGCTGCTGCTGCATAAAGTAACGATAACTTTGTGGGTGCGAGCCATCTAAGCCTAAATATTCATCTAGATTAAAGCTGGTAACTTCCGCAAAGCTGATTTCGTTTGCTTGGTTACGCTTAATTAATTCTTGATACAAAGCAACCGGTGTTGAACCCGTCGCTAATCCCAACACAGAGTTAGCTTTACGCTTTAATTGCGTTGTAAAAATGTCTGCACCATATGCTGCCACTTCGGCAGCGTCTTTTAAAATGACTACTTGCATACGATTAACCAAATGTTGAGATGATTAGAATAAAATGGGATCTGAGCCTTGCCTCGCGTGCAATCAAAGCAAGGTCAGATCGAACCTAATTGGGATACACAACATTAGGTTATTACCATTATGACAACGCTGTCATTATCATCAGAAATAATTCGCTTGTAAAGCAAAAGTGAAAAAAAATATGGATATTTTTTACTCTATGCAATCTAAAGGTGTTAAAAAGCCCACAACGGTGGGCTTTTTGAAAGGAGGCTTGTGAATATTATACACTTACAAAAATACGGCGTTTATACATCCAGTGCAGCACTAAAAGCTGTACCGCCAGTAGCGCAAAAACAGCAATTAATGGTTGCCACGCAGCCGGCACGGCGGCAATCACGCCACCGAATACGCTTTTACTAATAAAGGTCCAATTCACTAAGCTTGACGCCAAATAAATAATAATGGAGTTGGCTCCTATAATAACAAATGGATACGCCCAACGTTGAAAGCTCAGTACATCTACTATCGCGTAAAATACCGCTAGTAGAATTGCACTCCAGCCGACGGTTACTAGCACAAATGAGCTTGTCCACAATTCTTTATTAACTGGAAATTGCATGTCCCAAAGCCAACCTAGTGCTAAGGCGAGTACACCAGAGCCTGCCAAAATACCAACAATTTTCCACTCTCCCTGCGTTTGTGCATTGGCGATCGCACGACCAGCAAATACACCTGCGATAGCATTTACAATGGCAGGTAAGCTTGACAGCACACCTTCTGGGTCAACCGGACGATTTTGATAACTGGTCCCTGGTAGTAAATACGTATCAATGAACGCATTCCAACTACCAACACCATTTGCACTTAAGTCCCCCGCTTGCCCACCAGGAACCGGGATAAAGCAAAGCAGTAACCAATAAAATGTCAATATGCCTACACCCACATAAGCCAAGGTTCGCAAGCTCGTATGCCAAACCAGTAAAGCACAAAAGAACCAAGCAAACGCAATGCGACCTAATACACTAGCGTAGCGAACACCGTCAGGATCCATTGGGATCCCAGTTCCCCAACCATGGTTGTATAACACGCCAAAAGCACACAGTAACAAAAGGCGCTTCAGTGCTTTGAGATAAAACGGTTTACGTTCATTAAAGGGCAGATGGTCGATACGTTTAGGTGACAAGCCCATCGCCACACCCGATAAAAAGATAAACAGTGGAAAGATAAGATCATAAAAAGTGAAGCCATGCCAAGGGCTGTGTAGCGTGTGCGCTTCGAACGCCTTCCACCCTTGCCATCCGGTCAATACAAACAGTGCCGCAAAAATAGACTGGCCACCTAAGATCCAGAACATATCCATGCCGCGTAAGGCATCTAAAGACGCAAGTCGCTTTGGCTTATTATTCGTTGTCATTGTTATTTATCCGCGTGAAAACATTAACTATGGATCGCTCAATCAAGCAAATCCATTTGCCTCAAGGTTAGTTTTGATGCGCGTTGCAATCATGACTCTATCATTACGCACACGACATTAACTTCCTGAGTTGTCGATCCACCCATGCTTAACCAAATACCGGCTAAGCTTAAAAAAACAAAGCCCCGCGGTACTGCTGCGGGGTTTTATCAGGGAAACTTAAGCGGCCGTTTCCGTCCACTATTCAATTGCAAATCAGTTACAGCAACTGACCACCAATATAGGTTTGCTTCACAATCAAATCGCTGTCGAGCACCACGAAATCAGCATCAGCACCCGATCTTAGATGCCCCTTTTGAGACAGGCCAAGATATTGCGCAGGGTAAAGAGAGGCCATGCGCAAACTCTCCGCTAGGCTCACGTTAAGCGTATTGACGGTATTTCGCACCGCACTTGCCATATCCAATACACTACCAGCAAGCTCACCGGTTGTTGAATTTAACCGATCGCCAGTACGAATAACTTTTCTACCATCAAAAAAGTCAAACTCCGTATCATCTGTACCAACCGGAGGCATGGCATCCGTCACTAGCATCATTTTGCCGCGCTGCTTAGTACGAATCGCAAGCTGCGCCGACAATGGATGAACGTGATGGCCATCAACAATCAAACCACACCAGCTATTGTCATTCCAAAGCGCGGCGCCGACAACGCCCGGCTCACGGGAAGTAAACGCAGACATTGCATTAAATAGGTGCGTAAAGCCATCAACGCCAACATTAAGTGCGGCGTTAGCGGTGTCATAGTCCGCATTTGAATGACCGATACACACTTTCACACCCAATGAAATCAAGCGTTCGATATCGCTAAGTGGCACAGTTTCAGGTGCTAAAGTCACCATTTTGATGCCTAAATCTTGACGCGCGTATACCGCAAACTCTTGCTCTGAAATTGGTCTAATGAACTTTTCGCTATGCGTACCCTTTTTAGGATGAGATAAGTGTGGACCTTCAAAATGGATCCCAAGCACTCCAGGCTGATTAGTAGCAATAGCTTCTGCTGTTGCATCTGCCGCTTGTTGCATCACTTCAATCTTGTCAGTGATAAGGGTTGGCATTAATCCCGTGGAACCAAACTGGCCATGTGCTTTAACCATAGTCGCCAAGCATGTCGTGGATTGCTCAGCATTAAAAAATGCACCGCCACCACCATTAACTTGTACATCAATAAAACCTGGTGCAACTAGCCCTGATAGCTTAGATACATTGGTTACTAGCGACTCAGTTAGATAACGAATTTGGCCGTTGTTTATTTCGAAGTAAACGTCTTTTCTAACACTTTCACCATCAAAAAATTCTGGAGCAAAATAACATTGAGTCGTCATTAGTTCGCCTTTTTTAATTCTTGACCTGCACTTTGAATTGCAAAGTAAATTGCCCCCATTTCAGGAGGTTGTTTCGGTAATTGGACTTGCTTTGCAACTTCTGGGTCGAGCCATGGTTGTAGCGGCTCTGATAATCCGCCGATCATAGAGAGTCTAGGTGGGTTTAGTTCAAGTAAACGCTTCGCTAAACGACTAATATATTCCGCACCAGACTTTACGATAGAAAGGGCAATTTCATCATTTTGCTTAGCTTGTTCTAATACATAACGAGCCAGCTTTGCATAACCACTAGACGGCTGCCCAGCCATTTGTTCAGCAATACCCATCGCCCCTTTCGCACTGAAGTGCTCTAGTAATACTTGGCTCAATGATGTTTTTTCGCCAAGGCCATCAAGATCGAGTAACGCAGCTTTGACCGCCTCTAACCCCATCCAAGCGCCGCTGCCCATGTCGCCTTGCGCAAAACCATGGCCACCATAGTTCACTGTTTTACCATCAACTAAGGCAAAACCACAGGAGCCGGTGCCCGTAATAATCACTGCACCATCGCTACCCTCATGAGCACCAATACACGCGGTGTGTAAATCTGTGGTAAGGAACATTTGTTTAAAGGGATGCTCCCATTGCATGATTTTGTCATAGAGCGCGGGTAAGTTAACACCTGCAAGGCCAAGGCCTGCATTTAGCTCATGTACTTGTTCAACACGAAGACCCGCGTCTTGTAACGCCATTTGTGTCGACACCATGATAGATTCAAGCGTGCGCTCTAAACCATGTAAGGGATTCGCAGGACCGCCTAGACCCGTACCCAAAACGCCATGTTGAAGAGAATAAATTGTAGCGCGGCATTTTGTTCCACCACCATCGACGCCGATGTATAGTTGGTCTTGGTTAACCTGTTTAGCCATCATGTAAAGACCCCTACCTTGTTCTGGATTAGACCGCGTTATTATTTTCGTTAGACACGGTTTTTCATTCATGTTGAATTGATGTTACACAACAAATGACAGCGTTGTCATTAAATTTTTCAAGAAATTTCTTCATTTTGAAAAAAACTAATATTGCACAGATTGTGAGGATTGTCAGTGAAAAATTGCAATAATCGTCAAATTACAAGGACTAACAGAGATTAGGGATTGTTAAACACATAATAAAAAAGCGACTCAATATTACATCAAGTCGCTTTATCGATTTAACCTTGTCGTTCAGGTTATTCGCAGATTACTTAACCCCAAGCTCTCTCAAACGCTCTTGCAAATAGCTATCTGCAGTGTAACGCTCTGACAACACAACATCCGGTTTTGGATGTAAGAATAGCGGCAATGAAATACGAGATTTCGTCGACGCTTTGCCAGTAGGGTTAATCACACGGTGAATTGTCGATGGGAAGTAATCACCCGACGCCTCTTGTAGCATGTCACCAATATTAATAATCAACGAACCAAAGTCGCATGGTACGTCTAACCAGCTGCCATCTTGTCTTTGCACTTGTAGGCCAGGCTCATTTGCCGCAGGCAATACAGTAAGTAGATTGATATCACCATGAGCTGCGGCGCGAATTGCACCAGGTTCTTCATCGCCTGTCATTGGTGGATAATGAAGAATACGCAGTAATGTCTGCTCTGATTCTTTGATCATATCTTTAAGGTCAATAGAGAATCTCGCTCTCACATCTGCAGGCGCTTCAGCTTGTACCCAGCTTAGCAATTCTTGAGCAAACTCGCTCGCTAAACGGTAATATTCACGAATCTCTGCTTCTAATTGAGCCGGTACGCGACCTTTTGGATAAACGTGAAAGTACTCTTTGATGTCTTTGACTGTAAAACCTTTCGCAACTTCAGAGACTTCTGGTGGGAAGTAACCATCTTGGGTTTCTTTATTGAAAAGGAATTCGTGTTTTTCTTCTGAATTAAAAAATTCTTGCCAATGTTTGTAGATTGATTCAACCAACTCTTGTGGGATTGGGTGATTTTTTAGTACACCGAAACCCGTGTTTCTTAAAGATTCTACAAATTCTTTCGCAGCATTTGGCGATTGATAGTCTACGGTAGGTAACTGTTGCATAATGGTTCCACCAAAATTATTAGTAATTCATGGTTATTTACTCAATTGCACATCGGGGTAAATAACGCACTTCCCGTGTCATCTCAACACTGCGTACCTAGTAGAAGGTAAGGCGTATGTTATCGGGTCTGTTAACCTAGGGGGTTGTTTTTAAGCAGTAAACTTGTATTTAACAAGCCTCACTCAAAACAGCAACAGCAAAGGCTAAAAAGCCCTTATACGATCGTGTTGTCGATAATTCTTCAAAAAGTGTAGCTAATTACATGGTCAGCAGAGTACTTTTTAAAGATTACGTTTTAACAGCGAGCGAGCTTATTGAATTAGGACAAATGATATAAGGACTTATGTCCGCTTTTATGTATAGGGCCTGAGACTTTTGATGCAGATCAAGCATTATCGGGGGTATCTATCGGTATTTGGATATCCCACTCCAATCCTTGCGGTGTATTTTTCACGCTAAACTCTCCATTGAGTGCCCCTGAAACCAAGTTGGCAGTTAAATTTGCGCTTAACCCAACATGGCCTGCATTACCTCTTTTTGTCGTCACAAATGGTTTTAATAACTCTTGTGTACTAATTCCTCTAAGCCCTATTCCATTGTCAGTATAATTAACATGTAAATTGTTACCTGAGCGCGTAAAGGTGATGGTGGCAAGGTGATCATGGTCAATCCAGGCATGCGCAATAGAGTTTTCAACTAAGTTGCTCAATACCTCAACCAGTGCTTGACCATCCACGTAAACTTCAGTTGTTGTGTTACCAACAAACTGAATTTGTACGTCTTGCTTTGAAAAATCTTTTTTCAGTCTTGTTTCTATTTCTTGTAATTTAACGTCAGCACAGCTGCTATCTCGCTCAGACTGAGAGACCGATTTTAATAAGCTGACAAACTTAGCCACTTTTTCTAGATTACGGCTGCACAGCGCACTACTGTCTTTGATCTGCTCAAACCCCGTTACCAGCTCATCCTGCGTAAGCGTACCTACGGTGAGTGCACTTTGTAGCTCCTGCATGACGCCTTCTAAAAAGGTGTTGGACGTAATACTGGTACCAAGCGGGGTATTAATTTCGTGTGCAATCCCCATCACCATTTGGTTTATAGCCTTAGATAGCTGCTGTTTTACCGCTAACTTTTGCGCTTCAATTAACTTAAATTGGGTGTTTACTCTGGCTATGATTTCAGCGGGTTTATAAGGTTTGGTGATGTAATCAACACCACCGACTTCGAATGCTTGTACCAAGCTCTCGCTGTCTTCATAAGCACTCACAAAAATAACCGGAATGGCCGCCGCCGAATTGTCGGACTTAAGCACTTTACATAGTTCAATCCCCGACATATTTGGCATTTTTATATCGGTAATAATTAACTCAGGCTGGTGCTTTTTAACAATACCTAAGGCAATATCCCCACCCCGTGCTGCCAATACTTTATACCCTTCCTTTCTTAGTATGAGCTGCAATACTTGGAGGTTTTCCGGCATATCGTCAACAATTAAAATGTCTGACATGTAACGTTACTCAAGTCCTTAAGATAGACACTTTTTACAGCATAGCTTGAGATATTGTATATCGCGACTATGTTTATATATAAATTCACGCGTAAATAATAACTTATGTCCTCAAAAGCATTACTAAGTTGGATCGCACTTTTCGCCTTGATGGCTGCCCTAGGAAGCGCAACGCTTATCTACTACTCAACAACTACTCACAGCACTCTCGCGACCGACGTTAATACCGCTTACCACAACCACCTATCACTAGAGATGTATAGCAAAGATAAAAACGTCCAATGGCTAGGTGAAATCAAATCTGCACCAAGTCATCCATTACCACTTCCGTTACAACAAATCTATGAAACCCAAGCAAGACTAAAGTCTCAATTTTTAGCAGATACGGTTGAGCAGGCCGATTTGCCTCAAAGTTATCAAAACGCCATCTCACAATTGCCTCTCATTGCAAACGCTGAACTTGAAACAAGCACAAATCAACAACTCCTAATACTGTTGATTACCGGCCTTGCCTTCGCGGTATTAACACTATTTTTAAGCTTTTATGTTTGGTTTATGCGCACCAAACATTTCTCCCCGCTATATCGCATCGTCAATACGCTACGTGCACAAGCGTTAAATGGCGCCCCTCTTTCTGTGGTGCCTACAAACAGTGACGTCGATGTAAAACGGCTCACGCAAGCGATCCATGTTGCCACCACCTCTCAAAGCCAAAAGTTGGCGTCAGCCGCAATTATCGAAAACTATAATCGCGAACTAAAATCCATCACCGGCTCCGAGCCTATCGTGCGCCATGCACTAGAGTTTATTGCCAATGAGTTCAATGCACCGAGTGTTTGCCTCTATGCCAATTTAGAAGACGACGCCTTGTCGTTAGTGAAAAGCCATGGGGTGACACCAAGCCATTCAATTATTGCGTCCACTCTAGCGCATTGCGCAGCAAATAATGAACCACAAGTACAACAAGAACCGTTGTGGCTCAAAGAACAAGAAGTTGAAGTGAAGTTACAAGGCCGTTATTGCTTTCCACTAGCCATCGGTAATCATGTTGTCTATGTGCTGCTAGTAGGTAGTGCTCAGGTGTTGATAGACAGCCAATTTGAAGCGCTCGAGTATTTGTGTAAGGACTTAAGCCTCGCGCTTGCCATCAATGAAAATATCGAAAAGCAGCAAAAGGCAGAATCGGCCTTAAGCGAACAACTCGAACTTACTCACCATATTATCAATGCTATCCCAAACCCCACGTATTATCGTTCGACTGACGGTGTATTTATGGGCGTAAACAAGTCCTTTTTAACACTGTTAGATCAATTTGAAGTAGATGTGATTGGCGCCAAGTTAGACGAGGTTTTTGATCTAGGAATAGCCAGTCTATTTGAATCCAAAGCCCACGAAATTACCACCACAACCCAGGAGCAAACCTATGAAGTATTATTGCTCGATGGCCAAGAACAGCCGCGGGAACTGATTGTATACGAAGCGCCATTTTTTAATGAAAATGGCGATGTAGCTGGTATTGTTGGCATGTACCTTGACGTTTCGGAGAGGAACCAACTACAACGTGAACTCATAGAAGCAAAAAACTTGGCCCAAAACTCGGCAAAAGCGAAAAGCGAATTCCTCGCCAACATGAGCCATGAAATTAGAACCCCAATGAACGCGATTATTGGTATGTCTCATCTCGCGCTCGCGACAGAATTGAATGCAAAACAGCACGACTACGTATCAAAAATAGATACAGCCGCAAAGCAATTACTGAGATTGATCAACGATATACTCGATTTTTCAAAAATCGAAGCTGGCAAAATCGAGTTAGAATATCAGGCCTTTTCAACAGAAAAACTACTCGACAATGTCGCCACCATCGTCAGTGTAAAAGCCCAAGAAAAACAACTAGAGTTAGTCTTTGATATCGACTCACAAGTGCCCTACTGCGTGATTGGCGATCAATTTAGAATAAGCCAAGTACTCATCAATTTAGCGGGTAACGCAGTTAAATTCACAGAAACCGGTGAGGTTGTTATTCGTGTCGCCCTTGTCAATGTCGAAAAAGGGTTAGCAAAAATTAAGTTTAGCGTAAAAGACTCTGGTATTGGCATGAATAAACGCCAGCAAAAAAACCTATTTCAATCTTTCTCGCAAGCAGATAATTCGATCACCAGAAAATATGGCGGTACAGGGCTTGGCCTCACGATTTCGCAACAATTGGTCAAGCTTATGGGGGGAGAAATATATGTTGAGAGCGAGGAAAACGTCGGTTCGGAGTTTTATTTCACATTAGAAATGGAAGTCAGTGACGAGCTGAGTCAAGCGAAAATGGCCTCTACCCACTTATCAGAGCTATCAGCAACAATTATTGACGATAACCAACACGCATTGGACGTGTTAAGCGGTATGCTAACAAACTTTAGTATGCAGGTTTGTTCTTATTTAGACCCTCATAAAGCGTTAAATCAATTCGTCCTGACACAAGAGTTACCCGATCTTATTTTCGTCGATTGGCATATGCCAAAATTAGATGGCATTGAGCTAATCACTAAGCTGCAATCGCAGGTCGATGTGTCGCAAAGTAAGTTTATTTTAGTCACCGCTTATGGTCGGGAGCTAAACCTGAACGACAGCCAAGCCAGTTTAGTTGATGGTGTACTTTTAAAGCCGATTAATCCGTCAAACCTTGTGGACGTTATTCAAAATGCCGTGTTTGACTCACCGGAAGTAAGAACCACTATCACCAAAAAAGAACAAACGATTAGTAAACAAGCACTAAATGGCATATCAATTTTGGTCGCGGAGGATCAGCCAGTCAATCAGGAGATAGCAGCGGAGATCTTATCTAGCTTCGGAGCGCAAGTAGCGGTCGCAGACAATGGACAAGAAGCCATTGATCAAGTTCATAGCAAACACATAGATATTGTTTTAATGGATATGCAAATGCCAGTGATGGACGGCATTACCGCGACGCAAAACCTTCGCATAGAGTTCGATAAAAATACACTCCCTATTCTAGCGATGACCGCCAATGCCATGGAAGAAGACATACAGACTTGCATCGATGCTGGTATGAATGACCACGTAACCAAACCCATCGACGTTGAACAACTCGTTAAAAGTATTTTGAAATACGCATGCACCGAAGCCGATGGCCTTTTAACAACGCCAGAAGTTAACCCACCAAAAGTCGTTGCAGAGATTGAGGAAATTGATGAGATCATTGAGTTTGAAGGTATTGATATTGCCGAGGGTATTGCTCGAGCAGCTGGCAACCAAAAGGTTTACTTCGATATCTTAGAAAAGTTCCTGTCTCAGCAGATTGAAGAGCTGATCAATTTAAAACAGGCTTTAGCCATTGAAAATTTTGAACTGGCACATAGCATGTTACATGCATTAAAAGGTGCTAGTGCTAACCTTTCGATTGTTAGGCTGACCGAGGAACTTAAGCACATTGAGGCTTCTCTCAATGTCCGCCCACCTAATGCAAGCGAAATTGACGAGCTGATTAAATACGTTAAATATGCACTGGAACAATGCCAAAAGCGTCGTAAAAAAGAAGCGTCTCATCAGGTAAAAAGTGTAACGAAAAACAACGAAGAAAAAGGTGGCAATAGTCAATTAGAGGAACTCATCCAGCTCGCATGTGCATTAAGAGATTATGATACTCAAGCCACAGAGCTAGTAGACTCAATTTCAGTAAGTAGCTATTTGACTGAACCAGAACTACAGAAATTAAAAACCGCCATCGCCCGCTTTGAGTTCAATGAAGCCTTTATGATGCTAACATCCATAAAGCATGTAGAAGAAGCACCGGAGCTTAATGCAGGAAAAGGCGCGCTGCATTAGTGCCATTACTATATATTTTATCCGAGGACGAAATGAAGATTTTTACCTAACAGAAAGGCCACAGATGTGGCCTTTCTGTTAGGTGCTCTAAATACGGTTTTACAGTCCTAACTGATCCATAAAGTCGTCATCTACAACATCTTCTTCCTGCGGCTTCGCTGGCTTTTTCTTCTCAGCCTGACTTGCAATAATATCATCTGGGTCTACCGACTCTGCAATATCAAAGTCATGTAGCTTAATGAATTCAGTTTTATCCATTGCCAATTCAAGATAGAAAATATTCTGGCCTTGCGTGGTAAAGGTAACGCGTCTCGCCTGCGGGCGATCCATCGTTGTGTCTACCGAGATCTGCACCTGTTTGTTGATAGCCATCATCTTAGGCTGGTTTTGCGTGATAGAGGTATGTAGCTGCTCACGTACTTTGTTGGTGAAATCACCAACAATCTGATTCATCAACTCACCCAATACATTGGCAACGTCATCAGATAAATGACTATGCGCAATTTCTTCTTCAGGCATGCCCATGTTACGCATGTAGTCGGTATACACCTCCATCGCGGCTTGCGCGGTAAAATTAGTTACGACTAAACCGGTAAAGCCGCCATCAAACAATACGAAACAGCCGATGTCAGGCCTCATACAGGTACGAGTTATCTTTTGTACCATCGCGGAATAGTTAATTTGGTTGCCGCTTGCCGACGACAGAACTTCTGTTACTGAGTGGCATAGCGTTGAGAGGATGTCTTCTGTGCTAATCACTTTGCTTTTCGCCATTTTTGGTCTCATAGTTACTTCTTATTATTAATAGTAGCCAAGCTACTGAATTTATCACTGACTATCCAGCATAAAATGCTAAAATAGCGAGATTATTTTCAAAGAGAGATTAAATGTGACGGGCAAAGACAGTATTTATGCCACTGAGCAAGCAGTAAAAGATTTCACTTTCGACGCCAATGTCGTCGAAGTGTTTCCAGATATGATCCAGCGCTCAGTGCCGGGCTACGCGACAATAGTAAGCACAATGGGCAAACTTGCGGGTACTTACGCGCAAAGTAACTCAAACTTATATGACTTAGGCTGCTCTTTAGGCGCAGTCACGCTAAGCATGCGTAGAAATATAGATAAAGAAAACTGTCATATCATTGCCGTGGACAATTCACAGCCTATGGTAGAGCGCTGCCAACTGCATCTAAAAGGCTTTAAATCCGACGTCCCAGTCTCGGTCACTTTAGGTGATATCAATGAAATAGAGATTAGCAATGCATCTGTCGTTGCGATGAACTTCACCCTACAGTTTATTCCACCAGAAAACCGCAAAGCGGTTCTAGAAAAAATATATCAGGGTTTGAAACCTGGTGGTGTACTGCTATTAAGTGAAAAAATCCGCGGTGAAAACGATACTAAAGACAACTTACTTATCGACCTTCACCACGACTTTAAACGCCACAATGGCTACTCAGAATTAGAGATCAGCCAAAAACGCAACGCGATTGAAAACGTGATGCGCACGGACTTGTTAAGTACCCATATGACAAGATTAGAAGCTATTGGCTTTAATCAAACTCAAGTGTGGTATCAGTGCTTTAACTTCTGCTCAATGGTAGCAATAAAATAGAGGCAATTATGAATCATTGGTTTACCGACTTTTATGCAACCATTGCGAAAACCCCTTTGAGCCATTGGCTAGAAACGTTGCCTGCGCAGCTTAGCCATTGGCAAAAAGAAGCCCAACATGGCGACTGGCCGAAATGGGAAAAAGTCATTAAAAATCTACCAGAGATCTCAACCACCCATGTTGATATAAAAACCAAGGTTGAGATAGGTACTGGCGAAGACGTCAATGAAGGTCATCAAAAGCAGTTAACGCATTTACTAAAACGCATGATGCCATGGCGTAAGGGACCATTTCATTTACATGGCGTCCATATTGATACTGAGTGGCGCAGCGACTGGAAATGGGACCGACTGCTCCCCCATATCAGCGACCTTCACGGCCGTAATGTATTGGATATCGGCTGTGGCTCTGGTTATCACTTGTGGCGTATGCGCGGTGAAGGCGCAGAGCTTGTTGTTGGCATTGACCCCTCCGATCTATTTTTATGCCAATTCCAAACGATTAAACACTTTAACCCCGATCCAAACGTGCATTTACTACCACTAGGTGTAGAGCAACTGCCTGAGTTAAAAGCATTTGATACTGTGTTTTCAATGGGCGTGCTATATCACCGTCGTTCACCAATCGACTTTTTAGCGCAGCTAAAGTCTCAGCTAAGAAAAGATGGCGAATTAGTGCTAGAAACACTTGTCATTGAGGGCGATGTAAATACAGTATTGGTGCCGACCGATCGCTACGCCAAGATGCGCAATGTCTGGTTTATTCCAAGCTGCGACGCATTAACATTATGGCTTGAGCGCGTGGGCTTCAAAGATATCAAGGTAGTAAACAAAGACGTCACGTCGTTAGACGAACAGCGCCAAACTCCTTGGATGGAAACAGAGTCGCTTGCTGATTTCTTAGATCCAAATGACACCAGCAAAACCATTGAAGGCTACCCCGCTCCGCTCCGTGCTATATTTATCGCGAAAGCGTAATATTTTGTTAAATAAATCATGCTTAATGAAGGCTTGGACTGTTAATCCAAGCCTAGTAACACTGCTAATGTTGACAAGCAGCACTACAGTCAATATTTGTAGGGGCAACTGTACCGCAACACCCGCCATGGCTATATGTGAAGCACTCAGGCCCATTTGATAACCCACCAGCAATAGCGGGGGTTTGAGCATGTGGAATTGCCTGTTTATCTTTAGATAACGTTTTAATTTTCTTTTTGTTGAGTTTTAAGTGCATTGTCAGCTCCTTTAGTTAGACATTTGTACACCTCTACAATAACACAAAAAAAACAACAAAAAGCACAGTTTAGTTACACTTAATTCACATTCCTCTATAAGTCCGGCAATATGATTTGTTTACTATATAAAGTAAATGTGTAGTAACCCCTTGCTCATACTTAAGTCAAAAGTTCGCTATAAATCCCGCTAAAAAAGGAGCTAAATAAGCTCCTTTTTTCGTATGTACAGCTAATGGGCATTAACCCAATAGTTCACCTAACTGCTTGCTTACCGCATCAACAGCTTGTGTACCATCTAGTTTGTGATATTGCGTGTTACCAGCATCCGCTTCCGCACTGTAGTAGTCTACTAGAGGTTTAGTTTGCTCATGGTAAATCGCTAGACGTTTACGTACTGTCTCTTCAGTGTCGTCATCACGAATGATTAGGTCTTCACCCGTTACGTCATCTTTGCCTTCTACTTTAGGCGGGTTGTAAACGATGTGGTAAACACGACCAGAACCTGGGTGTACACGACGACCGCTCATACGCTCAACGATGATCTCATCTGCCACGTCAAATTCGATAACATGGTCAACTTTGATGCCATTTTCTTTCATTGCATCTGCTTGTGGAATTGTACGTGGGAAGCCATCAAGCAAGAAGCCATTTGCACAATCTTCTTTTGCGATGCGCTCTTTTACCAAACCGATAATGATTTCATCAGATACTAGTTGACCTGCATCCATGACTTTTTTCGCTTCAAGACCCAACGGAGTCCCTTCTTTGATAGCAGCACGTAACATGTCGCCTGTCGAGATCTGAGGGATCCCATATTTGTCCATTAGAAATTGAGCTTGAGTACCTTTACCTGCACCCGGCGCGCCTAGCAAGATGATGCGCATAATTGAATCCTCGTTTGGAGTTATTGGTGTTTGTGTGGTGAATTTTTCCATATACGGTGCCGATCCTCAAGGAACTTATACTAATTGATAAGGAAGAATGGCAATTTTTCCGTCAAAAACAAAAAAGCTCCGCGATCTGCAGAGCTTTTGGTCAGAAATTAATCCTGATTATAAAAATGCACCTAGTGCTTTAACTTGGTCTAGCATGCGGCAAGAGAAGCCCCATTCGTTATCATACCAAGCCATCACTTTTACCAGCTTTCCATCTACTTTGGTTTGTGTAGAGTCAAACACTGAAGAAGCTGGGTTGTGGTTGAAATCGATAGAAACCAAAGGTAATTCATTGTACTCAAGGATTGCACTCATCGCGCCCTCAGCAGCCGCTTTGATTGCTGCATTCACTTCTTCTTTTGAAGTGTCACGCTTAGCAACAAACGTTAAATCAACCAGTGATACGTTGATGGTTGGCACACGAACCGCCATACCGTCTAGTTTGCCAGCAAGTTCAGGAAGCACTAAGCCAACCGCCTTTGCCGCGCCCGTTTTCGTCGGGATCATTGACTGAGTAGCACTACGCGCACGATATAAATCCGGGTGGTAAACGTCTGATAGATTCTGATCGTTGGTGTAGGCATGAATGGTTGTCATGCTACCTTGCTCAATACCAATAGTATCATTCAATACTTTTGCAATAGGCGCAAGACAGTTTGTGGTACAAGATGCGTTAGAGATAATGGTTGATTCAGCATTTAGTACTTCGCTGTTAACGCCATGAACAACCGTTGCATCCATATCTGTGCCCGGCGCAGATACAATCACTTTTTTCGCACCAGCTTCAATGTGTTTAGCCGCAGCTTCACGAGAAGTGAACAACCCAGTACATTCAAGCACGATATCAACGTTTAACGCTTTCCAAGGAAGATTTGCAGGATCACGCTCTTGCGTTAGCGTGATTTCGTCACCGCCAATAACGAGTGTGTTGTCGTTAAGAACAACCTGCTCTTGAAAGCGACCATGTACAGAGTCAAATTGAGTCAAATGCGCGTTTACGTTTGCAGGTGCGAGATCGTTGATGGCAACGACTTTGATGTCTTTATTCTGACCTGACTCGTACAGTGCACGAAGTACGTTACGACCGATACGTCCATAGCCATTAATTGCGATATTAATCATGATAACTGTCCCCTAATCTATTTTACTTCACTTGCTTGTTTCGCAAGCGCTTCAATGGCTTGCCAGTCTTTGTTTGCGATAAGTGCTTTATCAAGCATCCAAGTACCGCCCACACATACCACATTGTCGAGTGCAAGATACTTAGGTGCAGTTGCCAACGAAATACCACCCGTTGGACAGAATTTTACTTGTGGAATTGGTCCGCCAATGGATTTAAGCATTGGTGCACCACCTGCTGCTTCTGCTGGGAAAAACTTTAAGAATTCAAAACCGTGACTTGCAAGCTTCATCACTTCGCTTGGCGTTGCAGCACCTGGAAGAAATGGAATACTTGACGACTTAGCCAGTTCTAATAATTCGTCATTAACACCAGGACTTACCATGAAGTCAGCGCCGGCTTCTACAGAGGCATTAAAGGTTGCCTTATCCACTACCGTACCAGTACCAACATAGGCGTCTGGTAAAGCCGCTTTAATGTCTTTTACCGCTTGCGCTGCCACCGGTGTACGAAGTGTCACTTCAAGTGCTTTTAAGCCACCATTAAACAATGCCGTAGCAAGCGGCACCGCGTCTTCTAGGTTATCAATAACGATAACCGGAACCACTGGTGCTGCTGACAATATCTCTTTAATACTCATGCTCACCCTCATTCCCACTGTTATTATTCTTCGATGCCAAATGAGCATGCACCTTGATCTGCACTGCTCACTACGTGTCTAAATCCTGAGAATAGCTCTCGACCCGTACCAAATGTTTGAGATTGCGGTGAGAGCTGTAATTCGCGCTGTGCCATTTCTTCATCAGAAACATGTAGCACTAATTCGCCTTTTGGTGCATTTAAGGTGATCAAATCACCTTCGTGTACTTTTGCAATTGCACCACCTTCAACCGCTTCCGGCGCAAGGTGGATCGCCGCAGGTACTTTACCCGAAGCACCAGACATACGACCATCTGTCACAATCGCCACTTTAAAACCTTGGTCTTGTAATGTAGCCATGACAGGTGTCAGTTTATGTAACTCAGGCATACCTTTCGCTTTAGGGCCTTGCTCTTTGATCACGGCAATAAAGTCTTGGTTAAGCTTGCCAGCACTAAAGGCTTCTTGTAATTCGCTTTGAGAGCTGAATACTTTCGCCGGTGCAGTCACCGTTTGGTGCTGCTCTTGTACCGCAGACACTTTAATCACCGCTTTACCCAAATTACCATTAAGTAGTTGCAAGCCGCCTTGCTTGTTAAATGGATTTGCTACTGGGCGAAGTACTTCTTCATCCAGTGAATTCTCAGGTACTGGTACCCACTTCACTTTGGCAGGGCCTTGATTGTCGCTGATAATCACATTGCTGTTGATATCCAGTAGTGGCTCCATCGTGTAAGCATCAAGTCCTTCACCCACAATCGTCTTTACGTCATTGTGTAAGAAGCCGCCATCTCTTAATTCACGCATTAAGAAACCCATGCCACCAGCCGCTTGGAAGTGATTTACGTCGGCATGACCATTTGGATAGATACGTGTTAACAAAGGCACTACTTCAGACAAATCCGCCATGTCTTTCCAAGTGATTTGAACACCAGCCGCTTTTGCCATTGCGACTAAGTGAATGGCATGGTTGGTAGAGCCACCAGTAGACAACAGCCCGACCAAGCCATTAATCACGGTTTTTTCACTCACGATATCCGCAAGTGCATTGCCGCTTTTACCGTCAAGTAGCTGAGTTAGCATGGTCTCAACCGCACTCGCCGTTAAGCCATCTCTTAATTCTGTGTATGGATTGATAAACGAGCTACCAGGTAAATGAAGACCCATGATCTCCATTAGCATCTGATTCGAGTTTGCCGTACCGTAGAAAGTACAAGTACCTGCACTGTGATATGAAGCACTCTCAGCTTCAAGTAACTCTTCGCGGCTGACTAAGCCCTGTGCAAACTTTTGACGAATGCGCGCCTTTTCTTTGTTCGGGATCCCAGATTGCATTGGGCCTGCTGGTAAAAAGAAAATGGGCAAATGACCAAAAGACAAAGCACCGATTAATAGTCCTGGGACGATTTTGTCACATACACCAAGACAGAAAACCCCATCGAAGACATCGTGTGATAACGCCACCGCTGTTGACATGGCAATTACGTCACGAGAGAACAAAGACAGTTCCATGCCATCGCGACCTTGGGTAACCCCGTCACACATAGCAGGTACACCACCCGCTACTTGTGCAGTCGCGTCAAACTTGTTTGCCACTGCTTTAATTAAATCTGGATATTCTTTATAAGGTTCGTGCGCAGACAACATGTCATTGTACGAATTGATAATTGCTAGATTCGGTTGCTCGTCTTCTTTTAGACGAGTCTTATCACTGCTTGAGCAAGCAGCCATTACGTGTGCTAGGTTTCCACAGCCCAGTCCTGCTCGTACGCGCGTTTGTTTTTTTGCTTGTTGGATTCGAGCTAAATAGGCTTGACGTGTTGCTTTGCTTCGCTCAATGACGCGTTCGGTGACTTCCTGAATTCGTGGATGCAACATATTACTGACTCTCTAGTGTTAGAGGAAAAAGGCTCTGCACGATTACCAGCATTCGTGGTAATCCTTGTACAGAGCTGCTTTGATTTACCCGTTCAAAGGTACGCTATCAGGTTGTCTCTCACCCCAACCTGACACCGGTGTCACTATATTTACGCATAAAGCTGACACCGGTGTCAACCCTTCTTATAAATTTAGTCTAACTTTTTAAAATGACCAAATTATAACCACTTAAAACTTTGCCGATATCTGTAGTCTTAAAATCATTACCTAGCTGATTTTATTAGTAATTATTATGACAAAAAGAATAATATTAATGATTGAGCGAAATCATTATTTGATAGCGAAGTTATCAATGAGCCTTAACTTGGCAACATGACCTTTAATCTAAGGGTCAGCGAGCCTGATTATCGTGACATAAATCTGCGCATTTATTTAGTCCGCAACATTTTCCCTAGTAGCTGCGAAAATAAAAAGCCCAACGGCTAAGCGTTGGGCTTTGGGGCAAGTATAAAAATTGAAAAAGTTATGAATTCGAGCGCGCTTTCGTCGACTCTCGAGTGATGAGTTTAGCTTCTAAAACTTGCTGAAACGGTGCTTCTTGCGGCTGAGATATATGCTTAATCAGCTCTTCTACCGCTATCCGAGTCATTTCCTCCACAGGTTGTGCTATCGTCGTCAGACCCGGCCAAATATGCCTTGCGATAGGTGCGTTATCAAACCCAGCAATAGATAACTGCTCGGGCACTTTGATTTCTCGCTGCGTAGCAAGTTTTAACACGGCCGCAGCCATATAGTCGTTTGATGCAAATACAGCCGTTGGCCTTGGCTCTAAGTCCAATATGGCTTTTGCACTGTCTGCACCTGAATGATAACTAAAGTTACCTTCTGCAACTAACCGCTCTCGATATTCAATACCATGCTTCGCTAGTGCTTTTTGGTAACCAGAGAAACGATTTTCCGTGGCACTGTGATCAGGGTGACCTTTAATAAAGGCAATTTCGATATGACCTAAATTGATCAGATGCTCAGTTAACTCAAAAGCGCCCTGCTCGTCGTTACTGCGAATTGAAATCGAATCATCGCCTTCAATGGCTGAAGCAACGCGTGCATAGGGAATATTACGCTGCTTTAAAAAAGCAATAAGCTCGTTGGAGTCTGAAAACGGCGGAGTAAGCACAATACCATCAAGCCTCGATGTGGTAAGCAGCTGATCAACATTGTCGATAAGGTCTTGGCCGCGCAGCTCACAAGGGTGTATCAATAAATTGTAACTATGCTTCTGACACGCTTCCAGCGCACCACTTTGCACTCGCGTGATATAGCTTTTTGATGGGTTGTCGTATAAACAACCGATGATAAAGCTACGATTTTGTGCCAAACCGCGTGCAATAGGATTAGGCTTATAATTCAGCTCTTCAAAGACCTTCAGGACTTTTTCCCGCGTTGCTGGACTAACATTTGGCTCGTTATTTAATACCCGAGATACTGTCTTTTTAGACACTCCGGCATATTCGGCAACGCTATTAATAGTTACTTTTTTCATCGATTTTCCCTTAAGCCCGGCGTCGCTCATGAATACATGCTGCTGCGCCAATCAGTGGGATATTATCTTGTACCACCAAAGTAACTGGAATTTGGCTCGTGTACTGTGACATCATGCCTTTTTCGGTAAAGCGTTCAACAAAGCTACTTGCTTGTAATCGCGCTTTCATCCGCGGCAAGATCCCACCACCTATATAAACACCACCTAAGGCACCAAAAGTCAGCGCTAAATCGCCGGCCACACTCCCCACCCAGTCACAGAAATGACTCAATGTCGCATCGCACACTTTGCACTCTTTCGCAAGCGCACTGATCTGCGCTGCATTCAGATCTTTAGCTTGCTCACCACGTACTTCTGCCATGGCTTTGTAGAGTCTCGCAATACCCGGGCCTGAAAACACCGTCTCGACTGAAACATGTTGAATACTTGCGCGCAGTACCGTTAACAGCTCTTTATCTAAGGCGGTAACCGGTGCAAGTGAGATATGTCCCGCTTCACAGCTCATCACCGCGCTGCCATTAATATCTCTAGCAAGACAAGCCGCACCAAATCCAGTGCCAGGACCCATTACACCGATATTTGCACCTAGCTCAGGCTGGCCTTGCTTAATCACTAGGTTTTTTTCTAGTGCTAAGTAGGGCGCCGCATAGGCAAAAGCGGCAAAGTCGTTGATCACGGCAAGTTCGGTAAAATCGAACTGGGCTTTGATGTCTTCGGAATTAAAATGCCAACCTAAATTAGTTAAATGAACTTGCTGAGATTTGATAGGACCGGCAACCGCGAGACAGGCTCGGCTTGGCTGCGCTACAGGTAGCTCAGTTAAATATTTTTGGATAGCGGATTCAAAAGACTGGAATTCAGCACTAGGAAAAGTGGCTTGATGCGTAATTACAAAATGGTTAGTTCGTGTATCAAAATCTGACACGATTGCAAATCTGGCGTTTGTTCCCCCGATGTCGGCAACGACAATCGGCTCAAACGGCACGGATGAATGGCTTGTTGTCTGGCTCATATTATTATCTCTTTATCACTGCGATTATGCTTGGGCTAACATCAGGGCTGCCAGCACACGTCCTGCAATTTATTGTCTCAACTCGCCAAAATTTGCACGCCTTGGCTTTTGTTCTTACCTGTTATTCTGTTAATTTGGTAAAAAATGCTGCCCTTGGCATAGGGCAGCCAAATACGTTTTGACAACAAAATGATAAAACATCGACATTATGACACCGGTGTCAGACTGTATCAATAAAAATTTGCAAATTCGGTGAAATTGGTTGAAAAAAAAATTGAATGGCTGACAATGTCACTGTCTTAAGCGTTGAGAAGAACATGAAAGGTAAAGCAACTTCATTTGATATCGCCCATTATGCTGGCGTTTCGCAATCTACGGTGTCGCGTGCCCTAAGAAATAGCCCTTTGGTTAACGAAGAAACTCGTCGTCGCGTTCATGAGATTGCTAAAAAGCTTAACTATAAGGTCGATAAAAACGCGAGTAATCTGCGCACGCAGCAAAGCAGTACATTGGCTTTGCTGCTATTTGAAGATCCCACAGAAGACGAGTCGCAAATTAATCCTTTCTTTTTGAGTATGCTTGGCAGTATTACCCGAGCGTGTGCAAAAGAAGGCTATGACCTTTTAGTATCGTTCCAATCGACGAGCAGTGATTGGCATGCCGATTACGAGGATAGTCACCGTGCTGACGGGTTAATTTTACTAGGCTATGGTGATTACATCGATTACCAGTCAAAGCTACAAACTCTACTCGACAACCACACAAAGTTTGTTTGTTGGGGGGCAACGGTTGATAACCGTCCAGACTTAACGGTGAGCTGCGATAATTACGGTGGTGGTGTATTAGCTGCAAAGCATTTAATCGACATGGTCAGAACAGATTGTGCATTTATTGGCGATGCTTCGGATCACAGCCCAGAATTTTTTGCGCGCTTTAAAGGCTTTAGAGACACCCTTAAAGCAAAAGGTATTGAGGTGAGCGACCGTAAGATGGCAAATGCGATTTCCACAGAAGACTCTGGGTATCATGCAACTCGCTCCTTAATCGCCAACAATGTTAAATTTAACGCGCTTTTCGCTGCTAGCGATCTCATTGCTATTGGCGCGATTAAGGCGCTTCAAGAAGCAGGCGTTCGCGTCCCTCATGATGTACATGTCGTTGGCTTTGATAACATTGCCGCTGCGGGTTATGTTTCTCCCTCTTTAACTACTGTGCAGCAAAACACCACATTGGCAGGACAAATGCTGGTCGATAACTTACTTACACTTATCCGAGGTGAAGCGGTAGCCTCTACTCTCTTGCCACCGAAATTGATTGTTAGGCAGTCTTCACGGTAGCAATAGCGATAAAAATGCCGAACTCATCTTCGGCATTTTTTATGGGTTTACTTACTGTTTGTTATTTCAGTTTACTTTCTACGATTGGGTAGTGATCCCACACTTGTTTTTCATTAAGAGAGCGCACTAACTTTACGTATTCAGCATGTGTCCAAGCCAAAGGCGTCGCTGAGTTGGTTCCTTCGCCAAGTTGATAGCCAAAGGTATTTTTACCCACACCATCCCATACTTGCTCAGGTAACATCATGCCTTCATTAGCAAAGTGCTCCATCCCCTTCACGTAGGTATTTTGTATTTTGCTCTGTTCATCCGCACTTAACTCACCATCGAGCAGCGCCAGCGCAATATCATAGTGACCACGCTCTCCGGTAAAGAAAGGCCACACTCGACCGCGTTGGCCATCGGTATTCTGACCATTTTCGGCATAATTAATACCGCGCTTCTCGTCTTCACCATAACCGTCGTTACCGTAACGGCGATACCCCGGATAACTATTAACATCGCCATCAAATTTAAAGCTATATTTTACTCTTAAGTTTTCAGCTATCGACTCATCATCATATTCAGGCATGGTAGCCACGATGCTTGGGGCATCAGCCCCTCTAACCCCGTAACGCACAAGTTCTAAAAAGCCACCGTCGATGATTTGCTTCTTATCCATTCCGCTGCGGCCATTATTGGCATTTAAGGTCGTACTGGAATTAGGGTTTTCGTCTTGTCCAATACGGAAGAAATATTGACCGTCACTGTGTTTGCTTTGCAGATTACCTTTGGTTGTGAACATGAATGACTCAACATCACGATTGTACTGCTGCGCCGTCGCAAGGAATTTCTCTTGTCCCGCTTTATCACCGGCCAATTTAGCAATGTCGCTCGCCGTCACAAGGCCTGCAATGATTGCCGCGGTAGTCGATGGTGAATAACCATTTTGCTCTTCCCAACGCTCTTGTTGCGTCGCAGGCGGTATGATTTGCGTGTCATTCCACAATATTTTAGCCAGCCCTCCTTCAACTAAAAAGTTAGCCGCGGGCTTTAACATCTTATTGTACCAATAAACCAGTCTATCATCGCTTAGCACACCCGCTTGCCACAATTTCCATGCCAGCATAATCGGCATTGCTGTTTGGTCAAGCTGTACTCCAACCCACTCAAGCTCGCCATCTACATGCGTTTTTTGTAAGAACCAGCCGGTATCACCATGGTTACCCGGTGTTTTATCCGTAACTTGCACTTTTTCTAGATACTCAAAAGCAGTGAGTGCTGTTTGTGTATCTCCCATCGCCAAAAATGCCATCGCTACTTGATAAAAATCACGCACCCATACTGCTTTATAACCGGTATGGCCTTGCTCTGCTGGTACTGTGTCACCCCACGGATTCGACAACGATGCTATCAGCGCACCGGCATGGGTTTTATCTTCTTGCGCCTTAAGCACTAGCGCACTGGTGTAAAGTAACTTGCCGTTGTCTGCGGTATTTGCCGTCATGGACTCTAGTGGCGCTAAACTTTCGAGATAATCTTGCCAGCCCACCGCTGTGCCTTGACCATTATAATCAGCCAGTACTTTATCGTAACCTTTGGCTAATGTGGCTGCCCCCTCAGCAAAGCTTTGCTGCTGAGAATGACCAAAACTCAAGGTAAGGTCAAAGGTGCTGCTGCCCTTTACTTCTCCTAAGTTTGCCAACCAGTTAACGTTGCCACTCTCTTTGCCTGTAGATGCATAAGCCAGAGCTATATGTCCTGTAGTCTCAAGTGCCGCTAAATTATCGCTGGTGCCAGTAAAACCGACAGATGCTTCAACAAAGCCGGTTTTGCTCTGCAATGAGAGATAGTTCTTACCTTCCCATGCTAACAAACCTTGCTCTGTCACTTTTGCAAAATCGTTTAAGCCATTGTTATTCACGTATGGATTAACGTTCACAAAAGCCTGTACATTTTTGAATTCAGTATCTACTTTTGCTCGAACAAACAAGGTTTGTCCATCAGGGTCGGTAAAAATATGCTTTTCAAGAGTAAAACGGCCTTGCTTATCCTTGCTTAATATTTTGTAAGCCAGCGATAACGGGCGCCCACTGGCATCTTTATAAAGGTAGTCAATCGTGACATCTAGAGCGTCAGTATCAGATTCTTTCACTGCAAAGCCGTCACCCACGATGATAAATTGCATGTCTTTGATCTGCGCTTGGTGAATAAGTCCAAACATGGTCTCTGTGATCATCCCTTTTGCAACAGAAAACCATACCTTTGAAACTGCTTTAGTAGCCGTAGAATCGCTGTACTTGCCGTCTTGGTACGCTTCGTACGACGTACCAATCCCCGTTTTTCCAGAGTATGACCAATAAGGTTTAACGCCAGGTGCACCTGGTGCCGTCAGGGTTTCATTGCCAGATTGCTGTGATCCGCAACCCATGAGGCCAGCACTTACCAAGGCAAGTGCGATTGTTGATAGTTTAATCATCTCGTTCTCCTTATTGAGCCTTTATCGTGACTCTTGAAACAGCTAATGCAGCGAGTAAAAATGACACGCCTCCGATGACGAGTGCGAATATCGGTTGGTTATCAAAACCATGACGCAGAATTAGACCTAGAATACTGGCGGCGAGTAATTGTGGGATCACGATAAAAAAGTTAAAGATCCCCATAAATACACCCATTTTGTTGCTTGGCAAAGCGTTACTTAACATCGCGTAAGGTAATGACAAAATAGATGCCCAAGCAAAGCCAATGCCCACCATTGGCAACCAAAGTAATGTGGGGTCACCGATAAATTTGAAGCTAATTAAAGACACTGCGCCAAAAAACAAGTTAGCTGCATGTGCCCCTTTGAGACCGATGCGCTTAACCATGAATGGGATCACCATCGCAGCAATAGCAGCAAAACCATTGTAGGCTGCAAATAACACCCCGACCCAATCAGCACCGTCGTTATAAAGCTTGCTCGTTACATCTGACGTACCATAGTGATGGCTCGTCACCGCTGAGGTGGTGTAGATCCACATGGCAAATAGCGAAAACCAGCTAAAAAACTGCACCACAGCAAGCTGCTGCATGGTCTTTGGCATCGTAAATAAGTCAAAAATAACATGATAAAAACCATTACTTACGCGCTGCTTTTGCTGCATCACATGCGCAATGACAAATACAATTGCAAAAGCGATGAGCAGCCCGCTAAGCAAATAAAGCTCTTTTTCAAGGCCAAGAAGTGCAACGGCAAGCAGTACAATAACGCCAATGAAACCGCTCACCGCACTGCCTTTTAAAAAGTTCACAGGTAAGTCTGATTGAGTTGCGCTCTGCGTATTCGTTTGCGCTTGTTCAAAGGCTGCGAGTTGCTCAGGGCTATATTCTTTCGTTTTTAGAATCGTCCACAATACGGAGATGAACAAGATAGCTCCCCCCCAGTAAAATGCGTATTTTACCGAGTCAGGGATTTGTCCTGCAGGAGCTGTGTTACTCACCTCAAACCAATTAGTCATCATCCAAGGCAGCGCAGACGCGACCACGGCACCGACACCAATGAAAAAGCTCTGCATCGCATAACCTGTAGCACGTTGCTTTTCATTCAGATTATCACCTACTAATGCTCTAAACGGCTCCATCGTGACGTTGATCGACGCATCCATGATCCACAGCATACCCGCCGCAATCCAAAGCGTTGGAGAATTGGGCATAATGAAAAGCGATAGCGTGGTGAGAATAGCCCCCCACAAGAAAAATGGCCTTCTACGCCCAAGTTTTCCCCATGTTCTATCACTCCAGTAGCCGATAATTGGCTGCACGATTAAACCCGTTAAGGGCGCTGCAACCCACAATATAGGGATGTCATCGACCTTGGCACCGAGGGTTTGAAAAATACGACTCACATTGCCGTTTTGCAGTGCAAAACCAAATTGGATCCCAAGAAACCCAAAGCACATATTCCATATCTGCCAAAAACTGAGTTGTGGTTTTTGTTGTTCTTGTTGCATAGCTTACTTCTCTACTTGATAAACCGCGCTGGCAAGCGGCGCTAGCGCAATCGTTGCGTTGACGCGCTCGCCATCAGTCGTTGGTTGTAATTGTAAAGTCGGGTGTGACTCTAAAATATCGTTATAAGCACCATGCCAGTCTTTAGGCAGATTTACGGTGACTATTTGTTCTTGTTCCGCATTAAAGTTGCTCACGACCAACAACTTTTGTTGACCTAATTTACGGCCAAATGCCATAACTGTTTCAGCATTGCTTGGCATCTCAGCACTCAGGGTGACTTGCTGGTATTCACCAGCCGCAATCGCCGGCTGTTTTGCAAGATTGAGTAATTTGACGTAGTAATTACGAAGCGCCTTCTGCTCATTTGAAAGAAGCGCGCCATCAAACTTCCCGTCATTCATCCATTTCTGATGTTCGGGTACACCAATATAGTCAAAGATACTGGTTCTGCTTGGGCTGCCGAACCCCGCCTGCTCAGAGCCATCCTCCCCTAATGTTTGTCCAAAATAGATCATCGATGGCGCTGTGCTTATCAGGTGACTAACCACCATAGCGGGTTTACCTTTTAGCGGATCGCCTACAAATTCAGGGCTTGCGATACGCTGCTCATCATGGTTTTCTAAAAAGTGCAACATATGTGGGGCAATATCGGCTACCGATAGATGACTATCCAATACGGCTTGGGCACTACCTTTGCCTTGCATTAACACCTTTAACGTGTCGTAGAAACCCACTTTGTCGTAGAGGTAATCCATCTTCCCTTGCTTGATATACGGGCGATATAAAGTGGGGTTATAGACTTCTGCGAGCAAGAAAGCTTCAGGATTTTTTGTTTTAATCGAAGAGTTTAGGAAGCTCCAAAACTCTACTGGCACCATTTCCGCCATATCGTAACGGAAACCGTCTACGCCCTTTTCTAACCAAAAGTGCGTAATGGCTTGAAATTTGTACCAACTATCTGGCAATTGCTTGTGTTGCCAAAATTCAAAATGTGCACGGTAATCCTGCTGAGCATAATCGTCAGGCAGGCGTTCGAAATCGTAGCTACCGTCAGGCTTCACCCCGTAATTCACTTTGACGGTTTCATACCAATCATTAATATCAGGCTTTGCCGCACGAGCACCGTTACCGGTCCACTTTGCTGGATTTTCTGCAAATTTGCCATCCGCCAATGGATGAGATCCACCACCTAACACCTGATAGCCTTCACTCGTTGGTACTGTAAATTCCTCACCAACCACGTAATAAAAGTTATTGTCCCTAGCATATGCAACTTGCGTGTCGTCATTCGCGCCAAAATCGACAGTTCCTTTAGGCGCACCGAGTGACTCATAGTTACGAGCGACATGGTTTGGCACAATATCGATGATCACTTTCAAGCCGGCGTCATGTGTACGTTCAATTAAGGCTTCAAATTCAGCCAGTCGCGCAGAAGGATCGTTCGCAAGATCAGGGTTAACGTTATAGTAATCTTTTATTGCATAAGGTGAACCCGCTCTGCCTTTTACAACATCAGGATCATCTTGGCTGATCCCATACTTACTATAATCCGTCACTACTGCGTGATGGAGCACGCCGGTATACCAAACATGGGTCACACCCATAGCCTTAATTTGTTGTAATGCGGTAGGAGTAAAATCAGAAAACTTGCCTACGCCGTTTTCCTCTATTGTTCCCCAAGGTTTGTTCACCGCTTTGGTGTTGCCAAAGAGCCTTGTGAATACTTGATAAACAACAGGTTTGCTCACTGGCGCCACTTCCGATTGCAATGTCATTTGTTCGGTTTTTTTATCAACTGGCTTGGGGCCACAGCCGCTTAAACTCACTGCACCACCCAAAAGCGCTGACACAGCCAATAGTAGAGATTTATTTTTCATAGTGTTGTCATAATGCTGTTTTAAAAGAGTCTACTTGCGTAAACGAACGTACTGAACCCATCACATATGTATTCAGAGAGACCCTTAATTAGATTTTATTTATAACGATTAATACCAAGTTACTTGTGAACATTTGCCGCAAAGCTTTCTAGCTCCATTCGGTGATCTTTAAAATTCAATCCACATCGTCTGATGAAGTCATTCACTTTTTCGATGCTATGTTGGTTTGCTAGGGCATTGCCTGACTTAAGCTGAGCTTGTTCTGGGTAGATACCATAACCTGCCAATAAACAATGCCAGCTGACTGAAGGGTAATATTGATCAACGTTTTGGCGAACTAATTCATCCGATAAGTTGTTACCAGAAACCCAAGTCTGTAAAATTTGATAGAGTGACCGCGATAAGTGGTTATTGTTGGCATTATCAAGCCAGTAGTTGGTGTCAGTACGACTATTCACACGATAATGAGCGACGATATAGTCTCGAATAGCCTGATACCGTTCGCTCAAAGCGCGGTTGTGTTTATCTCTGTTACCATCGGTAAAGCCCGCATCTTGGTAGCATTCAATAAAGCTCTGAACGGTTTCTTGGACTATATGCAAAGCGGTTGCTTCTAAAGGCTCTATGAATCCTTGAGATAAACCAATCGCTATACAGTTTTTGCTCCAGTGCGCTTTAACTTGCCCGACTTTCATTTTTATATGCCGAGCTTCTACATCAGAGTCCAACAAACCCAAAGCAGCCCTTAGCTCGGTTTCGGCTTGATCCGCATTACAGTAACGCTGACTATAAACATAACCGTTACCGATACGATTCGTTAATGGAATGTGCCAAGACCACCCAAATTGACGCGCAACAGATTGTGTTTCGGAGCGGATAGTGTCAAGTTGCTTGGTAGGTATAACGACCGCAGCGTCGTTAAATAAATTGGACTCGAATGACTCGAACCCCACGCCTAAAGTGTGTTGTAGCAGTAAACTTTTGAAGCCCGAGCAGTCAATAAAAATATCACCAGCGATTTCCGTACCATCAGACCTTATCAGTGCCGCAATATCACCATCAACGTGTTTTCGAACGTCGGTAATTGTGGCATCAATGTGTTTTACATTAAACTCAGCCGCTTTGCGAGCCAACAACTGGCCAAGCAAAGCTGAGTCAAAGTGATAACCATAATTAATTTCGAATGGGAAGCTTTCTGCAGCAATTGGGGATTTATTTAAATCAGCCAAGTGAGTTGCTAAAAAAAAGTGGTCTGGGTGGCCCTCTACGTCAATCGCCTTACGCCGAACAAAGCTGTTATGAAAAAAAGCCGGTGCACTGTAGTCATCAGGTTGTGCAGGAAATGGGTGAAAATAGCTAGAAAACCCAGGTTTTGTCGACCAATCTATAAACCGAATGCCATTTTTATAGGTCGCATTACAAGCCGGCATCCACTCGGCTTCCGAGATACCTAAATAGTCCATAAATCCTTTGAACTGCGGAGTAGACCCTTCACCAACACCAATAGTTCCGATGCTAGAAGATTCAACCACAGTGATTTCTATCGCTTTATCTGCCCAGCTTTTTGCCATCATATTCGCGGCCATCCAACCTGCAGTTCCACCACCTAAAATCACTATTTTCTGATTTTTCATCGCCTTCGCACCTTAAACCTATTAAAAACCACGTATTGAAAGTGAAACAAACATATCAATTTAGATAATTGATGATAACCACTCATTACACAGTGAGCGACTATAAAAAAGCCACCAAAGCAGGTGTTACTTTGGTGGCCATGAATGCTTGCTAATAATTAGAAGCTATAGTTGAACCCTAAATAATACTGGCGACCAAACTCTTTGTACTCACCAGTGGCAAGTGCAGTACCATAATTAGTAGTATTTGGCTCATCAGTTAGGTTATTAACCTGTAAGACGGCTTCCAAACCATTCTCAAAGTTGTACGATGCCTGCCAATCAACAACAGTATATTCATCAGCCCAAGCTAGAGAAGAGCCTCCTGGTGAAGCCCCTTCATATACATACTCATCACGGTAACGGATATTCAGGTGCGTTGTGAACGAATCTATGTTCCAAAATACCGTAGCACTCCATACATTTTTTGATAGACCAGGGAGTGGCAGTTGCTGATCAGGGAAGTTACCACCGCCATCTACCGTTGTTTCGCTCTCGGTATATGAATAGTTAGCGTTAAAACCTAAGCCCGAAAAGACACCCGGTAAATTATCAAACATCGTGGTATAAGCCAGCTCAATACCTCTTATGTATCCACCTTGATCATTGTTCTGAGTCGTTTGGTATTGACCTGCAACAAACCCATCTGGTACCTCTAGGCCAATATCAGCCCAGTCAACCTCACCTTCTTGATAAGTAATACTTTCAATCAAAGATTCAATATCTTTCCAGAATATCGCGGCAACAAAAGCACCACCATCTTCAAAGTAACGCTCATAAGATAAATCAATTTGAGTCGCTCTAAACGGGTCTAAATTTGGGTTACCTTTTGACCACACATTATAACGAGGACTAGTACCATCATTTGCGGTGTCAGCCCAAGACCCTGCACCACCTCTAAGCTGGTAGACAGGTGGACGGCCAATAACTTCTGCAGCTGCAAACCTAATTTGGTCCGTGTCACTCACTCTGAAATTGAGGTTTAGTGAAGGCAATGTGTCCGTATACTCAGGGCCGTAATTAACATGGCGATAATCGGTTCTTTCAACGCCATTATCATCGATGATTGAGTCACCAACTTCATCGCCTTGGATCTGTTGAATGCCTATTGATTTCGTATCAGTTTTTACTACTCGAACGCCAAAATTACCCGTCACTGGTATGTCGGCAATTTCGGTATCTATATTTGCCATAATATAACCGGCTAATACTTCTTCTCGAACAGCGCCACTTTCAATGAGCGTCCAATTGTGACCCCAAGTTTGCTGTGCCTCATAATTGCCCGGACCAAATACTTCGTTAGCGATACCTTCAAGGTCTAGTTCCAAGTATTGGAAACCTCGAGTATCTCTAACCGAAACATATCCCGTCAAATCGTGAGGAATACACGGGTGGTTCTGATCATTAAATTCACAGCCTTTGTTCGTGACGATGGTGCCATCCGGTAACTGGTAACCATTTTGGCCTTCGCGTGCGCCCCATCTAAATGTCGAGCGTTGATCCGTAAATTCACGGTCAGACCAACGCGCACCAACTTCAATCGAAGAAATAAAGCTGTTCTCAATAAAATACTTAAAATCAACCTTAACGCTATCTAACTCGTCTGTGTACTTGTGAGGAAATTGTTCCCAATCACCCAGTCGCATATTAGATAGGTCGGTATACCCATTGCCAAGTGTTAACAGTGGTGAGTCTTTCTCTCTTTGTTCGAAAGAAAAGGTTTGATTTCTTAATTCTTGCCAAGTGTTAACTAACGTTCCATCTTCCAGTGTAGAAGTACCGTATTCATATGCATGCATTGAAGCAATCATATCTCTACGCGTTTTTTCCCCTTCACTATGAGCCCAGTCGAACTTTAATTCCCACGAATCTGTCGTGTATTGCAAGTTTAAGCCAAAGCTGTCGGTGGTTGAATCCGTTGATTGGTCTTCAGAGCGCATCTCAACCCATGGGCCATTGGGATCAGTAATAGTCACATCCCCAGCAACTAGAAAACCGTCTTTAACAACTGCATTATCAACCGAATACAACGAGTTAATATCTTTTGAGAATCCTTCAATATTTAAGCCGCTCTTTTTATCTTCCGATTCAAACTTAGAATGGAAATAATCAAATTGGACTTTGAATGCGTCTGTTGGCTGATACACCAAAGTGCTTAACAGGCCAAGTCTTTCATCGCTGCCTTTGGCTGAACGATATTGAAAGCCATTGACCGAACGCTCTTCTGTACCATCACCATCAAAATCTTGAGAGCGTGTAGGAGCATGCGCTGAGATATCAATTGCGTTATTTGGTTGGTTTAGATACGCCCCACCAATAGCAAAACCAAGTGTCTCATTTAGGAATTTACCTCGGTATGAAAAACTAATACGTTCGCCTGTTGAATCCGCGCCCACATCTGATGCAGCATCATTGTAGGAATATCTTACCGAAGAATTAAAATTATGCTCTTTTTCAGCATCGAGAGGGTTTGCCGTTTTAAGTTCAACCGTAGCCGCAACACCGCCTTCAATCAGCGACGCTTTTGGTGATTTATACACTGCGGCTTGATTAATTAATTCTGACGGATATTGGTCGAATGAAATCCAGCGACTACCTGCAGTATATCCACTGGTACTCGCCTGCTCACGTCCGTTTAATGTGGTTTGAATAAAGTCGCCGTTCATCCCGCGAATATTAAGTTGCGAAGATTGCCCACTTGCTCTTACCGCGGTGATCCCAGGTAGACGGCTCAACGAGTCAGCGATTGATACGTCAGGTAAGGAAGCTAAGTCTCCAGCATCAACTACTTCTGCAATGGTGTCGCTAAATCTTTTTTTATCGATTGAGGCGATGATACTGCGCGAGATACCTCGAACTTCGATCACCTCAACGTTTTTTTCTTCATTATTAGCAGTGTTATCTTCAACAGGAGCAGCATGGCTCACACCTGCAGCAATCAGCGCAAGCGTTAGCATACTCGGTTTGAACTTAGACATAATGTTTTATCCCAATTAACCATATTATATTGTGCGATTTGTTCATCTGGCGTGCAAACTAATGAAAAAACAAACGAGCACAGTTGTTGTCAGTCAAATACTAGCGGCTGATTAAATTTGTAAACAACTTTATGCATACGTATTCAAAGCTAGTGCATTTCAACGAAATTTACAGGTTTTTTACAGGAATAAAACTCAACTCAATGATATATATATAGTTTTATTGGGTAAGGTCAAAAGGCCGACCACATTTATTTACCAGCTTTAATTTCACTAAATCTTAACTTTCACGGGCTATTATTGTCGACTGAACACCAAAATATCCTCAACATGTAATCTATAGCTATACTTAAGTTAAATTGGTCTTACCAAAAATTCACTCTTACAAAGCTTTATTTGTCTAGTTATTCCCTGTTAAAGGTCAATATTGGTAAATTTATTTTATAAAATAAAATTATGTGAATGAGTTATCATAAATTCACCTCACAAAACCTGCATACGTATGCAGGTTTTTTACACCCCACCGAGCATGACGTATTCTTTGGCAAAATTAGTGGTGAAAGTGCCCAGCATAGTATTTACTTGATACTCAGCACTGCCACAGAATAAACACGCACATAGCCTGGAGAAAGTGCATGGCAAATAATGAATGGTGGAAAGGCGCGGTTATCTATCAAATATATCCGCGTAGCTTTCAAGACAGTAATGCAGACGGTATTGGCGACTTACAGGGTATTATTCAGCGACTAGACTACATTAAATCGCTTGGTGTTGATGCAGTATGGATTTCACCATTTTTTAAATCGCCAATGAAAGACTTTGGCTATGATATTAGCGACTATCGCGATATCGATCCTATGTTTGGTACACTCGACGATTTTGATACGCTTATTAGTGAAGCACATAAACGTGATATTAAGATCATTATTGATCAGGTACTTAGTCATACCTCAAATCAACACCCGTGGTTTGTCGAAAGTCGTGAAGACAACACAAATGATAAAGCAGATTGGTATGTATGGGCCGATGCCAATCCAGACGGCAGTCCACCAAACAATTGGCTATCCATTTTTGGTGGTGTTGCCTGGCAGTGGGAGCCTAGACGTTGCCAATATTACCTGCACAACTTTCTAACTGAACAGCCGGATCTCAACTTTCATCACCCTGAAGTACGTAAAGCCGTACTAGATAACGTCGAATTTTGGCTTAAAAAAGGCGTTGATGGCTTTAGACTAGATGCCATCAACTTCTGTTTTCACGATAAGCAGCTTAGGGATAATCCAGCTAAACCCATTGAACTTCGTCAAGGTCGTGGCTTTAGCGAAGACAACCCTTACGCTTTCCAATACCATTATTATAATAATACGCAACCAGAAAACTTAGCGTTTATGGAAGAGATCCGTGCCTTATTAAATAGATATCCAGGTACCGTTAGCTTAGGTGAGATCAGTTCAGAAGACTCTTTGCAAACAATGGCAGAGTACACAGCCGATGGTAATAAACTTCATATGGGTTATAGCTTTGAGCTCCTTACTAACGACTATAGTGCAAAGTACATCAGAGAAACGGTTTCTCGCCTAGAGTCAATCATGACCGAAGGTTGGCCGTGTTGGGCGTTTGCAAATCACGATGTAGAACGGGTAGCAAGTCGCTGGAGTATAGATGGCAAGGTAAACGATGCACAGGTCAAAATGCTCACAGCCCTTCTCGGTTCATTGCGGGGTAGCGTCTGTATGTACCAAGGCGAAGAACTAGGGCTTGGCGAAGCCGCCGTTGCCTTCGAAGAGCTGCAGGACCCATATGGCATTACCTTTTGGCCAAACTTTAAAGGCCGTGATGGCTGTAGAACGCCGATCCCGTGGACACAGGCAAAAACTAATGCTGGCTTCTCAGAGTCTAAGCCTTGGTTACCAGTTTCTGAAGCGCATGCCCTACGAGCTGTAGACAAACAAGCAGTAGATAGCAATTCAACGCTCAGCTACTATCAAGCATTTTTACAGTGGCGAAATGCGCAACCTGCACTAAAAACAGGTGACATTGAGTTTATTGACACTCCAGAGCCAGTATTAGCTTTTTACCGTAGAACCCAAACCCAAACATTGCTGTGCGCATTCAACTTAGCAGCTACTCAACAAAGCGTGACACTTCCTGAAGTTGCATTAACGCAGTGCGACCTGAAGCACCTAAGCGGAACGGCGAGCGCAAATGCACTAATACTTGATGCATTTGGTTGCTACTTCGCTGAGGTTTTATAATAGTTAGGTCTTTTTCTGAGCTTTGGTTAAATAAGAGCGGTTAAGCCGCTCTTTTGTTATCTAACACTTTATCTATCTCACGCTGTAATTGCGGCAGCTCTAGTGCTTTGAAATAAAGCCAACCTTGATGAATATTCACCCCTCTACTTTTGAGATAACTAGCTTGAGCTTGAGTCTCTACCCCTTCAGCAATCAGTTTCTTATCCAGCTTTTCCGCCATATCAATCACTGCCGATAAAACCGGGGATTGCAAAGTATCTAGGCCAATTGATGCTACAAAGCTCTGATCTATTTTCAACAGGTCGATCGGAAAACTTTGCAAGTACTGTAAGCCACTATACCCCGTACCAAAATCATCAATCGCGATTTCTATTCCAGCACGTTTGAGCTCGGTTAGTACCGTTTTCGTTTGAGCCTGCGTCAGCACATCACGTTCAGTTAATTCAATAGTTAATGAAGATATTTGGTTTTTTGCAGCAAGTAAGGCATCGATATAGCGTTTAGAACCCAAAAGTAAACCATTAACGTTAAAAGACACCTTAAAGTCTGGCTGAGCGACTAAGATGTCCGTCAAATCACGCACAGCGTTTTCGACTTGTGCTATCGAGATATCTAAAATAGTACCATCACGCTCAGCTTCAGGCACAAAGTAAGCGGGGCCGAGCACTCCTTCAAGTGGGTGACGCCAACGAATGAGTACTTCCACGCCCACTATCGATGGTATCTGTGCATTAACGAGAGGTTGATACACATTAAATAACTCATCATTTGCCAATGCTCTTAATATTTGTGTTTTACTGCTTAGCTGGCGCTTGTCATAACTGATTAATAACAACGTGAGGCCAACCCAAGAGGCACAATACAACACACTCCAAAGTACTAGCCACAACCACCCTAGACTCACTAGTTGCTCATCATTTTTTGCAATAATTAAGCTCATCTGCGGCAAACTTGGAATAGCTGCAACATACGCAAACTTTACCTTTGCATCATCAAAGAGCCCCTCTACTGCGCGGCTATTAGCCACTGGAAATAGTTTTTGGCGGATTGGCAAAGCGTATTTACCATTTAAAAAAACCGGCACACCAGTGCTATTGTCGACCAAAGCAGCAAAATCGGTATTATGATGAGCTGAGATATCAAGCATACTCTTTAGCCAATGATCCGGCATCAACACATTTACCTCATAACCATCGTCTCTCGTGCGCGCTAAAACAAAAGCAGGAAGTTCTAAATAGTCGGTAATGATTGGGCCATAGTATCTAAGCCCGGGCTTTTTTATTGGGGCGCTGGTATTCACAGGTGGAGTGAGTTGCCCAAAAGAATTGCAGACCAATTTCCCTTTACTATCTACGATCCCTATCTCGCTCATGCCTGGGTTTTCAAAAACCAATCTACGCATGTAGTGTAGACCCTCAGGGTCGCAATTTGGAGAAAGATGGATAGCATGTTTTAAGGTATCGTCTACAACGACAAACTCTTTGTTGATGTCAGATACGATTCGACTCGCTACGGTGACAAGATTGGATTTAGCGGTCTCTTTCTGATGCACATAAGTGAAAGCGGCCACAATTGAAAATACAAAGGTGCAAGACAACCAAGCAATAAAGATATTCTTAAACAACTTGCTTAAGGAGTGTGCTCCTCGCATAAGCTCCTCACTCCACGGAACGCAAACAGGCGCAGAGTGTAGCTTGAATATGTGACAAAACTATTTCAATATAAAAAAAGCCTTGGTATCACCACCAAGGCTTTCTTATATTACAAGTTTTTGCTTGTGCCGACCTCAACACGAGTTTTTAACTTTTGGCCAGGCCTAAAAGTTACCACGCGTCGCGCAGAGATAGGAATATCTTCCCCAGTTTTTGGGTTCCTACCTGGGCGTTCCTTCTTGTCGCGAAGGTCAAAGTTACCAAACCCAGAGAGCTTTACTTGCTCGCCGTTTTCTAGCGCTGAGCGGATTTCTTCAAAAAACGCTTCAACTAAGTCTTTGGCATCTTTCTTATTGATCCCCAGTTTTTCAAATAGGTGTTCAGCTATGTCGGCTTTAGTAAGCGCCATATCTAGTCCCTCAACGATGCATTGAATTGTTTGGCCAGTTCGGCCACCACGTTTTCTACAACCGCGTTGATGTCTTTCTCTTCGAGCGTTCTATCAACCGCTTGTAATGTTAGAGCAATGGCTAAACTCTTATGATCAGGTTCAACCCCTTGCCCTTTGTACACATCGAATAAGTTTAGGTCAACTAATTGATTTCCGCCAACTTTCTCAATGCACTCTAAAATATCGCCTATTTTTACGTCATCTGCAACTAAAATAGCAATATCTCTTCTATTTGATGGGAATTTCGAGATACTAACCGCTTCTGGAAGCAGGCGATTTTCTAAAGCAGCCATGTCGATTTCAAATACATATGGCGTATCTTTAAGCTCTAACGGCTTTAATAACTGAGGGTGTACTGCACCGATGAAACCAACCTTTTTACCGTCTGCATAAATTGCAGCAGATTGACCAGGGTGCAAACCATCGCTCACTTCCGCTTTAAAGCTAAAGCGTGCTTTATCGTTACAAAGCGCTAGTAATGCTTCTACATCGCCTTTCACATCAAAGAAATCCACTTTACGTGAAGGCACTGACCAATGTTCGTTATGCGTATTACCATACGCGATACCACCGATCACAGCGGTTTGACGTACGCCGTTTTCCGCGTTGTCGTCTTTGATGAACTTAAGGCCCGTTTCGAATAAGCGAATACGCGATTGTTGACGATTTTGATTATAAGAAACCGCATTGATCAAGCCTGTCATCAGGCTTACACGCATTGCAGACATTTCAACCGAAATTGGGTGCGGAAGAATTAATGCATCTGCTTCTGGGTGTAGCTGCTGTTGTGCTTTTGGATCAACGAAGCTATATGTGATGGCTTCTTGATAACCACGGCTTACTAACTCATCTCTAAAGCGCGCTACAGGCAAACGTGCTTCTTGATGATCTGTCATCTTTAACGCAGCAGTTGGTGCCACATTTGGAATATTGTTGTAACCGAATACGCGCGCAACTTCTTCAATTAAGTCTTCTTCGATACTAATGTCGAAGCGATAGCTTGGTACTTGAGCTTGCCACTGGCCGCCTGCAAATGTTACTGCTAAGCCCAGACGCGCCAAGATGTCTGATACTTTAGCATCTTCGATATGATAACCGATCACGCGGTCTAAACGCTCACGGCGTAAAGTCACTTGACGCTCTTTTGGTAAATCCGCTTCTGACACAGCTTCAACAATCGGTCCGGCTTCACCGCCAACGATTTCAAGTAGCAAGCCTGTTGCTCTTTCCATCGCATCACGCTGCAGTACCGGGTCTACACCACGCTCATAACGGTGCGATGCATCGGTATGCAAACCGTAGCTACGTGCCTGACCTGCAATCGCAAGCGGTGCAAAGAACGCGCTTTCTAACAAGATGTCTTTTGTCTCGTCACTAACACCTGACTGTTCACCACCGAAGATACCTGCCATCGCAAGTGCTTTATTATCATCAGCAATCAGAAGTGTTGATGGATTAAGCTTCGCCGTGTTGCCGTCTAACAATACTAGCTCTTCATTCTCAAAGGCATTACGTACTTTAATTCCACCTTCGATTTGGCTTAAATCGAACGCGTGCATAGGGTGACCTAGCTCAAGTAATACGTAGTTCGTAACATCAACAACTGGGTCAATTGAGCGTACACCGCAGCGGCGTAGTTTCTCTACCATCCAAAACGGGGTTTCTGCTTTAACATTAACACCCTTGATCACACGACCTAAGTAGCGTGGACATGCTTCACTGTTTACCAATTCAATAGAGATTTTATCATCAATCGTTGGCGTAACTGGCGTGATATCAACTTCTGTTACGTCGATGCTGTTTAGTACCCCAACTTCACGAGCAAGACCTTTGATCCCTAAACAATCGCTACGGTTAGCCGTTAAATCGACATCAATAGTTACATCGTTCAAGCCGAAGTATTCACGAATATCTTGACCGATTGGCGCATCCATAGGGAGTTCTAAAATACCGTCTGAACTTTCCGCCATGCCAAGCTCTTCAAACGCACACAGCATACCATGAGACGGTTGACCGCGAAGTTTAGCTTTCTTAATTTTGAAATCGCCTGGAAGCGTTGCGCCCACTTTAGCAACCGCCACTTTTAAACCGGCACGGCAGTTAGCGGCACCACAGACAATATCTAGTAGTTCGTCTTCGCCTACATTTACTTTTGTTACTCTAAGTTTGTCAGCATCTGGGTGTTGACCACATTCAACCACTTCACCGATAACCACACCTTGGAAGTCACCGGCAACTGGGTCTACACCATCAACTTCTAAACCCGCCATTGATAATTGCTCAGATAGCGCATCAGTATCAATTGCTGGATTGACCCACTCGCGTAACCACTTTTCACTGAATTTCATACTTTTGTCGCTCTTATCTGAATTGGTTTAGGAATTTTAAGTCGTTTTCGAAGAAAGCTCTTAAGTCAGTTACGCCATAACGTAACATCGTCAAACGCTCAACCCCCATACCAAAGGCGAAACCAGTGTATTTTTCAGGGTCAATGCCTACCGAGCGCAGTACGTTCGGGTGCACCATGCCGCAGCCTAGTACTTCAAGCCATTTACCATTTTTACCTTTTACGTCCACCTCAGCTGAAGGTTCTGTAAACGGGAAGTATGAAGGACGGAAGCGAATTTCCATATCTTCTTCAAAGAAGTTGCGTAGGAAATCGTGCAAAATTCCTTTAAGTTCTGTAAAGCTCACGTTAGTGTCGACCATCAAGCCTTCAACTTGGTGGAACATTGGCGTATGTGTTTGATCGTAATCGTTACGGTATACACGACCTGGCGAGATAATTCGCAAAGGCGGCTGCTCAGCTTCCATAGTACGGATCTGAACGCCACTGGTTTGTGTACGTAGTACCAATTTAGGATTGAAATAGAAAGTATCATGATCGGCACGCGCTGGGTGGTGCTCTGGAATATTTAGCGCGTCAAAGTTATGAAAGTCATCTTCAACCTCTGGGCCAGATTTAACAGCAAATCCTAGCTCACCAAAAAACTGCTCAATACGCTCAATGGTGCGAGTAACTGGGTGAAGGCCACCGGCTGGCATTGTACGACCCGGCAACGTCACATCAATCGTCTCAGCTGCTAGCTTCTGCTCAAGTGCTGCATTGGCTAACGCTTCACGTTTTACCGTAATCGCATCTTGTACTTGGGTCTTCGCTTGGTTAATCACCTGACCTGCGTCTTTACGCTCTTCTGGTGCTAGTTTGCCTAGCGTTTTAAGAAGACCTGTGATCTCACCTTTTTTACCAAGGTAGTTAACTCTAACTTCCTCAAGGTGCGCAATTTCGCTTGCCTGCTCAACGGCTTCAAGCGCTTGCGCTAAAATATTTTCTAAATTCATTGTCTACCTGATCTTTGCTGAGGTAATTTGCTGTTATTTAATCTCTTATGATAACTGAATTGCAAGGCGATATTCTAGCCCTGTTACAGCTTTAAAGTGGCTTTTATAAAAGGAATTGTTAACTTTCTTTGCGCAGCCATGGATGCGTGATCGAGTTTATCCAATACATCAAGTAACGCACGCATATCACGACTCAATCTCGTGAGCAAAAATCGTGCACATTCATCAGAGAGCTCAAGGCCTCGCATATGCGCTCTTTTTACTAGAGCTTCGGCTTTATCATCGTCACTCATCGAGCGGATCTGAAAAGTCGTCCCCCAGGTTAGGCGCGATTCTAAGTCTGGTAGTGACAAATTCAACATGTTGGGTAACAGATCGGCAGTGACCACTAGGCATTTGCCTTTTTCATTAAAACGATTGAAAAAGTTAAATAAGGCTTTTTCCCACGCTTCATCTCCTGCAACCAAATGCACATCGTCTATACAAACTACATCCAGTGCATCGAGCCCATCTAACACTAACGGGCCAAAATCCAACACTTCTCGCATTGACAATAAAATAGTCGAGAGTCCAAGTTCTTGCGCTTCAATGCACGTGGCATAAAGCAAGTGCGACTTGCCAGAATCTGCCAACCCACACAGGTAAGTGTACTGAAAACCGATTAAACGACGGGCAAGGCCATTTTTTAAGTGGCTTACTTCCAATGACGCTTCACCGCCAAAATAAGAGGCAAAGGTTTCGTCATCAGGCAGCGTCACTGGCAACGCCATTTGACGTGGCGATTCCATCCTATTTATCCACCCAATTGTATTTAAGGTTGTTTTCGTCTGCGATTTGATAATAGGCTCTTGGGTCTTCGTACGCCTTAAAGCTTTGCTCCAATGCGATCGTTTTACGCAAGTCTGATACGCTTGAGGTATGTTCAATCGCAAACTTCACTGCTGTTTTCGCACGGTAGATCACATCAACATCCACCACGGTACTCATAGATAGCAAACGACGCTTCGCCATTTCTACATCCCTAAATGACTGTAATTGCTCAACCACAATTTCAGTTCGATGGGCTTCAAAAGTGAGATTAGGGTCAATAACATATTTCTGAGCTAAAGTGCTAGATAGCTGATTCACCATATCAATAATAACTTGCTGTTTGTCACCGACATATTGCTCAGGCTCAAAATATTCAGCGTCAGTGTAGCGCCAGTCTAGCTGCCAAGAATTTGTATGGGGCGGCTGGAACAAACGGGCGGTGATAACGCGCTCCGCCTCATAACGCAATGACGCATCTTCTACTTCGTTAGAAAAGTTTCCCCACACCTCTGCGATACTCACATTACTGCGATCTTCAAGATCCATCAGAGGAACAACGACCGGCACGCCCCACTCGTCCGCAGTGTCATAAATCAAGCGTTCGAGTTGAGGGTAGCTTTCTTGCGTAACAAACTCTCGGCGGAAGTTATCTTCGATCACCATCCAAATCGCGACCATAGGACGGCGGTTGCCCCAAAGCGGTAAGCCAGCTTCTCTGACTAGATCTTCGACCTTACCAGGCTCAAACTCCACCTTTATTTTGGTTACGCCTTGTCGATCATAATATTCATATCTCAGCATGTAATCTGAGATGCGCTTAAGGCTCGCTTGGATAGAAGGGTGAGAAAAATCATCGGCTTTACCTGTGAGCTTTTGCAACACTTTTAATAATGCCTGTTGGCTCGCTTGCGCTCGCGTTGCGCGAGATTTGTCGCTAACACTCAGCGAGGCTTCATATAAATTTTGAACTTCTACTGCTTTTGCCGTCATAGCAAAACAAAACAGTGCAATAAGGATCAGCCTGATGATCATAATGTCCATGTTTTTCTGACTATAAAGCCTGATCCTAAATCAATCATCTGCTTAAAGCAAAGGACAACGAACAATATCATGAAATTTTATAAAAACATGATAAATAACAAAATATTAATCTTATATTCAGTGTTATTTGAAGCTAAATGAGACCTGATTCTTACCCTTTCCTTTCGACTCATAAAGCGCTTGATCAGCAACTTTTAATAACGATTCCGCACTGAATTCCACGCCCTCAGAAACCGCCATACCGATGCTGCATCCGACATTTACCAACTCACCATTGGTAAGCAAGATATCTTCATTTATCACACTCAAAAGGCGATTTGCTAAGCTTTCAAGCAAGTCTCTGGCAATTTTTTCATTAATCACAAAGACAAACTCATCTCCACCAATACGACAAACAAAATCATACTCTCGTAACGCTTCTTGTAGACGTCTTGCTACATGTACCAAAACCTCGTCACCACTATGATGGCCGTGATTATCATTAATCGGCTTGAAGTTATCTAAATCGAGATACCCTAAATACACATTTACTGGCTGTCGCATCGAGCGAGCAGACATTTTATTCAGCTCGTTAAATAGGTATTTTCGATTCGCCAATTGCGTAAGGTTATCGTGGTAGGCGTCAAACTCTAGCTTTTCTTGAAGTGATTTGCGCTTTTCGACCTCTGTTCTTAATTCTTCTAAACTCACACTAAGTTCATGGGTGCGTTTTTCTACCATTGCTTCCAATTCAAGCTCATGTGTTTTAAGCGCTGTATTCGCTTCAATGAGTGCTTGCTGGTTTGCAAATGCATCCATCGCAGAGGCAATAACATGACTGACGGTATACAACAAATCCACCATGGCTTCTGAATATTCATCGCTACGACGGTAGGATTGGATCACAAACGCGCCTAAATGCTTGTCGCGATTGATTAGCGGAAAGCACAGCCATTGCTTGGGGAAACTGCCTAACATTTCAATAACCCCTTTCTCGGTCAGTGCCATCAAAGCATGCTCAGAATAGTTCTTTACACTGTCAGAGCGCAGCGCATAACTAGTAAGCGTTTTGTCTATTTCTGTGCTAGTTAGGCTATTTAATTCCTCGAGCGAAATACTGTCTTTGACATCATGGAAATAGGGAAACTCAAACTCGCCATCTTGTCTTTGCAAAACCACATAGAAATTGTCCGCGTAAGTAATTTTTTGCACAATACAGTGCACATTCAACAAGAAGTGCTCCAAAGATTCGCTGGTGTTTAAGCACGAAACGATATCTGTCATGCTATCTATTACTTCAGGAAGTTCTGCCATCGTTGAGCGCCCTTTTGAATCGTTAATTCTCAATCTCACAAAAGCTTAACTAGCAGTGCTAAAAATTACCAGAAATCAATTACTTTTTTATCCGCTTATCGGGATGCCTGAGGTCTGTTGACCTTTCAATCTGATGTGTAACACTTTAAAATTTGCTGACTAGAGTCTAAACGGAATACATAATGAAATACTTACATACTATGGTACGTGTACGCGATCTTGATGAATCCATGAAGTTTTATTGCGACCTCTTGGGTCTCGTTGAAGTGAAACGTTATGACAGTGAACAAGGCCGTTTTAGTTTAATTTATCTCGCCGCCCCTGATCAAGTTGAGCAGGCGCAGCAAAGCTTTTCTCCTACTATCGAACTTACCTATAACTGGGATCCGGAAGAATACACTGGTGGTCGTAATTTTGGCCACTTGGCCTTTGCCGTAGAAAACATTTATGCACTTTGCCAAAAGCTGCAAGATGCCGGTGTGGTGATCAACCGACCACCGCGCTGTGGTCACATGGCATTTGTTAAATCTCCAGATGGCATTTCTATCGAGTTACTCCAACAAGGTGATGCATTGCCTCCAGCCGAGCCTTGGCAGTCAATGGAAAACACGGGTAGTTGGTAATAATTGCTGGTAATCGCTAAAGCACCGGAGCGATGTATCTAACCTGAAATCAGAATAACTACCGCTCCTTCCCCCTTACTTCAATAAGCAAGATGGTAGCTTTTAAGCAATTTCACCAGTTGCTTTTTGAAAGGCTTGGAATCTAACACCTGTTGTAGCGCCTCAAAATCCGATGCTGAATTTTTAGGCGCCAATATTGCTCTAAAATAGGTTTCATGAGGATTTTGAGAAAAGTGAAACACTCGCTTCCAACCATTTTTAGCAACAAGATATTCTGTCGTAGAGCGACTGACGATCGCAATACTCACCCGCCTTTTGAGGATCATCTCCAATAGAGCTTCTTCGGAATTTACGTTCACCCGCTGGATATTGGCTTGCTCCACTCCTTGATCTAAGTGGCGGTAGTAGTACCCAGCAATGGCGCCAACTTGATTACCGGACAATGAGCTAGGGTGATAATATTCAAACGGCTGCTCTACATGCGAGACAAATTCGTCCGTGTCATACATTAACGGGCCGCTCCACAAATACTTTTGTTTTTTGCGGTCATCAAACCAAGCTGGGTTTACCCCTAAAATAAAACCTTTGAGCGTTTGCTGTTCGAGCTGCTTATCTAAGCGTTTACGTGGTACAAAACGTACTTCTACCTGCAGCTCTTTTTGCACGGCATTAATCAGTTTGGCTAAATCAAAATAAAGACCTTTTTGCGCTTCTAGATCAATAATATAGGGCGGCTTATGATGATATACGTAAAGAATTTGGGTTTCAGCGGCTGTCACTGAAAAGGCTACCATTAACCAAGTGGAAATGGCAATAAAGTACTTTTTTAACACTGAGTGCCTCGTGTCTAACCTAAACTTTTAATACAGTCTAAAACTACAGCCTAGCTCCTTCTCGGCACATCAGTTAATTCCTTTTGCATGTTTTTAAATGAGCAAAGGGACCAAAGGCCCCTTATTTTACAAAAATATAACAAAAAAAATTATGAACAAGTAATAACTGTGATCTGTATCACCCGTTTAATTACTTTCCATTATTTCTGCCTTAGTATTAGGCAATTACTGACAACCATCTTTATTATAAGACACCTTCAGCGCTGCCCCCGTTGGTGCGCCTGACACTTTCAAGTATCCCCAATATTCAGATTGCGCACTTATCTCAATGCACTCTTGGTTACCTTGATTGAACGAGCTTGCGTCCACATTAGTGCCGTTTGGCCATCCTGCATTGCTGTATTCAAGCCCAAGATCACCACTACCATGGGCTGTTTTGATCACCACCGATTGTTGACCACTTACATTCTCAAGGCTAAACCACATCGGCTCTTGGCTTCCAAGGCAAATTGTTTCATCCGCTGCTAATCTACCATTAGAGACACTACCCTGCGACTGACATACGTCCTCTATTGTTGAATTTGTTACGATTTCCCCTAACAACTGCACACTTTCAAAGCGATTATAACCATGTAGCATAATGTAATAGGTGCCAGCGGTAGGTGTAGTGATTTCACATACCTCTTCGTTACCGGATTGGTATGGCCTGCAATCATACTCGCTGAACGTTGGCGCCGAGCCTAACTTAACGTAAAGATCGGCATCACCTGTACCTCCAGACGTGCTGATGACTAATTTATCAGTGCCAGCAGCGACATCGATTGAAAATGCAACTTGTTCATCTTGCTCGCCCGCAACCGTGACAGGTACGCCAGACTGTAGTTTGTTTGAAGTCGTTGAGCTTACAGTAGCCACTGTATTACTAGTGTGATTCAAACCGCTAGAATCGCTCACCGTTAAGCTAATTTGATACTCGCCTGCTTGCACATAACTGTGCGTAGGGTTGGCTTCATTACTTTGACTGCCATCACCAAAACGCCACAGGTAAGTGAGTGCATCACCATCAGGATCGATACTACCTTGGCTTGAAAATAGTATCGCTTGATTAACGTCACCAGAGTATGGGCCATTAATCACTGAAGTTGGTGCGTTATTCTGACCACCAGCGGCAAGCTCGTTGCACCATTGAACAAACTCTGATTGATACTGTGATGCGAGGCGGTCCATACGGGCTTGGTACGCATTCCAATTTGCTTGTCGCGTTTCCTGTCGCATTGCGAGCACTTCATCAAAGTGTTTTTCATACAGGAATCTCACCCCTAAATAACCCCAACGGTAAATTCTATCTTGATCAAAACCGTCATACGTCGTGCTGAATATTTCGGCTAGCGTATATACTGAGCCATCTTTGATTGTATCTATTGCGGCTTGATTATCATTGAGGTTTGCAATGTACTCAGCCACCCCTTCACTCCACCAGACGATAGGCTTAGTCGGAGCATTAAAGTCACCATAAAGATCAAAACGCCCATCAAGATAATGTACGTATTCATGCTCTAAGTTCCAGATGTAATGATCCGGCTTTGCATAACTGGCCTCGTATGCAACAAAATTAGCAACGTTATTCACATCGCTAGGATTACCCTCTAAATACATACCACCGTTGTCGGTGCTGATTTTAAAAATGGCTTTGGCATATTTTTTATAGTCTGCACTGCTATTAAAGATATTCACTTGTAGAAAATCATTGTTATCATCGGCAACCGGTAAGCGGCCAGTTTCCAGCATGGTGTGGAATCGTCCTTCTTCCGCTTCCATGGTTTGACACGCTGAAGTCAATTGCTGAGCGGTGAGCGCTTGTGCTCTAATCTTTATTGTATCGCTACAACTATGTTGTTGAGAAAGTACTTTGGTCTCAAGTTCTTTATCAAAATTACAAATACCAAACTGGCCACAATCAGCATAATAGGTCGCGACATCAGCCGCAGCTAACCAGACACCATCGCCAAAACCATAACTGTTATAACGCGAGAATAAAGCGGTTAATTGCGTGTCGACTGACTCTTGAATAGCTGCACCACTGTATAATTTAAGTCGAGCCAATTCGCTAGCAGCATTGATGATTAGATATTCAGAGTCTGAATTTACCATCCAAGTTTGTGCGGTGAAACTCCCTAGTAAACTCACCAATTGTTGATCGTTTTTAATCAAAGCGACAAAGTTATCATTCCACTGACCACGATATAAGATAGTGAAAATGCCATTTACCGCACTGCGCATATTCCACTTTTGAGCGTAGCTTTCATTCCATTTAGATAGCCATGCTTTTACAACTGGCAGATAGTGCCCTTGTAGTTCCGATGAATCCATTGTAGTAATAGCCTCACCGAGTACTTTACCATGAGCATCATTGTCGTCGTAGAAATGGCTATTACTAACAAAAGCATCCAATGCATCTTTCACCGCAGGCTTAACCCAAGTAGCGAAAGTCACCTGATCATTGTAAAACTCAACATAAAAGCCAGCGCGAATAAATAAATAAAGCGCTTCGAGGTCGGCACTGCCGTTGCCTGAATAGCTTTGCGAAAGCGACTTGGCATTTTGCGCCGCAGCGTACATTTTATCTGAAGTGAATACTTGTGTTTGGATGCTGCTGTCAGCGGAGAACAAAGCATTGATACAGCTCGTACCCTGTTGCTTTATTTCAGTAACAATTTGGCTACTGCTCGCACTTGCTAAGCTATTTAAATCACATGCAGCAATCGCTTCACTTTGGCCCACTGCCAGCGCTTGCAATAATGGCGTGTGTTTAGCAGATAATAGCGGCATACTCCTTGTTGGTGTTTGTGCAACGGGTGCTCTATCATGCAAATCTTTGTGCTCATGGCCATGGGAAATGTTCGTTTCCACTTGAACCGATGCATCGAGCGGCTTAAAGAGTCGCTGTGATTCTTGGTGTGCGTTGGCTGAATTTATCGCTGTAAGCGCTGATAACGCCAAAGTGAGTTTTGTAATTTTCATCATTTACCTTTCCTGTTGTGTATCCAAACCCGATTGGGTTATAGGTTTTTAACACTAAAATTACAATGTATACAATATATTTTATATAACTTTATGGAATAGTGGCTCGACGGAAAAGCCATCATAATCTTAAAAACGGATATCCAAAGGGAAGGTCGTAGCTTATACATACACCCAATTGGTTGATCTTTATGATTAAAAGTCCAACCAATTGACGAAAAGAAGGAATAAAAATTTATAGTGAGTGGAATAAATTAGATCTTATCAATATGGGAAATAGCGCCAGAAGTGATTTTTACTCTCACTCGATAAGTGGATAGCGTGATTGAATAAACACCGTCATTTGGTTTTTGTGCTAATAAATGCTGTAACCCTAACAGCAACTCATCTGTATCGTTACCACAGCTGGTGTTTCTTGAATCTAGGTATTCTTTTCCCTGCTTCATGGCCTTATCCAATACCACTGAAGCGACTTGCTGAGTAGACTTATTTTTCAACGTCTTAAACAATGCGCTTTTTAATAAACTCATGGTTATTCTCCTGATAAAGATACCGGCTCATACGCACATATCATTTATGAACCGGTGCCTGATTGGTTTTGGGAACAATCCGAGTGTAACAAGCTCGCACTAAAAGTCTAAATCAAATTCGTTTCAAACTATGTCAGATGTGTATGACCCCTACGCTATCTCAGCTAAATAACCTGAGGTTTGGATAAGGAATGAGCCAACTCATTGTTTTTTAACTACATCAAATTATTTCCTAATCTAGCCAGAGAGTTTTAGGGATAACCAGACGAATTTACGCACCAATAGCTAGCTATTGGCAGTGAATTCAACGCAGCTAGCGCTAAAACTAGCTGCTAGAAAGGCATTAATTATTCGAAGCTCAGATTAAATAATTTAGTTGCTCGGCAATTTGCTTACCAGAGAAAAGCTTCGGTACAAAGTGTAATAGGTTCAAGGACAGCTGGTGCTCTGAGCGGGTGGTATTTACTAAACTGGGTAAAGTGCCTAATTCGCTGCTTATATCATGCCAAACGGGATTAGCCTCATTAAGCTTGTCATAAGCAATCGTATTGAACTCAAAATTTTCAAAATATTCATCAACCAAAAACAAGGGCTGAGTGAGCTTGAGCGAATCAAGTAACTCACGAGAAAAACTGTGTCGAGCTTCTGAGCTTTCACTGGTAAAAAAGTGGCCTGGCAGGTTATAACCAATGATTAAATCAGAGCTTGCGTATAAGCTGTTGGTATACAACAAAGCAGTAAGAATAAGGTAGGTATCGTATCTCGCTAAGCTCACCCCTTGCAAAAGCTCACTCTGCTTACTAAGGTCAATCGCACAGCGACTACGCATGGTACGCCAAAAACAATGTTGATTCAGGAAGAGGTCCCGCGCGCCAGCGCCTGCCAACTTAGATTTCCAACTCGATATAAACAATTCAAACCCTTCTGTTTTGAATTGATCGACTTCAAATGACATCCTTTTCTCCTAAAATTGTTTGTACCAAAAAATATACAGGCATCAAACAAAGCTATAAGAATATAGAGAAATGGCAATTACACGGCATTACAGCAGCAAAAGTAGAAATGATTGTTATAGTAAAAAGCCCGCGGATGCAGGCTTTAAAAGAAAGGATTACTTGTATTCAACTTCAATGATTTCATATTCAACAGCGCCATTCGGCGTTTGAATATTCACTGTATCATCTAGTTCTTTACCGATTAACCCACGCGCAATCGGTGAATTAACAGAAATCAAGTTGTTCTTAAGATCGGCCTCGTCGTCACCAACGATACGATAAGTTACTTCTTTGTCTGTATCTACATTCACAATAGTCACAGTACTACCAAAAATAACCTTGCCGTTGTTCTGCATTTTAGTCACGTCGATGATTTGTGCTGTCGAAAGCTTAGCTTCAATTTCTTGAATTCGGCCTTCACAAAAACCTTGCTGCTCACGTGCAGCATGGTATTCAGCATTTTCTTTCAAATCACCGTGTTCACGCGCTTCTGCAATATCTGCAACGATTTTCGGGCGAACAACTTTTTTTAAATGATTCAGTTCATCACGAAGCAATTCTTCGCCTCGTACTGTCATCGGAATTGATTGCATAAGTATCTCACTCATTGCCAGAGCTGACGCTCTGGCCTTGTTCTTTTTAGTTCAAACGCTGGTGTAGTTCTTGAACAGAGTTTACAGAACTTCTGTCGTCAGCTTCATTCGCTGTACAGTTTGCAAACGCTGCATTTAGCGTAGTGGTGTAGTTAGTCTTATGCTGAAGTGCACCACGACGTAACACCTTCGAGTCCTCAATAGCTTGGCGACCTTCGGTAGTATTAACGATATAGCTGTACTCACCATTCTTGATACGGTCAAGAATATGAGGACGGCCTTCGAATACTTTGTTTACACGACGTACTTCAATACCCGCTTCTTCAAGCGCTTTCGCCGTACCATTCGTTGCATCTAACTCAAAACCAATTGCTTTCATTGTCTTAGCTAGTTCAACTACGCGTGCCTTATCACCATTGCGCACAGATAGTAGCGCGCGGCCGCCACGTGGTAAAGTGTTTGATGCACCTAATTGGGCTTTTGCGAATGCTTCGGCGAAGTTTTCACCAACCCCCATCACTTCACCCGTCGAGCGCATCTCTGGACCACGCATTGGGTCAACACCTGGGAACTTAGCGAATGGCAATACCACTTCTTTTACACTGTAATATGGAGGGATAACTTCCTTCGTTACACCTTGGCTTTCAAGAGACTGGCCAACCATACAACGTGCAGCAACCTTTGCAAGTGCAACGCCTGTTGCTTTTGAAACAAATGGTACTGTACGAGCAGCGCGCGGGTTAACTTCAATCAGGTAAACTTGACCGTCTTTCACCGCGAACTGGGTATTCATCAGACCAACAACACCTAGCTCCAGCGCCATGTCACGGACTTGCTTACGCATCACATCTTGAATATCTTGCGGCAGCGTGTGTGCAGGCAATGAACAAGCCGAGTCACCCGAGTGAACACCTGCTTGCTCAATGTGCTCCATAATACCGCCGATGATAACGTTCTCACCGTCACAGATAGCATCAACATCTACTTCAATTGCATCATCTAAGAAACGGTCAAGTAGTACTGGTGCTTCATTAGAAACAGACACCGCTTCTGTCATGTAACGACGTAAGTCGTCTTCATCGTACACGATTTCCATTGCACGACCACCAAGTACGTATGATGGACGAACAACCAGTGGGAAGCCAATTTCTTGTGATTTAGCAACCGCTTCTTCTAGTGAGGTTACCGTCGCGTTTTCTGGTTGTAGTAGGTTTAGACGCTCTACAAGCTGTTGGAAGCGCTCACGGTCTTCTGCGCGGTCGATAGCGTCAGGAGAAGTACCAATCACTGGCACACCATTCGCTTCAAGGTCTCGTGCCAGTTTAAGTGGAGTTTGACCACCATACTGAACGATCACGCCTTTTGGCTTTTCAACACGGACAATTTCTAGCACGTCTTCCAGTGTAATTGGCTCGAAGAATAAGCGATCAGACGTATCGTAGTCTGTTGAAACTGTCTCTGGGTTACAGTTAACCATGATAGTTTCATAGCCATCTTCACGCATCGCAAGGGCTGCGTGTACACAGCAGTAATCGAATTCGATACCTTGACCGATACGGTTAGGACCGCCACCGATAACCATGATTTTGTCTTTGTCAGAAGGATTCGCTTCACATTCTTCATCATACGTTGAGTACATGTAAGCAGTGTCTGAGCTAAATTCTGCAGCACATGTGTCTACGCGCTTGTAAACAGGCAGAATTTCAAGCTGGTGACGCTTCTTGCGAATTTCTTTTTCTGATACGCCTGCGATTTCGGCAATGCGAGCATCTGAGAAACCTTTACGCTTCAAGCGGCGCAGGAAGTCTTTGTTTAGACCTGCCATGCCCACTTCAGCGATTGTCGCTTCATCTTTTAAGATGTCTTCGATTTGCACTAGGTACCAAGGGTCAACTTTAGTGAGTTCAAATACCTCTTCAACAGACATACCGTGACGCATCGCATCAGCAATGTACCAAATACGCTCAGCACCTGGCTCGCGTAATTCACGGATGATCGTTTCTTTTGCGTTTGGCGCGTCTAGTGCAACGATTGGGTTCAGACCCGTTGCACCCACTTCTAGGCCTCGTAGTGCTTTTTGTAATGATTCTTGTTGGTTACGACCAATTGCCATTACCTCACCAACCGACTTCATTTGCGTAGTTAGACGGTCGTTTGAACCTGCGAATTTTTCGAAGTTAAAACGAGGGATCTTAGTCACTACGTAGTCGATTGACGGCTCAAATGATGCTGGAGTTGCACCACCTGTGATGTCGTTTTGAAGCTCATCAAGCGTATAACCTACGGCAAGCTTGGCTGCGATTTTAGCGATCGGGAATCCCGTTGCTTTTGACGCAAGTGCAGAAGAACGCGATACACGCGGGTTCATCTCGATGATAACCATACGGCCATCAACAGGATTGACACCAAACTGAACGTTTGAACCACCAGTTTCAACACCAATTTCACGAAGTACCGCCATCGAGGCGTTACGCATGATTTGATATTCTTTATCAGTTAGCGTTTGTGCTGGTGCAACTGTGATTGAGTCACCAGTGTGTACGCCCATTGGGTCGAAGTTTTCGATTGAACATACGATGATACAGTTGTCGTTTTTATCACGAACCACTTCCATCTCATATTCTTTCCAGCCTAATAGGCTTTCATCGATAAGCAGCTCATTTGTTGGTGATAGGTCAAGACCACGAGTACAAATCTCGTCAAACTCTTCCATGTTATACGCAACACCACCACCGGTGCCGCCCATCGTGAATGAAGGACGAATAATACATGGGAACCCGATACGAGTTAAGATATCGTGCGCTTCATCCATTGAGTGTGCAATTTCAGCACGAGGACATTCTAAGCCAATATTTTTCATCGCCGCGTCAAAACGCTCGCGGTTTTCCGCTTTATCGATTGCATCTGCAGTCGCACCAATTAGCTCAACGCCATGTTTAGCAAGCACACCGTGCTTATCTAGGTCTAGCGCACAGTTAAGAGCTGTTTGGCCACCCATAGTAGGCAGCACCGCATCAGGCTTTTCTTTTTCGATGATCTTTTCTACCACTTCCCAGTGAATAGGCTCGATGTAAGTTGCATCCGCCATTTCAGGGTCAGTCATGATAGTCGCAGGGTTAGAGTTTACAAGAATAACTCTATAGCCTTCTTCTCTAAGCGCTTTACAGGCCTGAGCACCAGAGTAATCGAATTCACATGCTTGGCCGATAACGATTGGGCCTGCGCCCAAAATCAGAATGCTTTTTATGTCGGTACGTTTTGGCATTATTACTCCGGTCTAATTAAGCGTTGCGAGATTGCATTAATTCAATGAAATGGTCGAATAGCGGTGCCGCATCATGTGGACCAGGACTTGCTTCAGGGTGACCTTGGAAGCTAAACGCTGGCTTATCAGTACGGTGAATACCTTGCAGTGTGCCATCGAACAGTGACTTGTGCGTTGCACGTAGCGTATCAGGAAGCGTTGCTTCATCAGCAGCAAAACCGTGGTTTTGTGCAGTGATCATCACGACATCACGATCTAAGTCTTTAACCGGGTGGTTACCACCATGGTGACCAAACTTCATTTTTACTGTTTTCGCACCAGAAGCGAGTGCTAATAACTGATGGCCTAAACAAATACCAAAAATAGGTGTATCTGTTTCTAAAAATGCTTTGATTGCTTCAATGGCATAAGTACATGGCTCAGGGTCGCCAGGGCCATTTGATAGGAAGACACCATCAGGGTTTAATGCAAGTACGTCAGCAGCGGAGGTTTCTGCTGGAACAACGGTTAACTTACAGCCTCTATCAACTAACATTCTAAGAATGTTCTTTTTCACACCAAAATCGTACGCAACAACATGGAATTTTTCTTCTTCAGCAGAAAGCGTTTTAAAGCCCTCGCCTAGAGTCCAGCTTGATTCACGCCATTCAAACTGAGATTCTGTTGTTACTACTTTTGCTAAATCCATCCCTTTCAAGCCAGGGAATGCTTGCGCCGCTTCTAGCGCCTTTTGCTCGTCTACTTCGTCACCTGCGATGATACAGCCGTTTTGAGCGCCTTTATCACGTAAAATGCGAGTTAGTTTACGAGTATCAATATCTGCGATCCCTAAGATATTGCGTTCTTTCAAGTAATCACTCAATGATTGTTCGTTACGGAAATTACTCGCAAGCAGTGGTAAGTCGCGGATCACTAGGCCTTTTGCCCAGATCTTGTCCGCTTCCTCATCTTCGCTGTTAGTACCGGTGTTGCCGATATGTGGGTAAGTAAGCGTAACGATTTGTTCCGCGTATGAAGGATCCGTTAAGATCTCTTGATACCCCGTCATTGACGTATTGAATACCACCTCACCGACTGACATACCGTCAGCACCGATAGCAGTACCGCGAAACACCGTGCCGTCTTCAAGGACTAACAGAGCGGATTTAGTCAAGTTAACCTCCTAATAGTAAAAAACGGGCGAAAGCAAAACGCTCAACATCCCGTCTACAAAGCGCTTGGTAACACGCAGTTATTAAAATTTTGGCAAATTCGTTATAGTCTACAGCATGAATGCCTTTTCGTCTAATACAAATCACAAAAATTATAAAAATAAGCCATTAAACTCTTTTTTTGCTTTAAAGCCTCAAAATGTTATACTTACTTCTTTAAATCTAGCACATCTTGCATATCATAAAGGCCTGCTGGTTTATCTTTTAGCCACTGCGCAGCCCTTACAGCACCTGATGCAAAGGTCAATCTCGACGCTGCTTTATGTGTTAATTCAAGCCTTTCCCCCATTGTCGAGAAGTAAGCTGTATGTTCACCTACTATATCTCCCGCTCTAAGGACCGAATAACCGATTTCTTGTTGAGATTTCGCTTCATGGCTCTGACTTCGGTCGTAAACCGCAACCTCATCATGTTGCCAGCCTTTTGCTTCTGCAATCGCCTCTCCGATAGCGAGCGCAGTACCTGAGGGCGCGTCGATTTTGTTGCGATGGTGTGCTTCGAAAATTTCAATATCCATCTCGTCAGCCAGCTTTTGTGCGGCTGTTTGTACTAAGTTAAGTAGCAGGTTAATACCAACGCTATAGTTGCGAGAAAACACAATTGGGATATCTTTTGCGGCTTCCACCAACAGCGCCATTTCACTTGCTGTCAGTCCAGTAGTACCGATCACCATCGGTTTTTTAGCGGCAATTGCAGCTGATAAATGCTGCTTCATGCCCTCTGGCAAAGTGAAGTCTATTAATACGTCAACATTTTCAAGCTTACTTTGCTCGGAGCTAAAACAGATATTTGCGTCTGCTTGAGGCTGCAATTGATTAACTGCTTTATCAAGATATTGTGAATTATCTCGTACAAAAGCGTTGGCCAGCTCTACTTGTTTCGACAAATAACAGGCTTCAATCAATGCTAACCCCATTCTGCCATTCGCACCGTAAATACCTATTCTTGTCATACGTTACCCTTTTTATTTGCGATGTTGATTATCCACAAGGCAGCAACGATGGCTAACCGGATAATAGAAATGTGTTTTTGCGGGAGTAGAGTTTACCGTATCTGTGTGTCATAGTCAGTTAAGTTGAAAATAATAAAACATTAGACTTTAGACGTCTAAACATATAAACTGCCGCGCTCGCTCACCTATTGAAGTTGAGAGATTTTCATCTTATACCAATTGCATTAAGTAAATGGGCTATTTTGAAGCGGAGAAATAGCTTTAGTAGCTAGGCAAAAATTTTGCTATTTAGTTGTTCTAAATGAGAAATTTTTAACGACGCTAATATGCTAACTCACCCTTCAAATTGGTTGGAGAATTAATACAATTGGTATTAGGTGTGTTGTGCGGTTTTACAGCTGGCTATTGGCTGTGCTTTATTGTTGGGGAGTGCTATGCAACCAAATTACAATCAAACAAAGGCAAAACTATCATTATTGCCGCTGTTGACCTTTGTAGGAATTTTTCTTGGCGCAGGATTGTATTTGCAATCGCAAGACGTTGACTATGCGTTTTATCAATTAAAGGCTCCTGTTGCGATTTTACCAGCCATCGTTCTCGCTTTTTTACTTAATAAAGATACCATCAACCGCAGTGTCGAAACTTTTATTCAAGGCGCAGGACACAGCAATATCATCACCATGTGCCTCATCTATTTATTAGCAGGTGCTTTTTCTGCGGTTGCAAGTGCCACCGGCGGTGTTGACGCTGTGGTTAACGCCGGTTTATCACTTATTCCTCCGGCATTTTTATTACCCGGCTTGTTCCTTATTTCTGCTGTCGTCTCTACCGCAATGGGAACCTCCATGGGCACAATTGGTGCAATTGGACCTATTGCTGTTGCCGTCGCGATGAAAACCGGAATTGATCCAGCACTTATGGCTGGTACCATCGTTTCGGGCGCAATGTTTGGCGATAACTTATCCATTATTTCTGATACCACAATTGCAGCAACGCGAACGCAAGGCTGTGAAATGAAAGATAAATTTAGAGAGAATCTAAAAATAGCCCTACCAGCTGCACTGCTGACTGTTTTACTCTTGGTGTTTTTAACACCAGAGCCGCAGATTGTAGAAACCAAGCCGTTTGATTGGTTATTAGTTTTACCATACGCATTTATTTTGGTCTTGGCGGTGATTGGTATCAATGTTTTTGTTGTGCTCTTTAGTGGTATCGTTTTTGCTGGCTGTATGGGTTTTGCCGGTGACTATCAAGGCGCTGCGTTCTTAAACGATATCTATAAAGGCTTTAGTGATATGCAGGAGATTTTCTTGCTGTCGATGTTCATTGGTGGTTTATCTGAATTTATTCGTATCAATGGCGGCCTAGATTTTTTAGCCAAACAGATCCAAAAAATTACCAGCATTATCGCGAAATGGCACCGTCAAGTTGCTGATCAACTCGGCATTGCTGCACTCGTGCTAACAAGTAACTTGTGTATCGCAAATAACACGGTAAGTATCATAGTTGCAGGCCCTGTTGCTAAAAAACTGGCTGAAGATGGAAAGATCTCAGCTAAGCGTTCGGCAAGCTTATTAGATATTTTTGCTTGTGTTATGCAAGGCTCTTTACCCTATGGTGCACAAGCACTGTTACTCGGGGCCACTTTTAAAATCAGCCCTTGGGACGTATCTAGCTCTTCTTATTACTGTTTCATTTTGGCTTTCACCGCCATTACCGTTATCTGCATAAGAAGAAATAAAGCATAATTTATTCGGTTTACGCGCCCAACTTTGGGCGCTTTTGTTATACTTTCATTTTTAACGCTATCCGAATTAATAAATGAAAATCAACACGCTCATCATTTCCTCCTCACTCGCTTTTAGCACATTTAGTTATGCTGCTGATTGGAGTACAACGCAACTACATATAAACCATGGTGATTTCAAAAACCCGTTTAGCAGAAACGAAGCAACGGCAACGGTTTACTCATTACAACATGCGTCTGGATATCGCTACGGCGATAATTTCTTCTTTATCGATTACAGCAAAGATAACCTTCGTGATGGTTACCAAGATGGTGACTTTTATGGAGAGTGGTATTCAAGCTTGTCGATGTCAAAGGTTGCTGGCTTTAAGTCTTCTTTCGACGCCATAGCTGACGTTAGCTTAACGATGGGTTTCAACGCAGCCGGAGACGCTAAGGTGATGAAATACTTGCCTGGTGTCAAAGTAAATTGGAATTTTGACGGGTTCAATTTTTTCTCTTCTACATTCACACTTTATCAAGACGACAGCCAAGGTATTAGTCATGGCGGTGCGCCTAAAGAAAGTGATAGTTGGATGATAGATCTCGCTTGGGGTTACCCCTTTACAATTGGCGAGCAAAAGTTCTATCTCACAGGTCACGTAGAATATATTGACGAGCGAGAAAACGAGTTGGGTAATGACGTAAAAGGCTGGTTGCTCGCGCAGCCAATTCTACAATGGGATCTCGGCTATGCAATGGGCATGCCTGACAATCAATTAATGTTAGGTGTTGAATGGCAATATTGGCGTAACAAACTTGGCACAGATACCAATGAATCTGTTCCCCAGCTACACCTAGCGTGGACTTTCTAACTCTGAACTCGCTTTTGACCTTTGATTTTACTCTGTGATGGTTGAGTCAAAGGTACTCATTATTTATCAGCCTCACCTGATACATCTACTATTCAAAGTATAAAGAGTAGTGCTGTGGTAATAGTTTTTTGTGATGGATTAGTGTTCACACCAAGATAGCGCAACTTCCAATAGCGAAGTATCCGTCGATACACTGGCGGCCACTTTTTGCTGCTCAGATAACAGCGCATTATAAGATGCAATCAACTCTGGGAGCTGTAATGTATAAACATATTTCTCCATATTGCTGCCGTAATCACTTTGGAGCAATATGGGTAAAGTCGAAATAAGAAACTCAACTTGATCTGCTTTTGGCTGTATGCCATTTCTACTTTTTTGAAAAATTAGCTCCTGCCAAGTAAACACAATAGATAATTCTTTATCCTCTACCGCACTTAGCTGAGTTTTCACTGTATTTATATAGCGCCTATAGTTTTTCCACTGATTGGCAAGCAGGTAAACATTTAATAAATTTAACCCAGTATAACTCGCTTCGTATGCTTGCTCTGCTTTTTGATGATAGAGGAAAGCTTGCCTATATAGTCTTGCAGCATGCTGATACTTACTCATATCAAAATAAACATTAGCTAAGTTATTGTTAAGTGCCGCTTCCAGTTGTTCATCCTTCACCTCAGACAATGTCGGCGCTAAAATATTGATTGCTTCTTCTAACTGCCCTGTTGTTCGATATAAAACGGCAAGATTATTAACGATAAGTGGCCTTTGCTCGTGAGTTGAGTACTTAAGTGCACATTCATAGTTTTTTTGTGCAAGCGCAGGCTTACCGATCCGGCGATAATAAATCGCGAGGTAATTTGCAATTTGCCCCTTTTCGGACTGCAAATACGCAAGCCACTCAGTATTGTCGGAAAATAGCGCTACTATTTCACGAATTCTGACCGTATCGTTTGTTTTAATTGCAGCTTCTAAACCGGCGCGATGTAACTCATAGATACCTTTAGAAGGCTGTTCTGGAAGTTTGGGTAACGCTGCTTCATATACTCGAGTTGCTTGTGTTGGGTTAGAGATGTTTAAATCTTGAATAACCTGCAATGTCTTAAACAATTCATCAGGGGCGAGTACTGTCAGAGAAGAAACTATAATTAAAATTGGTAGCACTTTCGCTCTCCGATTTCCTGATTTAAAGTAATCATAGTGAAGCTTCCGCTGGTTGGCAAAATGCCTGAGCGTGCAGCAGTATAAAATTGCTAGCGGCTTCACATTAAACACATCAAATCCATTAAAGTGGGTTATCAAAACATGGACTCTGTGACTACAAAAACTAAAAGCAGCACAACAAGGTATTTAATCGATGCAGAAAGACACAGTAATTACACAGTCACAGCTTAATAAAAAGATGACACAGGCTATCGAGTATTTTATTTCGGGCCAAGACCAAGCAGCAGAGCAAGCATTTCAGCAACTATATCAACAACAGCCTACTCAGCAGGTTATTTTATATCTCGCACAATTGGCACAGCGTAGACAAGCCGGGAGTGAATGGATTGAACAGCTTGAAGCACTGCTGCATAAACACCCAGATGTACCAGATAGCTATTATATTCTCGCTCGCAGTTATCAACAAAACAGACAACTACCACTCGCCGCTCAAACCTTCTATCAAGCGCTAGGGTGGCGCTTGCAGCATGACGCACTGACAAACATTGCAGCAGTTCAATCATCCGAAGTACCAATACATGAAAGCGCGAGCTCAACTAAACTAACTCCTGAAAATGCATTACACCTATTACTACAAACATTATCATCCTTAAAAAAGGCGGGATTTTATGCTTTTCCTACGGCTGGTACTTTGCTTGGGTTAGAGCGTGAAGGTCAACTCTTAGAAAATGATAAAGATGTTGATATTGGTATCGACTGGTCTCACATGGAAAGCGTAATCGAACATTTACAGCATCTTGGCTGGCAGGAAGAAGCGCAATCCTATGGACTTATAAACCCTCGATGTTTTCGCCACCAATCAGGCTTAGTGCTTGACCTTTGCGGTTATGCCACAGAGCAAAGCACTGGAGACACAATATCAGGTTTATGGATGCAAGACGTACCTTTTACTTGGAATAGAGTGACGCGTTTCTCTGCTATTCAAGTTGTGAGCATCAGCTCACCTGCTGGAGAAATTTGTTATCCCCAGTATCCAGAGCAAATCTTACAAGCATTATATGGGCTGGATTGGAAAATACCTGACACAAATTTTGATACCATCGTCTGCGCCCCGAATATTATGCAAGATTCCTACTTATATTACTGTTATGCCTACTCTCACCTCTACACTGAGTGGAAAAAAGGCAACTTCAAAAAAATGCATGCCATGATTAAGGTGCTATTAACGTTCAAACCTCATGACGGTCTTTTAAAAAATCTTATGCAGTTCGTACAAAAGCAGATGAAATCACAACAACCGTGCCGTGTTTTAGCGCTTGGTTTTTTTGATCTGCTTCACCCTGGTCACCTAACGTATTTGTCGTTAGCGAAATCATACGGAGACTACTTAGTTGTTGGGGTCGCACCGGATGCTTTTGCGTTAAAAAGTAAGGGACGACCGCCAATAATGGATCAAGACGAGCGCTTAAGTATTATTAAGGCATTAGCATGCGTAGATAAAGCGGTTTTAGTCGGTGCACCAATGGCTGATACTGAGCGAGCAGCGCTCTGGATCGCACAACAAAGAGTAAACCTTGTGATCTGCGGTGATGAATGGCAACACACACCCCGCTGGCAGGCATTGGAAGCAGCTTTAGCACCACAAAATATTCAGGTTGTTTATATCCCTTATACCCAAGGAATTTCTAGCACTAAAATTAAAGAAAGAATACAAAACTTCAATGAGAGTTAACGCTGTGTATCTGCTGGGAGCGAGTGTTGAAACGGGTTTTAATGTACATGTTTTTTACTGGAACTTCATTACAACCCATCGGCGGGTAAACCACCTCCTACCGTGCTGTGCTGATACTGCGGTAGGAGCGAGTTTACCTCGCGAGATTTTCTATACCCCAAACAGCAAAAAACCCGTCGCATTGCTGCAACGGGTTTCTCTTATTTGGTCCTGGCGATGTTCTACTTTCACATGGGTGATCCACACTATCATCGACGCTGTTTTGTTTCACTTCTGAGTTCGGCATGGGGTCAGGTGGGTCCAAAACGCTATAGTCACCAGGAAAACTGGGGGCAAATGTCTAATGACATCGTGCCTCGCACGAGCATTCCATTTGCGCAAGGTGAACCAATTTCGCGATACCGCTTAGGTTGGTCACCTTGTTTAATTCTTAAATCTGGAAAAAGCGATTAAATTCTTTTGTCTACTTTAGTCTATTAACTTCTGTTAGCTAAGGCCTCCATGGATGGAGGTCATGCTAGGAATTGTCTGGAACAATTCTAGTAAACCACTTTGGCGTTGTATGGTTAAGCCTCACGGGTAATTAGTACGAGTTAGCTTAATGCCTCACAGCACTTCCACATCTCGCCTATCAACGTTGTAGTCTTCAACGGCCCTTCAGTTGACTCTA